>NZ_JBYTEN010000007.1:0-164390 GCF_058790595.1 Sphingomonas sp. EU05-FHT14C10 | reverse complement strand
GCCCGCTCCCCCACCCGGCCTCCCACTCAGTGTGTCCTAGATGGGAGGCCGGGCGGGGAGCGGGCCGGTGCCGCCCAATGCGCGGATGCGCATTCTCAAACAGGCCTGGTTCCCAACCAGGGCACGGCGGCGGTTTTTCCGCCGCCGCAGCCCTTCGCTCGCCCGGATACGCCGCCATGCACATCTACCTGCCCGACCTCGCCCGGCGCCCCGCGCCCCGCTACACCAGCTACCCGACCGCGCTTGAATTCAGCGACGCCGTCGGCGGCGAGGCTCAGGCAGAGACGCTCGCAGCGGTGCCCGATGGCGCGCCCGTCTCGCTCTATCTCCACATCCCTTATTGCCGCGACATCTGCTGGTATTGCGGATGCAACACCGGCGCGATCGGCCGTCCCGAGCGGCTGAACCTTTATGTCGACGCACTGGAGGCCGAAATGGCGACCGTCGTGTCCCTCCTGCGCGGCCGGGTCGAGCGCGTCCATTTCGGCGGGGGCAGCCCCAACGCCCTGCCCCCGGCGCTGTTCGCGCGCGTCTGCGCGGCGATTGCGCGGCATTTCGATGTGGCGGGCCGCAAGTCCGTCGAATGGGCGGCCGAGCTCGATCCGCGCCTGCTCGACGCCAACTATGCCGAGACGCTGGCCGCGTCGGGCATCGATCGCGTCAGCCTCGGCGTCCAATGCTTCAGCTCCGACATTCAGGAACAGATCGGCCGCATCCAACCCTTCGACATGGTCGCGCTGCGCGTGGGCGAGCTGCGCGGCGCGGGGATCAAGCATATCAATCTCGATCTCATGTACGGCCTTCCCGGTCAGGGACTGGACGACATTGACGACACAGTAACGCGCGCATTGTCGCTGCGCCCCGATCGCATCGCGATGTTCGGCTATGCCCATCTGCCGAGCCTGCTGCCGCGCCAGCGCATGATCGCCTCGCTCATCCTCCCCGATGCCGAGCAGCGCTTCGTCCAGAGCGCGCTTGCCCATGATCTGCTCGTCGAGGCGGGTTATCAGGCGATCGGTTTCGATCATTTTGCCTTGCCCGACGACAGCCTTGCGTTCGCCGCGCGCGAAGGCCGGCTGCGTCGCAATTTCCAGGGTTTTACCGATGATCAGGCCGACATACTCGTCGGCCTCGGCACGTCGGCGATCAGCCAGTTCCCGGGGCTCATCGTGCAGAATGAGAAGCATGTCGGCGCCTGGCGGATGCGCGCCGGCAACGGGCGCCTTGCCGGCGTGAAAGGCGTCGTGCGCAGCGCCGTTGACCGGATGCGCGGGCTGGTGATCGAACGCCTGCTCTGCGACGGCGCGGTCGACCTCGCCGAGATCGCCGCACTTCATGGCCGCCCGCTGGCCGAATTCGATGAAAGCGTCGCAATGCTCGCCGATCTCGCCGCGCGCGGGCTCGTCACCATCGACGGCGCGCGCATCGCCATCACCCCCGATGGCCGCCCCTATGCGCGCCTCGCCGCCAACGCATTCGACGCCTATCGCAAACCCGCGCCCGACACCGCTTCGCGCGCGGTCTAGGATGTAAATTACAATACAGCTTGGCAGCTTCACCCCATTGCAAACAGGCTCGAACCCCATGATGATCGCCAATCATCATGGGTGGGGGCGGTTGATCTTGTCCGAACTGGAAAACGATCCTCAATTAAGTCAGGGGGCACAGATCGTGATCCCGGTATTGATCGGCATTGGCGCCTTGATCGCCCTGCCGATCGCGGCGCTCTTCGCCATGGGGTCCGGAATGCTTTTCGATGCGCCGGGATCGGAGCGAAACCCGTTTACCTGGCTGCTGGTCCTGCTTCTGTGGGCCAGCCCCTCGTGACGCTGGCGACGATAGCGCTGGCGGTCCAGACCTTCCAGTCCTTCAGTTCACGCCGCCTGAACCTTCTCATCTTGCTGCCTGCATCGTGGTGGCTCGTTTATTTTGCCTTGCAGCTCGTCTCCCAGGCGGTTTGTGGGCGCGGCACGGTCTGTTCATGATATCCGCCCCGCAGGCAGCGGGTATCTGCGGCACCCCCGGCTGACACGGGACAAGCATTTACCCCCAAATCAAGCGAAGCCTTCATGCCCCGTATGGGGCGGCTGGACCGTGGCGGGGTTCCCGTCTAGGCCGTGTCAGTCACACTCGCCTTGGCAGGCCTGATGACATTGCGCCCTATCCCAACGACAAATCCGGAATTTGCGAACGACATGATGGCGATTGACGAAGCCCGACCCGGCGACGGTTCATCGAACGCGTCTCCCTATGCCGAACCGCGCACGATCGATTCCCTGGAAGACTGCTATTTCTACCACACGATGGACATACCCGGTCACGGCGTCGTCGAAGGGGAATGGGATCTTCGCGGCGCGATCGACGATTATCTGGGCCATTATGACTTCACCGGGCGCCGCGTCCTCGATGTCGGCGCCGCATCGGGCATATTGAGCTTTCACGTCGAGCAGCGCGGCGCCGACGTCGTCTCCTACGACCTGTCGGAAAATTATGATTGGGACATCGTCCCCTTCTCCGAGAATGACAATGACGCGACCCGCGCCTCGCGGCGCGCGCATCTGCGCAAGATCAACAACGGCTACTGGCTGTGCCACAAGGCCTTCAATTCGCGCGCGCATATGGTCAACGGCGTCGTCTATGATATTCCGCAGTCGATCGGCGAGGTCGACGTGACGATATTCGGCAGTATCCTGCTCCATCTGCGCGATCCGTTTCTCGCGCTCGAAAATGGGGCGCGCCTCACCCGCGAGGCGATCATCGTGTCCGATGTTTCCCCCTATGGGCAATTCGCCAGCAAGTTCAAAAGAACCCCCCGCTTCATGCCGCGCGCCGCGAAGCCCAACGGCATCAACGACGGATGGTTCAGGCTCCCGCCCCTTCTGGTGCAGGAATATCTCGGCATCCTCGGCTTCAAGAACTATTCGCTGTCCTGGAACACATATCGCTATCGCGACCGGACGGTGCCGATCTACACCATTGTCGCGCGTCGTTGAGAACGCGGCCCGGCACGTGCTCAAACCGGCGTTGTGAGGGCAGCGCAAAAAGGTTCGGGCGGAGCCCTCCGGCCCCGCCCGCTCCCTTTCCGGACAAGCGCCTTAGAAGCGCATGCCCACCCCCACGCCGAAGATCAGCGGGTTGATGTCCACCTTGGTCCGGTTGATCGCACCGGCGGTGTTGAGCCGCGCCTTGGTGCTCATGTCGACATATTTGATGTCGAAGTTCATGAAGACCTTCTTGGTGATGTCGATGTCCATGCCGCCCTGCAGGGCGTAGCCGAAGCTGTCCTTCAGATGCAGCGACGTCTGGCCGATCGCGGCGTTGAGCGCGCTGCTCGTCTTGTCCGAATAGAAGATCGTGTAGTTCGCGCCCGCGCCCACATAGGGCCGGAACTTCGCATCGGGCAGGAAGTGATACTGCACGGTCAGCACCGGCGGCAGCGCCCAGGCGCTGCCCAGCTTGTCGACGCCCGACAGGCCCGCGCGGCCGCGCAGGTCGTGCTTGGTCGTCGCAAGGATCAGTTCGGTGCCGATATGCTTGGTCCACATATAGGTGAAGTCGACCTCGGGCATCACCGCATTGTCGACGCCGACGCGGCCGGTCGGGAACGCGGGATTGACCCCCGTCGACTTCTCGTTGGGCGCGACGACGATCGCGCGAGCGCGGACGATCAGGTCGCCCTGCTCCGCCCATGCGGGCGACGCGGCCCCTGCCGCAACTGCAGCCGTCACCAGGAAAAACGCCCCACTTTTCATTTGTGCCTCCATCATCAGAGCTAATTCGCGCTAGGACGAAGCGGCACAAAGCTCGTTACGTAGTGTGCCCAATGGGAATGTTGCGGATGCGGCGGCAAAGCATGTTGGAACGCGGCTTTTCGGGTCTGTAGGAATAGGAAATTGCGCGAAAAGGGACTTTCCCCTGACAAGCTAGGTGAAGAGCTCGTCCGCTTCGTCGACAGCGCGGTCGACCGCGCGATCTTCCTCACCGATTCCGAAGGCCTGATCCTCAGCTGGCCGCGCGGCGGCGAGCTGCTGACCGGCTGGCCGGCGACGCAGATCATCGGCAAGCCGCTGTCCGTTCTCTATGCCCCGCAGGACGCGCGCGCCGGCCTTCCCGCCAAGGAACTGGCCGACGCGCTTGCACGCGGCACCCGGCGCGAGGAAGGCTGGCGCATCCGCCAGGACGGGTCAGAATTCCTTGCCGACGTCAGCATTTTCGCGATCCGCGAGGATGGCGGCGCGGCGCACGGCTTTGCGCTCAGCATCGTCGACGTCACCTCGCGCAAGGCAGCGGAGCAGGCGCTGGTCAACAGCGAGTCGCATGTCCGCTCGATCCTCGCGACCATCCCCGAGGCGATGATCGTCATCGACGAACGCGGGATCATCCTGTCGTTCAGCGCAGCGGCCGAGCGGCTGTTCGGCTTCGGCGAGGCGGAGGTGCTTGGCCGCAACGTGAGCATGCTGATGCCCGCGCCCGACGCCGCCAAGCATGACAGCTATATCGGCCACTACCTGACGACCAGCGAGCGGCGTATCATCGGCATCGGCCGTATCGTCGTCGGCAAGCGTCGCGACGGATCGGAATTTCCGATGGAGCTCGCGGTCGGCGAGGCGCGCAGCGACGGCCACCGCATCTTCACCGGCTTCATCCGCGACCTGACCAGCACCCAGCGCGCCGAGTTCCGCCTGAAGGAACTCCAATCCGAACTGATCCACGTCTCGCGCGTCAGCGCGATGGGCACGATGGCCTCGACGCTCGCGCACGAACTCAACCAGCCCCTCACCGCCATCGCCAACTATCTGGAGGCCGCGCGCGACCTGATCGACCGGGGCGACGCGGAATCGATCGCCCATGTCCGCGAGGCGGTCGACGAAAGCGCGAAGGAAGCGCTACGCGCGGGCAGCATCGTGCGCCGCCTCCGCGATTTCGTGGCGCGCGGCGAAGTGGAGAAGAAGGCAGAGGACCTGCCGCGCCTCATCGAGGAAGCGAGCCACCTCGCGCTGACCGGCGCGCGCGAACGCGGGGTCCGCGCCTTCTTCACGCTCGATCCGGCCGCCGCCTGCGTCGTCGTCGACCGCATCCAGATCCAGCAGGTACTGGTCAACCTCATCCGCAATGCCGTCGAGGCGCTCTCCGACTGCGAGGAGCGCGATGTCAGCATCGGCACCGCATGCCTGCCCAACGCCATGGTTCGCATCTCCGTGGAGGACACCGGGCGCGGCATCGAACCGGCCGTGCTCGACAAGCTGTTCCAAGCCTTCACCAGTACCAAGGAGCAGGGCATGGGCCTCGGCCTGTCGATCTGCCGCACGATCGTCGAGGCGCATGGCGGCCGCATCTGGGCAGAGCCGCGCGCCGGAGGCGGCACAATTTTCCACTTCACCGTCATGAATGCGCAGTGCGAGGATCAGAATGACCGATAAGCGCCTCATCCATCTGGTCGACGACGAGGAATCGATCCGCCGCTCGGCCGGCTTCATGCTCCGCACCTCGGGGTTCGAGGTGAAGACCTATGCGTCCGGGGTGGAGTTTCTGAAGGAGGTCAAGGCGGCCGAGGCCGGCTGCATCCTGCTCGACGTGCGCATGCCGGGGATGGACGGGCTGGAGGTGCAGGCCGAACTCGCGACACGCGGCGTGGGCATGCCGGTGATCGTCCTCACCGGCCATGGCGACATCGCCATCGCGGTCCAGGCGATGAAGAACGGCGCGGTCGATTTTCTCGAGAAGCCGTTCGAGAAGGCGCGGCTGATCGCGGCGATCGAGGAGGGTTTCCGCCGCCTCGACGATCATGGGGAGACGATGTCTTCAGCGCGCGAGGCGGCGGTGCGGCTCGCCGCGCTCACCCCGCGCGAGACCGATGTGCTGCGCGGGCTGGTGCGCGGGCACCCTAACAAGACGATCGCCTATGATCTGGGCATCTCGCCGCGCACGGTGGAAGTGCACCGCGCCAACCTGATGGCGAAGCTCGGCGTCCACAGCCTGTCCGAAGCGCTCCGCCTCGCCTTCGCGGCGGGCCTGTCCGATCAGGTTGCGGACTCTACGTAAGGACGTCGGCGGCGCGACGCGGCAAGGTAGGACAATAATCCAAGCGTGTCCGAGAGCCGATGTCGACCGAAACGCAAAACCCCGGTGAAACGCCCAAAGCCCGCGTCCTTCTGGTCGACGATGACGAGGCCGTGCGCCGCTCGCTCCAGCTCCTCCTGCATGGCTCCGGCTATAATGTGCGCGCCCATGCGTCGGCCGCGTCGATCCTCCACGAACCGCCGGTCGACGAGATCGACATGCTGGTCACCGACTACCGCCTGCCTGACGGCGACGGGCTTGGCATATTGCGCGCGATGCGGCGGCGCGGCTGGGACGGACGCGCGGTGCTGATCACCGCTTTCCCCTCGCCGCTGGTCCGCGATTGCGCACTCGCCAGCGGGTTTGCGGCCGTGCTGGAGAAGCCGCTGCGTCCCTATGAGCTGTTCGGCGCTCTAGCGGGCTGAGTATTACGGGCAACAGTCCGCGGAAAAGCGGCATGGCCACGCTTGCAAAGCACGTGGATTGGCGCCTATTGGCCCCATGCTTTCTCAACGAACGCGCTATGCAATCCGGGCGCTTCTCCACTTGGCCGACCGCTATGGCAATGGCCCCGTGCAGCTGACCGAGATCGCGGACGCGCAGAACATCCCAGCGAAGTTCCTGACGGTGATCCTGTCCGAGCTCAGCCGTGCGGGTCTGATCGAGACGCAGCGCGGCAAGGACGGCGGCTACTGGCTGTCGCGACCGCCGCACGAAATCAGCTATGGCGACATCGTGCGCCAGACGCGCGGCTCGCTCGCGCTCGTACCCTGCGCCAGCCGCCTGGCCTACACGCCGTGCAAGAATTGCGTGACGCAGGAGGAATGCCGCGTGCATTTCGTCATGCTCCGCGTGCGCGACGAAACGGCGGCGGTGCTCGACGGCATCAAGCTGTCCGAGCCGATTGAGGCGCTGCTCGCCGCCTAATCGGGCAAAGGCCGCCCCCCTGCCACCTTGGCGCCGTCCGAACAAATGTGCCGAACGTCCAGCCGGCTTTACTCGCCGGACGGTCCGGCTATGAAACGGGCATGAGCCTGCCTTCGATTTTCGATCGCCTGCGCCTGCCGATCATCGGCTCGCCGCTTTTCATCGTTTCCGGTCCCGATCTGGTGATCGCCCAGTGCAAGGCGGGGATCGTCGGATCCTTCCCCGCGCTCAATGCGCGGCCGCAGAGCCTGCTCGACGAGTGGCTCCACCGGATCACGGAGGAACTGGCGTCGTGGAACCGCGAGAATCCCGATCGCCCGGCCGCGCCCTTCGCCGTCAACCAGATCGTCCATAAATCGAACGACCGCCTCGAAGCCGACCTCATGATCTGCGCCAAGTGGCAGGTGCCGATCGTTATCACCTCGCTCGGCGCGCGCGAGGATCTCAACACCGCCGTCCATGGCTGGGGCGGAATCACGCTGCACGACGTGATCAGCGACCGCTTTGCGCGCAAGGCGATCGAAAAGGGCGCGGACGGGCTGATTCCCGTCGCCGCCGGCGCGGGCGGCCATGCCGGTGTCACATCTCCCTTCGCGCTCGTTTCGGAAATCCGCCAATGGTTCGACGGTCCCGTCGCGCTGTCGGGCGCGATCGGCAACGGCCGATCGGTCCTCGCCGCGCAGGCCGCCGGCGCCGATCTCGCCTATATGGGATCGGCCTTCATTGCGACGAAGGAAGCTAACGCCGCCGACGACTACAAGCAGGGCATCGTCGAAGGGCATGCCGCCGACATCGTCTATTCCGACCTGTTCACTGGCGTTCACGGCAATTATCTGCGCGGCTCGATCGAGGCCGCCGGGCTGGATCCCGACAATCTGCCCAAGGGCGAATATAAAACGATGGATTTCGGATCGGGCGGCAATCAGGACAAGAAGGCCTGGCGCGACATCTGGGGTTCGGGCCAGGGCATCGGATCGGTCCATGCGGTGCAGAGCGTCGCCGACCGCGTCGACGAGCTTGAGCGCGAATATCACGCCGCGCGCGCCGAACTCATCGCCAAATCCAACTACAACGCCTGGAACTGAGCCCCAGGGACAGGGGCGTCAGAAGGCGCCCTGCAGCCTGCTCATCAGCGCGCGCGCCGGGCTTTCCCCGGCGCACGGCGCATTGTCGAGCCGAACGACACGATCATAAAGGTCGCTGGTCGCAGCAATCAGTGCGCGTGCCGCCTCCGGCATAACATCGCGTACCGTCGGCTCGGTGATAGCGGCATGGCCCAGCCGCCCGCCGCCCTCGATCACTTCGCCCGCTGCCTCGGCCTTGCGATGAAGCAGCCAGGCGATGACGTGCATCAGCCGCGTCGTGACCTTCAGGGATTCGCACGAGAAGGCGACGCGATCCGCCGCGCCGAGCAAGTCGCGATCGCTTTTCGCGACATGATCGAAATAACCGCGCGCTTCATCGGCAAGCACCATCGCCTCGAGATAGAGCGACTCGATCAGCCGCGGCGTCATCTGCAGGTCGTGGGACAGCATGGTCATGGCGTCTCTGCTGCCATAGCGTCCCGGCGCCCGCCAGCGTGAAACAGGGTGAACGCGGCTCCAACGGCCTTTTCGGCCATCAGGCGATGATGTCCGGGATCATCTGGTCCTCGATCATCGCAATCTCGTCGCGCAGCTTCAGCTTGCGCTTCTTGAGCCGGGCGAGCTGAAGCTGATCCTGCACCGCCTGCTCGGTGAGAACGGTGATGGCCGAGTCGAGATCGCGATGCTCAAGTTTCAGCATTTCCAATCGACGCGCGAGTTCGTCCGTCATGCCCGCCCTTTTCCGCCCAACTCCATGGGATAAAACGATTGTGCGCGAAGCGCCGCCGTTCGTCCACCACCGTGCCTCGGGCCGTCTCTTTTACCCAAACTGGGTAGAGACAGTTAACCCGTTTAGTGCTTAACTCGCTATCCCCTGAAGCCAGAGTAAGGAGAGCGTCGATATGGAAAACGCGCATCTTTCCGCCCTCACCGCGAAACATGCGGGGCTAGATGCCCAAATCTCCACCGAACTGCGGCGACCGATGCCCGATCAGTCGCGACTCGCAGCGCTCAAGAAGCAAAAACTCAAGATCAAGGAAGCGATGCTGGCGCACTAGGCGCCTGAGTCGTCGGGCAGAGCTGTCCGCTCAGAAGAGGCGGAACGGCTTCTGCTCGACAGGCGCCTTCGCCGAGCTCGAAACGGGCTTGCGCGCTGCGCGGGGATCGATCGGACTGTCGAACGCGAAGCCGATCTTGCCGTCCCGCGCCCAGGCCACGCGCCCCGTTATGTGCCCGACACCGCGCAGGTCGATTCCGAAACGATCGTTGATTCCCGGAGTCGCCGGCGCCTCTACCATCATTCCGCCGGTGGAGAGGTTGCGGACGCGCCCTACGAACGCAAGCCCGCCATCGACCGCCGCGATGTTCGCAAGGATGAACAGGCTGTCCCGAACGCTTTCGCGCGGGTGCTGCATCTGCTCGTCGTGCAGGTCCCCCTCTGCCGCAGCGCCTGACATTGGATTCGTCACTTCAATCCTTGCGTTCCCGCCAGACTCAATAGTGAACAACTCTGGAATAATTGTTAAAGTCTGGCGCTATTCGTCGCGTGAGACCTTCTCCTGCCGCTCGTGACGCTCCTGTGCCTCAAGCGTCATCGTCGCGATCGGCCGAGCCTCGAGACGCCCGAGCGAAATCGGCTCGCCGGTCACTTCGCAATAGCCATATTCGCCATCCTCGATCCGGCGCAGCGCCGCATCGATCTTAGAGATCAGCTTGCGCTGGCGATCGCGCGTGCGCAGCTCGATCGACCAGTCCGTCTCACTCGACGCCCGGTCGGTCACGTCCGGCTCGCGGAGCGAATCGGTCTGGAGCTGTGCGAGCGTCCCCTGCGCCTCGCGAAGGATGTCCGCCTTCCACGCCTGAAGCTTCGCCTTGAAATAAGCGAGCTGACGCGGGTTCATGAACGGTTCGGCGGCTGAAGGTCGATAAGTCTCGTCAAAATCGGCAGCGCCGGACTCGTCCGGGCCATTCATGTCGGTGACCGCAGTCGCCATGCCATTCTCCACTCACCCGTCCGTGCCGGTCGGTTGACGGTCACGGACCCACCCGAGCGCGCCTATAGCCACGCCGCGTCGGCCGCACAAGTCGCAGGAATATCCATAGTGGCGCACGACTCGCGTCCGAGATTCAAGGATATGCCGCGCAGCATTGCCCATGGCTGAACCGGCCGGGGAACGCGCCATCGCTCCCCGCCGCCAAATCAGTTCCCAAATGGCACATTAACCATAAGCCTTTCCCGCGATCGCGATGAAACGCCGCCGGCGCCCCCCTAATTGAAGGTTAACCCTCTTGAGATGCATCGCCGATCGGGGTTTCGGATGGTCATTGGACGCCCGTTTCCCAGCCTGATGGGGCAATGGGCCGGTTTGGGGATGAGACGCGTAGCATGTCGGTCCGGATGGCCCTCGCGAAACTTTGCGCCTGCGCCTGCGGCGGCGCCGTGATCGGCGGCGGCGCAGTGCATGTCGTGGAACGACCGCGCACGCATGTCGCGAAGCCCAAGGCGCGCGTCGCGCCCAAGACGATCCAGCGCAAGCGCGTGAAGCGCACCGTGACGACGACGACCGCCGCCTGCGTGCCGCAGGTGGTGACGGTATCGAGCCAGGCCGCACCGATCCCCCTGCCCCCGCAGACGCCGGTCGAAAGCAGCTATGCCAGCCCTGGAAGCAGCGCGCCGCCGGTGGTGATCGGCGGCAGCGGAGGCTTTGGCGGCGGCTTTTTCGGCGGTTTCTTCGGCGGCAGCGCGGGGGGCGGCAGCGTCGTCATCTCATCGACGTCGAGCGGTGGCAGCACCAGCACGAGCAGCGCATCGGGCGGGTCCGGCGGCTCAAGCAGCAGCACGTCGACCGGCGGCGTCAGCTCGACCTCCACCAGTTCCACGGGCGGATCGAGCAGCAGCACATCCTCGGGCAATGTCAGCTCGACCTCGTCGAGCAGCGGCAATGTCTCGTCCTCGACGAGCAGTTCTTCGGCCAGTTCGGCATCGTCATCGAGTGCATCGTCCGCCTCGTCGTCTGGTGGCGCCTCGACGTCGTCGACTTCGTCCACCTCTACGAGCTCGGGCGCTACCGGGGGATCATCGAGCTTCGGCAATTCGACAAGCTCGGCCTCGTCGACGAGCAGCTCCAGCGCTTCGAGCAGCGGCGGCTCTTCGGGCGGCCCGCCGCCCCCGCCTCCGCCCGACGTTCCGGCGCCGCCGATGCTGTTCCTGTTCGGCGCCGCCGCAGCCGGACTCGTCGCGCGCCAGCGTTACGCCGCACGCCGCAAGGGCTAAGCTGGCGCGGGCGGGGTTGCGCGGGGGATAAGGCCCGGCCATAGCCCGATGCCATGCACGATATCCGCCTGATCCGCGACAATCCCGACGCTTTCGACGCCGCGCTCGCCCGTCGGGGGCTGGAGCCCGTTTCCGCCGCGCTGCTCGACCTCGACCAACGCCGCCGCGCGCTCGCGACCGAGCTCCAGACCGCGCTTGCCCGCCGCAACGAGGCGTCGAAGGCGATCGGCGCCGCAAAGGCGCAGAAGCGCGAGGACGAAGCCCAGGCGCTGATGGCCGAAGTGTCGGCGCTGAAGGAGACGCTTCCTACGCTGGAAGCGCGCGAGAAGCTGCTCGGCGAGGCGCTCGATGCCCAGCTTGCCGCGATCCCCAACCTGCCGGCCGAGGATGTGCCGCAAGGCGCGGACGAGAACGACAATGTCGAGGTCAAGCGCTGGGGCGACCAGCCGACCTTCGATTTCACCCCCGCCGAGCATGATAACTTCGGCCCCGCGCTCGGGCTCGACTTCGAGACGGCGGCGGGCATTGCGGGTGCGCGCTTCGCGTTGCTTCGTGGGCCGGTGGCACGCCTTGCCCGCGCGCTTGGCCAGTTCATGCTCGATCGACAGACGCTCGACGCAGGTTATGAGGAAGTCGCGCCGCCGCTGCTGGTGCGCGACGAGGCGGTGTTCGGCACCGGGCAGCTGCCCAAGTTCGCCGAGGATCTGTTCCACACCACCGACGGCCGCTGGCTGATCCCGACCGCCGAGGTGAGCCTGACCAACATCGTCCGCGAATCGATCCTCGATGAAACGTCGCTACCGCTGCGCTTCACCGCGCTCACCCCCTGTTTCCGCTCTGAAGCGGGCGCGGCGGGGCGCGACACGCGCGGGCTGATCCGTCAGCACCAGTTCGAGAAGGTCGAACTCGTCTCGATCACCACGCCCGAGGAGTCCGACGCCGAGCATGAGCGGATGACGCGCGCGGCGGAATCGATCCTCGAGGCGCTCCAGCTTCCCTACCGGCGGATGCTGCTCTGCTCGGGCGATATGGGCTTTTCGGCGACCAGGACCTTCGACCTCGAAGTGTGGCTGCCGGGGCAGCAGCGCTATCGGGAAATCTCATCCTGCTCCAACTGCGGCGACTTCCAGGCGCGGCGGATGAATGCGCGCTACCGGCCCGCCGGCGAGGCCAAGGGCACGCGCTTCGTCCATACGCTCAACGGCTCGGGGCTGGCAGTCGGTCGCACTTTGGTGGCGGTACTCGAAAATTATCAGAACCAGGACGGATCGGTGCGCGTTCCCCAGGCACTGACCGGTTATATGGGAGGGGCCACCGTGCTCGCGCCGAAATGAAAATCCTGCTGACGAACGACGACGGCGTCCACGCAACTGGTCTCAAGGTGTTGGAGGCCATTGCTCGCACCATTTCTGACGACATCACCATCGTCGCGCCGAGCGAGGAGCAATCGGGCGCGGGCCATTCGCTGACGCTCACCCGCCCGCTCCGCCTGCGCCGTCTGGGCGAGCGACGCCATTCGGTCACCGGCACGCCGACGGACTCAGTGATGATGGCGCTCGCCAAGATCATGGCCGACAGCCCGCCCGACCTGATCCTCTCGGGCGTCAATCGCGGCGCCAATCTGGGCGAGGACGTGACCTATTCGGGTACCGTCTCTGCGGCGATGGAAGGCGCGCTGGCGGGCGTGCGATCGATCGCGCTCAGCCAGGTCTATGCCAAGGAAGGTATGGGCGACGACGTGCCTTTCGCGGCAGCGCAGGCCTGGGGCGAGAAAGTGCTCCGCCCGCTGATCGAGGCGCCGCTGGCGCCGCGCACGCTGATCAACGTCAATTTCCCCGCGCTCGCCGCCGATCAGGTGAAGGGCGTCCGTGTCGTCAGCCAGGGGCTGCGCGATTATGGCCGCACCAAGATCGTCAGCGGCCGCGATCCGCGCGGCTATGAATATCACTGGTTCGCGCTTGGCCCGACGATCAGCACGCCGGCGCATTCCACCGATCTGGAAGCGGTGGCCGAAGGCTATATCGCGGTCACCCCGCTGCACCTCGACATGACCCATTTCGAATCGATGGGGACGCTGGAGGCCGCCTACCGGTGAAGGCGCCCGGCGCATCGCGGCTGATCCCGGCGACTGCGGTCTGCATTGCGTTGTCGGCCTGCGTCGCGCCGCGCCATGCCGATCAGCCGCTGACCCAGAAGATGCCGCCACGCCTGGAAGCGGAAATCGCCGGCCTGCCCGAGACCCCGCCGGTGTGGGACCAGCGCCCGGCGCGGCCCGATAGCATCCGCGTCGCGCCCGGCACCCATGTCGTCCAGCCCGGAGAATCGCTGGGCGTCGTCGCGCGCAAGACGGGCGCGGGGATCGACGCGATCGCCGCCGCGAACAGCATATCGCCACCCTATACGATCAGGCCCGGCCAGCGGCTCAAGATCCCCGGCGGCCGCTATCATGCGATCGTCGCCGGGGATTCGGGCATCGCGATCGCGCGTGCCTATGGCATTTCCTGGGACCGGATCATCGCCGCCAACGGGCTGCGGGACCCTTATATACTGCGCGCCGGCCGCCGGCTGCTGATCCCCGACGCGGCGACTCAGCCCCAGCAAAGCATCGAGGAACGCGCCGCCGCCTTCCGCCTCGACATCGATTCGATCCTCACCGGTGGCGAGCCGGCGGTCGCCGAGAACCAGCCCCCGGCCCCGCCGCCCGCCGTCACGCCCGGCCGCGTCCTGCCGCCCACCGTCGCGGTGCGCGAGCCCGAGCGCTTCTCCGGACGCTTCATCTGGCCGGCGAACGGCCGCGTGGTTCGCCGTTTCGGCCGCGGGCCGGCCCTGGGCGAAGTCAGCAACGGCATCGATCTCGCGCCCGCGCCCGGCGAAGCGATCGTCGCCGCTGCGGACGGCGTCGTCGTTTATGTCGGCACCGGTTTGCCGGCCTATGGCGGGCTGATCCTGATCCTCCACGGCGACGGCTGGATCACCGCCTATGCCCGCGCCGACACGCTGGGCGTGACGCGCGGGCAGGCGGTGAGGCGCGGGCAGGTGATCGGCCGCACCGACAGCGGCCTGCACTTCGAGATCCGCAACAAGCGCGCGCCTGTCGACCCGCTGACCATGTTGCCGGCGCGGGGATGAGCGGGCGGCCGCCCCGCTACGTAACGCTCAGGCGCCGCTCGACGACGCCGGTCTGGATCTCGATCGGCTGGCGCGTGCTGCTGGTGCTGACGCTTGTCGGCATCGCCATAGCCGTCCACTGGTTCGATCGCACCGGGTTGCGCGACAATGCCGACGGGCATGTCAGCTTCCTCGACGTCGTTTATTTCACGATGATCTCGATCACCACGACGGGCTATGGCGACATCGCCCCGGTGAGCACCGGCGCGCGCATGTTCGATGCGCTCGTCGTCACGCCGATCCGCGTCTTCGTGGTGCTCATCTTCATCGGGACGGCCTATAGCTTCGTCTTCAAGCGCACATGGGACAGGTGGCGAATGGCGCTCATCCAGAAGAATCTTCACGGTCATGTCATCGTCTGCGGTTTCGGCAGCAGTGGCGCCGAGGCGGTGGCCGAATTGATCGCGCGCGGCACGCAGGCATCGGAAATCGTCGTGATCGATCCCTCGGCCGCCGCGATCGCGCGCGCCGAGGAGAAGGGCCTCAACGTCTATGAGGGCGACGCGACACGCGATTCGATCCTGCAGGCGGTGCGGATCGACCGCGCCCGCATCCTGATCGCCACCGCCGGGCGCGACGACACCTCCATCCTCATCTGCCTGACCGCGCGCCATTTGGCCCCCGACATCAGGATCAGCGTGATCGTGCGCGCCGAGGACAATGAACTGCCCGCACGACAAGCCGGCGCGGACACGGTGATCAACCCGACGAGCTTTGCCGGCCTGCTGCTCGCCGGATCCTGCTATGGCCCGCACATCACCGACTATATGGTCGATCTCGCAGCGGCCGACGGGCGCGTGCAGCTTGCCGAACGCCCGGTAGCGCAGCACGAAATCGGCAAGCCGCTGCGCGCGGTGGAAACGGGCATGGGCGTCCGCGTCTACCGCGAGGGCCGCCCCTATGGCTTCTGGGAGCCCGAGGCGCTGGTCCTCCAGCCCGGCGATTCGATCGTCGAGATCGTTCCCGGCACCGGCAAGCCGCGTGCCGGCGCTTAGGTCCCCGCCCCGGCCTTATACGAAATGGTGGGATCGACAGCGCGGGATGAGGGCTTAGGTAGCGCGCGATGCTAGCCAAGCTCAAAATCATTCTCGACCCGTTCATCGTCGCGCTGCTCGGCACGGTGCTGATCGCCTCGATCCTGCCCGCGCGCGGGGCCGCCGCGCCGGTATTCGCGACGCTGGCCGACGCCGGCATCGTGCTGCTCTTCTTCCTCCACGGCGCCAAGCTGTCGCGCGAGGCGGTGATTGCGGGCGCGAAGAACTGGCGGCTTCATGCGGCCGTGCTGACCGCCACCTTCGTCATCTTCCCGCTGATGGGGCTGGGCGTGACCAGGCTGCCCTTCCTGCCCGCGATCGCGGCGACGGGCATCCTGTTCCTCACCCTGCTGCCATCGACCGTGCAGTCCTCGATCGCCTTCACCGCGATCGCGCGGGGCAATGTCGCGGCGGCGGTGTGCAGCGCATCGCTCTCCAACCTGCTGGGCACGGTCGTAACGCCGCTGCTCGCCGCGCTGCTGATCAGTTCGGGCGGCAGCAACGCGATGTCATTGGCGTCGATCGAATCGATCCTGCTCCAGCTCGTCCTGCCCTTTTTCCTCGGCCAGCTGCTGCGCCCGGTGATCGGGGGCTTCATCGAACGGCACAAGAGCATCGTCGGGCTGGTCGATCGCGGATCGATCCTCCTCGTCGTCTATTCGGCGTTCGGCGCGGCGGTGGTCGAAGGGCTTTGGCACCGTATGTCGGTCGGCGAGATCGGGATCATCTTCCTCCTCTGCGCCGCCGTGCTTGCCGCCAGCCTGCTCGTCACCTGGTATGGCGGCCGCCTGATCGGCCTGCCGCGCGAGGACCAGATCGTGCTGCTGTTCTGCGGATCGAAGAAGAGCCTCGCCTCGGGCGTGCCGATCGCCAGCGTGCTGTTCGCCCCCGCGCAGGTCGGGCTCGTCATCCTGCCGGTGATGATCTTCCATCAGATCCAGCTGATCGCCTGCGCTTTCATCGCGCGGCATCTGGCCGACCAGCCGGTCGAAGCGCCGGCGCGGGCCGCCGCCGAGCTTATTTGAGGCAGGCGACCACCGCCTCGATCATCCGCTTCGTCTCCTCGACGTCGCGGACTCGCACGCTGTCGACCCCGGCGACCTTCACCGCATAGTCGTTGCCGCCCGGAAAGATCGCATCGCCCATGAACAGCATGGCATCGAGCGGCACGCCCGTCGCGTCGGACAGGCGGCGTACCGCATAGCCCTTGTCGACACCGGCACGCGTCACGTCGATCGAGGTCGCGCCGCCGATGTTGATCGCGAAGCCGGGAAGCTGGGGATCGAGGATCGCCTTCAGCGCCTTGCGCTTGGCTGCATCGGGATCCCAGCCCGTCTTGACCGAAAGCGGCGCCTGCTGGCCCAATGCCGAAAAGGTGATCTGGCTGCCACGATCCTCGATCTGCGGGCCATAGACCTGCTGGCCCGCCAGCCCGGCCTGCTCGACGGCTGCCTTCAGCCGTGCCTCGATCGTCGCGCGCTCGGCATCCGAGAAAAGCTCGGCATAGACGCGCATCCAGCCGTCGGGACAGTGGCGATAGAGCTTGGTGCCCGTCGTCGGCATGACGAGGAAGCGCGCCAGCCGGGCATTGGCCGGCAACCTGCTGACCAGCTGGGTCTCGAACTGCGGCCAGTCCCCGCCCGATATCACCGCAACCAGCGCGACTTCGGTCAATCGCGCCAGCAGCGCCGCCATCTCGGCGTCGATCGCCTGCTTGCTCTCGGCGAGCGTTCCATCGAGGTCGAAGGCGACGAGCTGTTTCATATTCCCTCCGCTTGCGATCCCCGTTCCGGTGAGAATGAGCGTGCCGCCAATCGGTTCCGCGCCCGCACGTCAGTCCCTGGCGCTCGCTAAAAAACGCTCTGCGTGAGGCCATTGAGTATCATCGCCGTCATTGCGAGCGTAGCGAAGCAATCCAGAAAGATGTCGAGCACAGTACTGGATTGCTTCGCTACGCTCGCAATGACGTGAGAGACGGCATAGTGGAGGAAAAGGTCTGGGCCGCCAGCTAAAACCGGCGCGCATTCGGCCGTCGCTAAACCGCATCTGGAAAAATCGGCGCAATGCGACTATGTCGCGCGCCTTCATGGCAACAACGCTCCCTTCCCCGCCGAAAGTCGGCATGGTCTCGCTCGGCTGCCCCAAGGCGCTGGTCGACAGCGAACGCATCCTGACCAAGCTGCGCGCCGACGGCTATCAGATGTCGCCCGACTATGCCGGCGCGGACGTCGTGCTCGTCAACACCTGCGGCTTCCTCGACAGCGCCAAGGAGGAGAGCCTCGAGGCGATCGGCGAAGCGATTGCCGAGAATGGCCGCGTGATCGTCACCGGCTGCATGGGCAATGAGGCCGAGGTCATCCGCGCGCGCTTCCCCCAGGTGCTCGCCGTCACCGGACCGCACCAATATGAGGATGTGGTCGGCGCCGTGCACGAGGCCGCGCCGCCCATCCCTTCGCCCTTCATCGATCTGGTGCCCGAGGCGGGGCTGAAGCTGACGCCGCGCCACTATAGCTATCTGAAGATTTCGGAGGGCTGCAACCATCGCTGCGCCTTCTGCATCATCCCCTCGATCCGCGGCGACCTCGCCAGCCGGCGCCCCGACGCGATTCTGCGCGAGGCCGAGAAGCTGGTCGCGGCGGGGACGAAGGAATTGCTGGTCATCAGTCAGGACACGTCGGCCTATGGCGTCGACCTGCGCCATGCCGCCGACTGGCAGTGGAAGGGTGCGCCTGTCCGCGCGCACATGACCGATCTGGCGCGCGAACTGGGCCAGCTGGGCGCGTGGGTGCGGCTCCATTATGTCTATCCCTATCCGCATGTCGAACAGGTCGTTCCGCTGATGGCCGAGGGGCTGGTCCTCCCCTATCTCGACATTCCCTTCCAGCACGCCAGCCCCAAGGTGCTCAAGGCGATGAAGCGCCCGGCCAACGACGCCAAGGTGCTTGAACGCATCAAGGGCTGGCGCACAATCGCTCCCGATCTGGCGATCCGATCGTCCTTCGTCGTCGGCTTCCCCGGCGAGACCGAGGAGGATTTCCAGTATCTGCTCGACTGGCTGAGCGAAGCGCAGCTCGACCGCGTCGGCGCCTTCCGCTTCGAGCCCGTCGAGGGCGCCGCAGCCAACAACCTGCCCGATCCGGTGGCCGAAGAGGTCAAGGAAGAGCGTTATCAGCGGCTGATGGCGCACACCGCCGCCATCTCGACCGCGCGGCTCGCCGCCAAGGTCGGGCGCACGATCGACGTGCTGATCGACGTGGCCGATGACGAAGGTGGCGCGAGCGGGCGATCCAAGGCCGACGCGCCCGAGATCGACGGCGCGGTCCATCTACGCGACGCGCATGGCGCGAAGCCCGGCGATATCCTCAGCGTTCTGGTCGAGGATGCCGACGAGCACGATCTGTTCGGCGTGCCCGTCGCTTGATTGGACCAGTGCCGATCGCTCAGGCGATCGCGAGCACCGGCGCGGCGGCGCGCAGCCTGTCTTCCTCCATGCTGGCGCGGACGAGCATATCCATCGTCGCGATGGCGGCGATGTTCCGCCCCCGCTCTTCGTGCGAATAGCCAGGTTCGGCGCAGACATAGCCCGCCGCCGCCGCGATCGCGGCCTTGATCGTCAGGCTTTCGGCCTCGTTCCATTCGGCCAGCTGCGCCGCGAGCGGCGACAGGCAGCTTTCGATCGTCGGGCCGACGACATCCTCTTTTTTCATACTAAAGTTGTAGACGACGCACACCGCGAAAGCCAAGCGCCGGCCGACCAACTGCGGGGAAGCTGCGACGAACGACGGCGCGGAGACCCGCGAACAAAGCTGTCCTACGCCACGAGGATTCGCTAGCGTCGACGGACCATGATCCCCCACCCCGCCCCTGCCTGTCGATCATCTGCGGTTCAGGCGATGCGGCGGAAAGCGAAGATCGACGCGGATCGTGTCAACTTTCTCAACTTCGGGCCGCAGCCATGACCGATTTTTCGACTCTCCTCACCGCCGACAAGGGCCAGACGGCGCGCAACATTCACCTCGTCGACGCGGCGGGGTATGACGACTGGCTGAAGGCCCAGTCGCCGCGCGCGCGCGCCGCGGCAGCCGCACAGGGCTTTGCAGGCAAGGCAGGTGAACAGGCGATCCTGCCCGATGAGAAGGCGGACGAATGGTCTGTGGCGGTCGGCGTCGCCGATCGCGCGGCGCTCACGCCCTGGTGCCTCGCACGCGCGGCCGATGCGCTTCCCGACGGCAGCTATCGCCTCGTCGACGCAGCCCCCGGCGCGGCCGCGCTCGGCTGGCTGCTCGCCCAGCACCGTTTCGATCGCTACCGCGCCGCCGACAAGCCGGCGGGTGCGCGCGTCCTGCTGACCGGTGAGCCTGCCGCGATCGACGAGACCATCCGGCTGGCAGAGGCCGTCGCGCTCGTCCGCGACATGGTCAACACGCCGACCGAGGATATGGGCCCGGCCGATATCGAGGCCAAGGTGCGCGAGGTCGCCAAGGCCATTGGCGGCGATGTCAGCGTCACCAAGGGCGACGAACTCGCCAGCGGCTATCCGATGATCCATGCCGTCGGCCGCGCCGCCGCGAAGGGCCGCGAGCCGCGTCTCGTCGAGATGAGCTGGGGCAATCCCGCGCATCCGCGCATCGCGCTGATCGGCAAGGGCGTATGCTTCGATTCGGGCGGGCTCGACATCAAGCCCGCATCGGGAATGCGGCTGATGAAGAAGGATATGGGCGGGGCGGCCCACGCCCTCGCCCTCGCCAAGCTGGTAGCGGCGAGCCGCCTGCCCGTGCGCCTGCACCTCCTCATCCCCGCCGTCGAAAACGCCATTTCGGGCAATGCCTTCCGCCCCGGCGACGTGCTGCGCAGCCGCAAGGGGCCGAGCGTAGAGATCAGCAACACCGATGCCGAGGGGCGTCTGATCCTGGGCGACTCGCTCGCCCGCGCTTTCGAGGAGAAGCCGGTGCTTGCGATCGATTTCGCGACACTGACCGGCGCGGCGCGCGTTGCGCTCGGCCCCGATCTTCCGGCGATGTTCGCCAATGACGATCTGCTTGCCGACGATCTGCTGAAGGCGGGGACGGCCGTTAGCGACCCGCTGTGGCGGATGCCGCTGTGGGCCGGCTATAACGACATGCTCAAATCCGACATTGCGGATATCGACAATGCGCCCGAAGGCGGCATGGCCGGGGCGGTGACGGCCGCGCTCTTCCTGCAGAAATTCGTGCCCGCCGATACGCCCTGGGCGCATTTCGACACCTTCGCCTGGCGGCCATCCGCACGCGCCGGCCGGCCCAAGGGCGGCGAGGCGCTGGGGCTGCGCGCGGCGTGGTCGATGCTCCGCGCGCGCTTCGGCTGATCCCGAAAATCTGTCATTTTTCCTTCCCGCTGCGAAACCAACCGCCGCCGCGATGCGTTGCCATGCGTAACGATCCGTAGAAGCGCCAGGGGCGGCGAGGAGGAAGCAGGACGTGGGTGATGACCGTTTGAATTCGTGGAAGCAGACGCTTGTGGACTATGTGCGTTCGGGCGAGCCCGATCTCACCAACCGCCAGATGGCGCTGCTGATGCTCGTTCATCTCGAGCCCGGACCGCATACCGTGCGCGGACTGGCGCGCGGACTTAACGTTTCGAAGCCCGTCATCACGCGCGCCTTGAACAGGCTGGGCGCACTCGGCTATCTGCGCCGCCAGCGTGACGACGCCGACAGGCGCAACATCTTCGTCGCGTCCACGCACGAAGGGGCCACTTTCCTTGACGGGTTCAAGTCTCTCATCATCGGTCGGGCATCCGGCCACTACTGACCGGTTCACGACGCATTTCGCGCTTTTGGGCCGCTCCGCACGGCTTGACCCTCGGATCAACGCCGCACGCGGCGACATAGCAGACATCGCGCTCGCCGGAACATTGTTCGCGCCGCACTATGCCCGGCCCGTGCTGCGGCACTGCGCCGTACCGTCCACACCGATGCGCGCTGCCGGCGCGGCGGACGCGCCGCTCGTCTCGCAACTCCTGCACGGCGAGACATTCGCGGTGCTCGACGTCAGCGGCGGCTGGGCCTGGGGCTATAGCGTCCACGATCATTATGTCGGCTATATCGCGGCCGATATGCTGGGGCTGGACAGCGAATTTTCCCACCGCGTCATAACCCCTGCCGCGCTCGTCTATGCGGCGCCTGATCTGAAATCGCCTGCCGTCGGCCGCTTCACGCTCGGCGCGCTGGTGCAGGCCGAAGGCGAAGGCGAATGGTTGGCCGTCGCGGGCGGGCATATGTTCGCGGCTCAGCTCGAAGTGGTGGGTGCCGCCCTGCCCGACCCCGCGGGCCTCGCCGAAGCACTGGCAGGCGAGCCCTATCTGTGGGGCGGGCGCGGCGATGGCGGCTTCGACTGTTCGGGGCTGGTGCAGCTTGTCTTCGGCCTTTCCGGCCACGCGCTGCCGCGCGACAGCGACCAGCAATGCGCGGCCGCCGGCGCGCCGATCCCCGACGGCGAGGCGCTGCGACGCGGCGACCTCGTCTTCTTCCCCGGCCATGTCGGCATCATGATCGACGGCCAGCGCATCCTGCATGCGACGGCTTTTGCCATGGCGGTCATTGTCGAACCGCTCGCCGATCTTATCTCGCGCACCGCGGCGGAGCATGAAGTTCCCGTGCTCGCCCGCCGGAGGATATCATGACTGTTTCGGTTTTCGTCGATGGCGGCGTCGGCACCACCGGCATCGAGATTCTCGACCGGCTTGGCGGGCGCAGCGAGATCGCGCTCAAGACCCTGCCCGAAGCCCTGCGCAAGGATCCTGCCGCGCGCGCCGACGCGCTGCGCGGCGCCGATTTCGTCATCCTCTGCCTGCCCGACGATGCCGCGCGCGAAGCCGTGACGCTCGTCGGCGACGCGCCCACGCGGATCATCGACGCGTCGACCGCGCACCGCACCGCGACGGGCTGGGACTATGGCTTCCCCGAGCTTTCGCCCGGTCAGCGCGAGCGCATCGCGGCCTCGGCGCGCGTATCGAACCCGGGCTGCTACCCCACCGCCTTTCTTTCGCTCGTCGCGCCGCTGGTGCGCGCGGGGCTGGTCGATCGCGATTGGCCGGTCACGGTCAACGCCGTCTCGGGCTATTCGGGCGGCGGCAAGTCGATGATCGCCGCCTTCGAGGACAGTGCGGCGCCGGATGCGACCGATACCGCCTTCCGCATCTACGGCCTGTCGCTGGCGCACAAGCATGTACCCGAGATGCAGACGCATGCCGGGCTTGCGCATCCGCCGATCTTCGCCCCCGCCGTCACGCACACCTATCGCGGCATGATCGTCGAGGTTCCGCTGCCCGCGCAGGCGCTATCCGCGGCACCCGATATGCTGCGCGAGGCACTGGCCGATGCCTATGCCGCCTCGCCGCTGATCGGTGTCGCGGACAAAGCAGAAAGCGCGAGCCTCGGCGTGTTGCCGATCGAGCGCGTGGCGGGGACCGACCGGATCGAGCTTCACGTCTTCGGCAATGACGCGACCGGGCAGGTTCGGCTCGTCGCCGCCATCGACAATCTCGGCAAGGGCGCCGCGGGCGCTGCCGTCCAGAGCCTCAACCTGATGGCGGGGCTGCCCGAGACATCGGGCCTGCGCCTCTAGCATCGCAGGCGAAACAGGCGCATCCTCCCGCCGCAAACAGGGAGGGTGGAATGAACGATACCGTCGAGACACGCATTCCAGGCTGGTTCTGGGTCGTCGCCGTGCTGGCGCTGCTGTGGGAGCTGAGCGGCGTCATCGCCTATATGATGCAGGTGACGATGACGGCCGATCAGCTGGCCGCCCTGCCCGAAGGCCAGCGCCATGTCTATTCAATCACGCCCGGCTGGATCACCGCCATCTTCGCGGTCGCGGTGTGGGGCGGGCTGACGGCGGCGATCGGCCTGCTCATGCGGCGGCGTTGGGCGCAATCGCTGTTCATCGTGTCGCTGGTCGCCGCGATCGTCCAGTTCGGCTGGGTCTTCGCCATCGGCCGCGCGCATGAAGTGATCGGGCCGTCCGCCATTCCGCTGCCCGCCACGATCATCGTCATCGGGATCATACTGGTCATCTTCGCCAACTCGGCCGCGAAACGCGGCTGGCTGCGTTAGGCGGCGATCGCTGGAACGATCGAGGCCGCCGACAGCGCGACGCGGTTCCGGCCTTCGCGCTTGGCATCGTAGAGCGCGAGGTCGGCTTCGACCATCAGGCGATCGATCGCGCCGCACGGACCGCAGGCCACGCCGATGCTGACCGTCACCGAGAGCAGATCCTCGCCGCGTGCCTCGATCCCACGCCTGATCCGCTCGGCGATGGTGCGCGCGCGCTTTTGATCGAGGCCGACGAGCGCGACGACGAATTCCTCGCCGCCATAGCGCGCGACGATCGCACCCGACCCCGCCGCACGCCCCACATGCGCGCCGACGTCGACCAGGACCGCATCGGCGCGGACGTGGCCGTAGCGGTCGTTGACCGCCTTGAAATGATCGATGTCGATCATCAGCAGCGCGATCGGATGTTCTCCGCCGCGCAGCCGCACGGCGCGTTCGATCGCGCCGATGAAGCCGCGACGGTTCGACAGGCCGGTCAGCGCGTCGGTCGCGGCCTGGCGCTCGAGCACCTGCTGCCGTTCGCGAACGCGCTCATGATCAAGGCGCAGCCGCTTGACGCGTTCGATGACCGGAAGCGAGACGATAAGGCATTCGATGGTGCAGGCGGCGACCATGGCGCCGTCGGGCAATATGGCGCTCGACACCAGGCCGGCGAAGCGCAGCGGGAAGAAAATACCGACGGTAAGCGGCACCGACCACCCGGCCGCCAGCATCCATGCCGTCCGGCTGCGCCTGATGCTGCCCGTCATCACGATCGCCGCGATCAGCAGCAAAGCATGCAACCCGACGATGTTGCCGAAGATGTAGACGGCAAGCGTCATGTCGTCAGGCGCAAGCATCAGGAAGGTTGCCGACAGGATCGAAAGCCCGGCTCCAACCAACGCCCAACGCCGCATCCAGCGCGGCAGGACTCTGCCTTCGATGAAGTCTATCGAGAATAGCAGCCCCGTCGCCGTAGCAGCCGCCATGGACGCGCCGATCAGCCGCGAAATCGCGTCGGCCGAAAATGGCACGGCGAGCATGATCAGCCCCGAATAGGCGAGCGCGTAGAGCAGCAGCACCGATGCGTGCGCGCAATAGAGCAGTTGGAAACGGCGGCGGATGGCGAAGAACAGCGACAGGTGAAACAAAATGGTCAGCCCCAGCATGCCGACCGCCATGCCGAACAGGGCGCTGTCCCTGCGCTCGAGCGCTATATAGCGCTTCACGTCCACTAGATGCGGCGCGCGCGACATGGTGATCATCTTCACGCCACCCAGCCGGACGACGAGCCGGTCGACCGGCGTGTCATGCAACTGCACGGGAATGGTGAAATAACCGCCAGATCGCCATTCGCGCGTCGGCGAAGCGGGATCATAGGCGACATGTTCGATCGCGCCGTCGGTGCGCCGGAAATAAAGATCGACGCTGTCGACGCGGTGATTGTCGAGCAGCAGGCGGTAACGCCCGGTGCCGCCCCTGAGCAGCGTCGGCGATCCGAAATCGAGCCAGACAGTGCCGCTCGCAGTGCGTGCAGCGGGTTCGCACGGCCCTGGCGGTCGCACCATGATCTCGGCCGCCGTCGTCTTGGGACCGGTCACGATTCTGCAGACCGAGACGTCCGTCGCCGCGACGGCCGGAGACACAAACTCCACCAGCGTCGCGGCAACGAATAGCGCCGCCGCGGCAAGCCACCGGGCAAATGATTTCGCGATCCCGCTCATTCTGGGAGCGATATTAGCGCCCGCTGACTAAGGGATCGTTTATAGGCGGAAAAATTCAGTGGCCCGGAAAGTCGAACAAGGCATCGACGCTCAGGCCGGCGGAACGCAGCCGATCGGCCCCGCCGAGATCGGGCAGATCGATAACGAACAGTGCCGCAGGCACTTCCGCGCCCGAATCGCGAAGCAACTGGGCGGTGGCGAAAGCCGTGCCGCCGGTGGCGATCAGATCGTCGACGATCAGCACGCGATGCCCAGGCACCAGCGCCCCTTCGTGGATTTCGAGCCGGTCGGTGCCATATTCGAGCGCATAGTCGATGCCGACGCGCGGCCCAGGGAGCTTGCCGGCCTTGCGAACGGGCAGGATGCCGGCGCCGAGCGCGCGCGCGATCGGCGCGCCGAAGATGAAGCCGCGCGCCTCGATCCCGGCCACGAGATCGCAGCCATAGGGTCGCGCCAGTTCGACAAGCTCATCGATCGCGGCCGCGAAGCCGGGGCCGTCGATCAAGAGCGTGGTGATGTCACGAAAAAGGATCCCGGGCTTTGGAAAGTCCGGGATCGTGCGAATCAGTGCCTGAATATCGGCGCGGGTCATCGCGCTTGGTCTCCCGCGTCGAAATTGGAAGGCCGGTCAGTGTTTCTTGCCGGCCCAGATATTCTGGTAGGACATGTATGTGAGCACGGTGAAGATTGCGAGGAAAATCAGAACCGTAATACCCCAGCTATGCCGTGTTTCGAGCTTGGGTTCGGCCGTCCAGACGAGGAAGGCCGAAACGTCCTTCGCCATCTGGTCCACGGTCGCGCGCGTCCCGTCCTCATAAGTCACCTGGCCCTCCGCCGTCAGCGGCGGCGCCATGGCGAGGTTGAGGTTCGGGAAATAGGGATTGTAGTGCAGCCCCTTCGGCGTCTTCGCGTCCGGGAAGTGCTTGAGCAGTTCCGCCGGCTGGTTCTCGTAGCCGGTGAGGATCGAGTAGATATAGGCCGCGCCGTCATGCCGCGCCTTGGCGAGCAGCGACTGGTCGGGCGGCAGCGCATTGTTGTTCGCCGCGCGCGCCGCCGTCTCGTTGGCGAAAGGCGACGGGAAATGATCGGCAGGCAGCGACGGACGCGTCGTGGTATCGCCGGTGTTCGGATCGATCGCGGGCTGCGGAATCTTCCAGTTCTTGGCGATCGCCTTCACCTCGGCATCGCTGTAGCCGAGTTCCTTCAGGTCGCGGAACGCGACGAGACGGAGCGAATGACAGGCCGAGCAGACTTCCTGATAGACTTGAAAACCGCGCTGGAGCTGACGCCGGTCGAACTTGCCGAGCGGGCCGTCGCTGGCGAGGCGCAGCTCCTTCGGCGTCTTGTGGAACTCATGCTCCACCGTCGCTGCCGGCGGCGACGAGATATAGTTATAAGCGCCTACGCCGAAGGCGATGAGCAGGACGACCGCGAACGCCGCGCCGATCACCCCGAGTGTGTAGCGAAGAAGCATCTCTCCGATCCCCCTTATTCAGCCGTGACTTCGGCGGCAGCGCCGAGGCCCGTGTCGTCCCTGTGCTTGGCGAGCACGGCCTCGGTGATCGAGGCTGGCAACGGTAGCGGCCGTTCGATCCACGAGATGAGCGGCAGGATGACGAGGAAGTGGAGGAAATAGTATGCTGCGGCGATCTGGCTGATCATCACATAAGGCTCTTCGGCCGGCGCGCCGCCGCAGAACCCGAGCACCAGAACGTCGATGACGAGGATCCAGAAGAACTTCTTGAACAGCGGCCGGTAGGTTCCCGAACGGACCGGAGAATTATCGAGCCATGGCAGGAAGAAGAGCAGCAGGATCGCCGAGAACATGGCGAGCACGCCCCACAGCTTCGCCGGGAGAATGAAGTCAACGGTGAAGGCGCGCAGGATCGCGTAGAACGGCCAGAAATACCATTCGGGCACGATGTGCGCAGGCGTCGAAAGCGGGTTTGCCGGGATATAATTGTCCGGATGGCCCAGATAGTTGGGCGCGAAGAACAGCATCACCGAGAAGAGGAACAGGAAGACGCCGATCCCTACCCCGTCCTTGGCGGTGTAATAGGGGTGGAAGGGCACGGTATCCTGCTCGGACTTCACATCGACGCCGGTCGGGTTGCTCGAACCGGTCAGGTGCAGCGACCAGATGTGCAGCACCACCACGCCCGCGATGACGAAGGGCAACAGATAGTGAAGCGAGAAGAAGCGGTTGAGCGTCGCATTATCCGGCGCATAGCCGCCAAGCAGCCATTCCTGGATGGTCGGGCCGACGAGCGGGATCGCCGAGAAAAGCCCGGTGATCACCTTGGCGCCCCAGAAGCTCATCTGCCCCCAGGGCAGCACATAGCCCATGAACGCCGTCGCCATCATCAGCAGGAAGATGACGAGGCCGAGCAGCCAGACCATTTCGCGCGGCGCCTTGTAGGAGCCGAAATAGAGGCCGCGGAAAATGTGAGTATAGACCACGATGAAGAAGAAGCTCGCCCCGGTCGCGTGCGCATAGCGCAGGAACCAGCCCGAATTCACGTCGCGCATGATATGTTCGACGGAGTCGAAGGCGACGCCGGCATTGGCGGCATAATGCATCGCGAGCACGATGCCGCTGATGATCTGGATGGTCAGCGCGACGCCCGCCAGGACGCCGAAATTCCACCAATAGTTGAGGTTGCGCGGCACCGGATAACCGCCGCCGACGGCGTTGTAGACCAGACGGGGAAGCGGCAGCTTCTCGTCCACCCACTTCATCAGCGGGTGCTTGGGATCATATTGCTGTGCCCAGGGAAAGCTCATGCCTTGGCCCCCACTTCCACGACGGTGTCGGACCGGAAGACATAATCCGGCACTTCGAGATTCTTGGGCGCCGGGCCTTTGCGGATGCGCGCGGCGGTATCGTAGGACGAGCCGTGGCAGGGGCAGAAATAGCCGCCATATTCGCCGCGATTCTCACCCTCGCCCGCACCCAGCGGCACGCAGCCGAGGTGCGTGCAGACACCCATCGTGATCAGCCACTGCGCCTTGCCCGGCTTGGTGCGCTGTTCAAGCGTCTGCGGATCGCGCAGTTCGCTGAGCGGAACGGCATCGGCCTCGCCGATTTCCTTCGGCGTCAGATGCCTGACGAACAAAGGCTGCTTGCGATAGATGGTCTTGATCGCCTGCCCGGGCTGGATCGCCGAGATATCGACTTCGGTCGACGCCTGAGCAAGGACATCCGCCGAAGGCCACATCTGCGTGACCAGAGGACCAACCACAGCCACAGCGCCGACACCGGCAAAGCTGGCCGCAGCTACATTCAGAAAATCGCGCCGGCGCACGCCGCTTTCAGCGTCCACCCCCTCATTATGCTCAAGCGTCGTCATTCAACGGCCTTCTGCGCAATGACACCTCTCCGCTGATCGCCCCATGCAAGACGAATGGACTCCGGTGGCGTTTTCCCCTCCCGGCGCTCCCCAGCGCAATCGCCACTCCCCGAGGCGATCCAGATGGTGATAGCCAAGGCTAAAGCCATTTGCCAACAGGATTTCGGTGCGGCTAACGCAGCGCCCGTCATCAATCGCTCCGGGACCAAATCGTGCGCGTCGCTCTCTACCAGCCGGACATCGCCGGAAATGTCGGCGCGGTGCTGCGGATCGGCGCCTGCTTCGGCATCCCGATCGACGTCATCGAGCCATGCGGATTCGTCTTTTCCGATGCGCGCATGAAACGCGCGGGGATGGACTATCTCGCCCATGTCGAAATGGTGCGCCACGCCGACTGGCAGGCGTTTCGCGCGGCGCAGCCGGGGCGCATCGTCCTGATGAGCGCGCATGGTTCCGTTCCGCTCTACGATGCCGCGTTCGCGCCCGATGATATCCTGCTGATGGGATCCGAAAGCGCGGGCGTACCGCAGGACATCCACGATGCGGCGGCAATGCGCATCAGGATTCCGATGCGCCCGGGGCTTCGATCCTTGAACCTTGCGGTCTCGACGGGCATCGCGCTTGCGGAGGCGCTGCGCCAGACCGGAGGATTGCCCGAATGATCGTGCTCGACAACGAGCAACAGCTTGCCCGCGACTGGTTCGAAAGTCTGCGCGACCGCATCTGCGCCGCCTTCGAGGCGATCGAGCGCGACGCGGGCAGCGACGCCGCCTTCACCTACACCGGCTGGGATCGCGCCGATCCTTCGGGCGAGCCGGGCGGCGGCGGCGTGCGCGGCGTGATGAAGGGGCGCGTCTTCGAAAAGGTCGGGGTCAACGTCTCGACCGTGGGCGGGCGCTTCGAAGGCGATTTCGCGCGCTCGATCCACGGCGCGGGGGATGATCCCCGCTTCTTCGCGACGGGGATCAGCCTCGTCGCGCACATGGCGAATCCGCATGTGCCCGCCGTCCATATGAACACGCGTTTTCTGGCGACGACCAAACGCTGGTTCGGCGGCGGCGCGGACCTTAACCCGCCCCTCCCGATCGACGAGGACACCGCGGATTTCCATGCCGCGATGCAGGCCGCGTGCGACGCGCACGATCCTGCGCATTATCCGCGCTTCAAGGCATGGGCCGACGATTATTTCTACATTCCCCACCGGCAGGTCCACCGCGGCGTCGGCGGGATCTTCTACGATCATCTCGAAGGCGATTTCGCCGCCAACTTCGCGTTCACGCGCGACGTGGGGCTCGCCTTCCTCGACATCTTCCCCCGGATCGTGAGGCGGCGAATGGACATGCCCTGGAACGACGCGGACAAGCAGCAGCAACTCGCCTGGCGCGGGCGCTATGCCGAATTCAACCTCGTCTATGATCGCGGCACGCTGTTCGGATTGAAGACCGGCGGCAATATCGACGCGATCCTGATGAGCCTGCCGCCGGAGGCGACATGGGCCTGACCGCGCTCGAACCCGGCCAGGTCGCGGCCGTCGTCACCACGCTCGAGATGCGCGAGCGGCCAAGACCCGCGCCGCTTCCCGATGCGCCTCTACGCCTCGTCCGCTGGCAATCGCCGACGCGCGAAGCCTATCGCGCGCTGTTCACGCGCGTCGGCGCACCGTGGCTGTGGTTCTCTCGCCTCGTGATCGACGATGCGGCGCTCGATTCGATCATCGGCGACCCCGCTGTCCATATCCACGCGGCGGTCGATCGCCAGGGAATCGAGGTCGGCATGCTCGAGCTCGATTTCCGCATGCCCGGAGAGTGCGAAATCGCCTATTTCGCGCTGGTCCCGGAGCTTGCCGGCAAAGGCCACGGCCGCTGGCTGATGGCGCAGGCCAAGCAGCTCGGCTGGGCGCAAGGGATCAAGCGGCTGTGGGTGCACACGTGCACGCTCGACCATCCCTCGGCGCTCAATTTCTACCGCGCACAGGGCTTCACGCCGATCGCGCGCGCAGTGGAGACTTTCCCTGACCCACGCCTGACGGGCAAGCTGCCCCGCGATTCGGCGCCGCAGATCCCGCTGATCTGAAGTCAGGCGAGCTGGCGGTAGATGGCGGCGTAGGTCAGCAGCAGGAGCAGCGCGAACGCGGTATCGAGCATGGCCGCTGCGAGCGCAGTGATGAAAGCCGCGAAGCCTCCCGCCGCGAGACTGGCGACGATCCCCACGACCGAAATCGCCGCTGCGATGACGATCGTCGCCGTCACCCAGATGACTGCGAACAACAGCAGGTTGCGCCAACCATTGCCGCGCGTCATCGCGAAGCTGCGGCTGAAAAGCTGGACGGGACTGGTCCGGCGTTCGGCGAACAGGATCGCCGGGATCGGCGCCAGCCGGCCGAACAGATAGAGGCCCGGAACGATGAAAAGCGTAAGCCCCGTGCCCACCACCACCGCTGTCAGGAAATTGGCGATCAACAACCATATCAGGCCGGCAGCGCCGATCCCGAACGAACGGCCGATTGTCGGCCGATCGGGATCGAGGAGGAGCGACAGAATCACCGCCTGCCCGAATGTCGAGACGATCAGCGCCACCAGCAGCGGCCCCATATTCGCTTCGAAATAGGCAAGCTGCTCGTTCACCCGCGCCTGCAAGGTCGTTGCCACGGGAACGAAAGGCACGAAGACCTGCACGATCAACGCGGGCAGCATGATGAAAAGCCCCCCGATCAGCGCCAATGGCTCGGCATTGCCGCGCGCCATCGCCACGATATCGGCCCATGTCTTGCCGCCATCCAGTTTACGCACGCACCCCTCCAAATCGTCGGACGCCTGCTATACGGCGCGCGCGCGTTCGACAATGTGGAGATGCGCTTGCGCCGGAGACGCAGCGGGCTTGAAGATGCGGCCCCGCGCCCCGATAGGATGGGCATGACCGAAGACCAGAACGGGATTGAGTGGCGGATCGAACCCGGACTCGTCCCCTACCCCGACGCCGTGGCGGACATGGAAGCGCGCGCCGCCGCGATCCAGGCCGGCACGGGGCGCGAACGCATCTGGCTGCTCCAGCACCCGCCACTCTATACAGCGGGGACCAGCGCCGACCCGGCCGAACTGCTCGACCCACGCTTTCCAGTGTTCGAGAGCGGGCGTGGCGGGCGCTATACCTATCATGGGCCGGGACAGCGCATCGTCTACGTCCAGCTCGACCTGACGAAGCGCGGCCGCGACGTCCGCTGCTACGTCCATGCGCTCGAGCAGTGGATCATCGCAGCGCTCGATCGGCTTGGCGTCGCCGCGCGTCCTGCCGAGGGGCGGATCGGCATCTGGACCGACGACGCGAACGGCCATGAAGCCAAGATCGGCGCGATCGGCGTTCGCGTCCGCCGCTGGGTCACATTGCATGGCGCGGCCATCAACGTCTCGCCCGATTTGTCGGACTTTGGGGGCATCGTGCCGTGCGGGATCAGCGCGTTTCCGGTGACCAGCCTCGCGGCGCTTGGAAACGGCGCGACAATGGAGATGCTCGACGCGGCGCTGGCCGACAGTCTGCCCGGCTTTCTGTCTTCGCTGCACCTGCGATAGAGTTTTCTTGAGGGGCGTCACATTTATGTCTAATGTCCGCCTCGATTTGGTTTGTTGAAGGGCCCGTTAAGCCGGCCAAATCGCGACAAAAATAGGGAGTTTTCAATGCGTGACCTTCTCTCGAAGCTGACTCTTGGGACTATGGTTGCCGGCGCCGCCCTGCTCGTGTCTGCCTGCGGCGGCACCGAGACGGCCAATGCCGTCGACAACACCGCCGTGACCGACCTGAACGCGGTCGAGCCGGCCGGCGAAGTCACCGACAACATGACCGCCGTCGACGGCGCGATGGGCAACGACACCATGGACGCCAACGCGACCATGGGTAACGAAGCCGCGGGCAACGTCGCTCAGTAAGCGCGCGTCGCATCGTTTCGAGGGGCCGTCCGGGCGACCGGGCGGCCCTTTTCTTTGGTTGCAGCCGATCGTCGCAGCATCCGCACACCCCGCCGCCACGGGACATGCAAAAGCGTTTGAGGCGCGAGCCAAACGCGCATAGGATTCGCGCGAGTGGGAGGGGGCGACGTTTCGCCGCATCCGCGCTGGATCACCGGATAGGCGGAGGAGTGTTGATGAGTTTCCTTACGGCGCGCGGCTATTTCAAGCCTGTCGCGGCCTTGCTGGCGGTCGCGACGCCTCTGGCTTCGGCCGAGGCCAATTTCTTCTGGAAGGCGCCCGACCTGTCGGGGCCGCCGGTCGTCGGCAACGAGCCCGATATCGGCGAGCTGCTGCCCGGTGCCACGCCACAGGAAATGCGCGCGGCGATCGTCTGGCGGATGCGGTCGGCGCTCAACGTCGGCGCGCTGCAATGCCAGTTCGATCCGACGCTGCTCACCAACAACCAGTATAATCATCTGCTCGACTATCATCGGGTCGAGCTGGGTCAGGCCTATCAGACGCTGACCAATTATTTCAAACGCACCAAGAAGGTGCCGAAGCTCGCTCAGACCGCGCTCGACCAATATGGCACGCGCACCTATTCCAGCTTCTCGACCGTCAGCTCGCAATTCACCTTCTGCGAGACGATCAGCAAGGTCGGGCGCGCGGCGCTGTTCGTGCCCAAGGGGCAATTCTACACCGTCGCCGAAAAATATCTGCGCGAGGTGCGCAAGAGCCTTGGCCGCTATGGCGAGCAGAGCTTCGTCTTCTATGTGCCGCCGCTCGACTATCGCTATCCGCCGCTCGAGGAAAAATGCTGGAAGGACAGCCGGCTGGATACGCGCCACTGCTCCTTCTGAGCAGGATCAGCGCAGGCCGAGCTGCTTATGGTTCTGGAGCGTGAGCCGCCAGCGCGGCCGCTCCATCGCCAGATCGATCGCCGCGTCGCGCGCGGCATCGGCCTCCGCACAGTCCATCGGCTGGACGAGGAAATGGCGGAAGTCCCAGCCCTCGATACGATCGAGGTCGATGCCGGGCTGCGGCCAGACGAGCTTCAGCTCGTCGCCGCTGGTCTGGACGACCTCGCTGCCCGCCTTGGGGCTGATGCAGAGCCAGTCGATGCCCGGGGGCGCGGCGATGGTGCCGTTGGATTCGACCGCGATCTCGAAGCCTTCGGCGTGGAGCGCATCGATCAGCGCGGCATCGACCTGGAGGAGCGGTTCGCCGCCGGTGAGGACGCAGAATCCTGCTGGGTTGTCACGGTCCCATAGCGCTTTTGCCTGGGCGGCCAATTTGGTTGCGATATCGTAACGACCCCCGAACGTGCCGTCCATGCCGACGAAATCGGTGTCGCAGAAGCGGCAGACCGCGCTTTCACGATCCTGCTCGCGCCCCGTCCACAGGTTGCAGCCGGCGAAGCGGATGAAGACCGCGCGCCGCCCCGCCTGAACGCCCTCGCCCTGGAGCGTCAGGAACATCTCCTTGACGGCATAGCTCATGGCAGCGTGGCGTAATCGGTCGGATCGGGGAGCCCCGCCGCCTCGAACCCGCCGTGGCGCAGCCGGCAGCTGTCGCACAGGCCGCAATGCCTGCCGTCGGGCGTGGGATCGTAGCAGGACCAGCTCATCCCCGCGTCGAGCCCGAGGCGCGCCGCCTCCGCCGCGATATCGGCCTTGCTCATGTGCAGCAAAGGCGCCTGGACGTGGAAGGGCTGCCCTTCCACCCCGGCGCGCGTCGCCAGCTCAGCAAGCCGTTCGAACCCCGCAACGAATTCCGGACGGCAATCGGGATAGCCCGAATAATCGAGCGCATTGACGCCGATGAACAGATCGCGCGCGCCCGCCGCCTCGGCCCAGCCGAGCGCGAGCGACAGGAAGATCGTGTTGCGCGCGGGCACATAGGTGGAGGGTATGACGCCCTCGACCACGCCGTCCTTGGGCACATCGATATCGTCGGTCAGCGCCGATCCGCCGAAGGCGCGCAGATCGATGGGCAGCACGATATGGCGCTCTGCCCCGAGCATTGCGGCGATACGCCCTGCGGCTTCGATCTCGACCGCGTGACGCTGGTTATAATTGACGGTGAGCGCGAGCACCGAGAAGCCGGCCTCGCGGGCGAGACCGGCGGCGACCATGGAGTCGAGGCCGCCCGAAAGGAGGACGACCGCGCGCTTCGGCTGGGAAGACATGGCACCGCGCTACTCCCGCAGCGCAGCAATCGCAAGAGGTGCGGCCGCCGGCCCGCTCAGCAGCCTCCGGCGGGCTTGATCGAAACCGGCCATTTGAGCTCGTAGGTCACCTTGAAGCCGTCATGGTCCGAAAGCTCGGGGCCGCTGGGACCGCCGTCGAACATCGCCTCGACGCGGATCGGGCGGATCGAGACGCTGTCGCCGGGCCAGAAGAATTGCAGATCCTGCGTATCCATCCACGGCGCATCGCCATCCCACGACATGCGCACGTCGCAGCCCGACGCGGGATCGGCGCAGACGCGGTGGACGAGCGACAGCGACTGGTAGCGGGTAAAATTCTCCCACCGCTCCTCGGAGTGGCGCATGTTGAAATCGCCGCCGAAGATAACCGGATAGGCATCGTTGTGCGTGCGATCTATGAACTCGGACGCCTCCAGCGCCTGCCGGTCGTGCGCGGCGAGCGTGCGCGGCGCAGGTGCGCGCGAGGCACGGCGCGAGTTCATGTGCGTATCGTAGAGGTCGATCGGCGTCGGCACGCCGGGGATGACGATGCGCGCAAGGACGATGCCCTTGTTGGCGAGGCAGTCATAGCCTGCGCAGGAGCGGCGGCCATAGGCGTGGCGATCGGTGTCGATCACCGCGTAGCGCGAGGCGATGGCGAGGCCGCTACCGCTGAAATGCACCCCGATCTCGCCGCGCTTGACCTTCGACTTGCCGGGAAGCGGATCGCGCGTCGTCCCCTTCGCGCGCGTGGTGCGCTGGGGGCCGGTGACGATCGCGGGATAGCCGGTGTCGACGACCGCGCGCTTGGCCGCGCCGCTGAACATTTCCTGGAACATCACGACATCGGGGGCGTCGCCCGCCGCGCGCATCGCGGCAAGGCGGCTGCCGATCTCGGTCAGTTCGGGCGCGCGGCCGCTGCGCGCGGGCCAGCCCAGCCCCTCGATATTGTAGGTGAGGACCGACAAGGTGGTGGATGCGGTGCGGCCATCGGGCGAAACCGTGATGCCCGGCGGCTGCGTCGCGCCGCAGGTCGTTTCACGGAACGGCGCGGGCGTGGCGCAGGCCGAAAGACCGAGCGCGGCCACCGCAATCGCCGATGTTCTGGACAGCATCCCCCGCATGGGAGCGAGAAGCCAGATTATGCGGGCCGGCGCAAGGCGGTGGGTGCGGGGCGCTCCAATTTTTAGGCGCGCGCGCTTCGATAGGCACTGCTGCTACCATAAGCATTGCGCTCGTTGCGGGGGAAGAAGATTGCGGATTCCGCCCTTCGAATTGCAAATCTCAGCTCGCTTTATCCCAATACTTTTTGCCTCGTTCCAGAGTGAAATCTAATCGCACCTGTGAAATTCGTAGGTCATTCGCAGGTGCGGTTCCCATTTTTTGTGGTAGCTGCGCATTTCGTCCCGTACGGCTTCTCCGCTAGATTCCGAAAACTCAGGAATACGCCCCAACAAGTCGTCTTCATCTGCCCAGCCCCAGGATGCCATGCGCTTTACGTAAATATGCGCATCTGCTTCGACATTTATTTCGGCAAAGACCTGACGGAGACAGATGCCGGAAACGAACAGAAGCCCATGGGGGCGAAGTGCGTGCCTAATTTCGTCCAATCTGAGTGCGCGCAAATAGCAATTGCGATTCCTGTCTAGCGCGGTGTCTAGATCGTAGGCTCTGCCACCCGTGGCATCTGCGAGTGCTTCAGCAAGGGTGGTCTTTCCGACCCCGGTCCATCCGTCAATGCCGATTACGGCGGCTTGTCCCTGCTCCTGGAGAATTACCTCCGCTAGGATTTTGGGGTCGATTGCTGCCATTCCCGATAACTAGCTCATCAGTGCCGTCGATCAACGACTACAGTCACGTTTCGCTAATCCCGCCCCCATTGCTTCGCGATGAAGGCGAGGCATTTGTGGAGCGCCTCCGCAGCCTCGTCGGTGAGGCGAACGATCGAGCGGCGGCCGTCGGCGGGGTCGGCTTCGCGCGTCACCAGCCCGCGTTCGACCATCGTGACGATCCAGCGTAGCGCGGTGGTCCGCGGCACGTTCGAGGCAATGCACAGGCTGGAGACCGAAATCTCGCGCCCCTCCATCGCGGCGAGGCCGAGATCGAGCAGCATGTCCCACACCGGATCGGCGACCAGATCGGCATCGAAGAAGCGCAGGCGCGCCTGGCGCGAGTTCTGGATGCGGCGGATGAGCAGCGGATCGACGCCGCGCGGCGGCGGCGATGCCGGCGGCCTGTCCGCAATGGCGAGATCGGAACGGCGCACGGTCATGCGCCCTTCCCTGTCCGCGCGGCGCGGATTGTGGCCGCTGGCGAACGTCGATCATGACGAAGGGCGAAGATGCCCCGATACCGGACAAGCCCGGCCAACCCTGTCTGCATAAATCAAATGCCCCCGGATGCGTGTCCGCACCCCATGACGGAGGCATTCGATCATGACCTTGGACGGGAAAGGCGCGGCGCGAAAATAATCCGCGCCGCGCCTTTTTCCTACTCGATGGTGCGGCCGAGCTCGCGGTTCAGCCAGAGCGCGAGCAGCGTGCCCGCTGCGCCCGAGAGCAGATAGGCGCCCGAGGCGATCAGGCCGAAATTGCTCGACAGCAGCAGCGCGGCGAGCGGCGCGAAGCCGGCGCCGAACAGCCAGGCGAGATCCGAGGTGAGCGACGAGCCGGTGTAGCGGTGACGCTGCGCGAAGTTGGACGACAGCGCACCCGACGACTGGCCGAAGGAAATGCCGAGCAGGATGAAGCCGAGCAGCATGAACGCGATCTCGCCGCCTTCGCCGGCATCGAGGAACTGGGGCGCGAAGCCGCTGAACGCAGCGATCGCCGCCGCCGAGAAGCCGAGCAGCGTGCGGCGGCCGACGCGATCGGCGAAATAGCCCGAGGCGACGATGGCAAGCACGCCGACGGCGCCCGCAGCCGCCTCGATCACCAGAAAGCGCGTGGGGCTTTCGGTGGTGAACAGGTTGACCCAGGAGAGCGGGAACACGGTGACCATGTGGAACATCGCGAAGCTGGCGAGCGGCGCGAAGGCGCCCATGGCGATCAGCCGCCATTCCGAGCGCATGGTTTCGATCACCGGCGCGGGCTCAAGCTCGCGCGATTCGAAGAGATGGGCATATTCGGGCGTCACCACGATGCGCAGGCGCGCGAATAGCGCCACGACGTTGATCGCGAAAGCGACGAAGAAAGGATAGCGCCAGCCCCAGTCGAGGAAATCGGCCGCCGGGAGCACGCTGGTGAGGAAGGCGAAAAGCAGGCTGGCGACGATCAGGCCGAGCGGCGCGCCGAGCTGCGGGATCATCGCATACCAGCCGCGCTTGCTTTCGGGGGCGTTCATCGCGAGCAGCGAGGCCAGACCATCCCACGAGCCGCCGAGCGCGACGCCCTGGCCGAGGCGGAACAGCGCGAGCAGCAGCGCCGCGCCGATGCCGATCGTCTCGTAACCCGGCAGGAAGGCGATCGCCGCCGTCGAGCCGCCGAGCAGGAAGAGCGCGATGGTGAGCTTCGCCCCGCGGCCGTAAAGACGGTCGATCGTCGTGAAGATCAGCGTGCCGAAGGGCCGTGCGATGAAAGCGAGCGCGAAGAAGGCGAAGCTGTAGATCGTGCCGGTCAGCGGATCGACATAAGGGAAGACCAGCTTCGGAAAGACCAGCACCGAGGCGATGGCATAGACGAAGAAGTCGAAAAACTCCGACGTGCGGCCGATGATGACGCCGATGGCGATTTCGCCCGGCGCGATCTTGTGGCCGCCGCGCGCGTTGATGTCGCGGGCATCCTTTTCGGCGGATGTCGTCATGGCGGATTGCGCACTCATTTTTCGACTCCTGGAGCGGCGCTCCGACAATGTATAGTATACCATAATATGTCTGGCCACGACTGACGGGGCGCAGGCAGGGTTGCCCCCATTCGTCGTTCGGGCGGCCCAATGGGATTGGACAAAATGTCCTATGTCGCACCGCAACATGCAGGGGTAGGCGCGCGCATCATGCTCGAAAAATCCAGCCGAATCCGGCACTCTCTCCGCCTCGCACCAGCGCTTGCCGCCCTGCCTCTGCTCGGCGGCTGCAATTTCGAGGTCATCCACCCCGCCGGCGACATCGCCCAGCAGCAGAGCGATCTGGTGCTGATCTCGACCGGGCTGATGCTCCTGATCATCATACCGGTGATGGCGCTGATCGTGTTCTTCGCGTGGAAATATCGCGAGTCGAACAGCGCGGCCGACTATCGGCCCGACTGGGACCATTCGACCTCGCTCGAGCTGATCATCTGGGCGGCACCGCTGATGATCATCATCTGCCTGGGCGCGCTGACCTGGGTCGGCACCCACCTGCTCGATCCCTATCGCCCGCTGGCGCGCACCGCGCCGGGCGAGCCGGTGAAGGCCGGGGTCGAGCCGCTGCAGGTCGAGGTGGTCGCGCTCGACTGGAAATGGCTCTTTATATATCCGCAGTACGGCATCGCGACGGTCAACGAGCTGGCCGCGCCCGTCGGCCGCCCGATCAGCTTCCGCATCTCCGCCTCGTCGGTGATGAACAGCTTCTACGTGCCGGCGCTGGCCGGGCAGATTTACGCCATGCCCTCGATGGAGACCAAGCTGCACGCCGTCTTCAACAAGGAAGGCGTCTATAAGGGCTTTTCGGCCAATTACAGCGGCGCGGGCTTCTCCAGGATGCGCTTCGACGCCAAGAGCCTGAGCGACGCGGGTTTCGACGCCTGGGTGAAGCAGGCGCAGGCGGCCGGCGGCGAACTGGACCGCGCGGCCTATCTGAAGCTCGAGCAGCCGAGCGAGGCCGTGCCCGTCAAGCGCTTCGCCAGCGTCGAGGCGGGCCTGTTCGACGCCGTCGTCAATCTCTGCGTCGAGCCGGGCAAGATGTGCATGCACGACATGATGGCGATCGACGAGCGCGGCGGCCTGGGCCTGGCCGGCATCAACAATGTCCGCCCGCTGGTCTACGACAAGGCCGGCGCGCGCGGCACGGGCGCCAGCCCCGCCACCACCGCCGGCGACCGGATGATGGTCGCCGCACTCTGCGCCCCGATGAAAGGCGCGATCGAGAAGGCGCCGCTGCCCAAGCCGATCGACCTCGCGCCGCTGCGCGGCGTGGGCCTGTCGCGCCCCGGCGCATCGTCCAAATCGCTGCTGGTCGCAGACGCCGACCGTGCGCCGCCGCCCAGCCCCCGATCCTGATTTCGGAAGATCGACATGTCCGTTGAACAGACCATGCCTTACAGCCCGATCTTCGGGAAGCTGACGCTTGAGGCCATTCCCTATCACGAGCCGATCCTGATCGGCACCTTCGCCGGCGTGGCGCTGGGCGGCATCGCGGTGCTCGGCCTGCTCACCTATTTCCGGCTGTGGGGCTATCTCTGGAAGGAATGGTTCACCAGCGTCGATCACAAGAAGATCGGGATCATGTACATGATTCTCGGCCTCATCATGTTCCTGCGCGGCTTTGCCGACGCGCTGATGATGCGCGGCCAGCAGGCGATGGCCTTCAACGGGTCCGACGGCTATCTGCCCGCGCACCATTATGACCAGGTGTTCACCGCGCACGGCGTGATCATGATCTTCTTCGTGGCGATGCCCTTCGTCACCGGGCTCATGAACTATGTCGTCCCGCTCCAGATCGGCGCGCGCGACGTGAGCTTCCCCTTCCTCAACAATTTCAGCTTCTGGATGACCACGGCGGGCGCCGTTCTCGTCATGGCGTCGCTGTTCATCGGCGAGTTCGCGCAGACCGGCTGGCTCGCCTATCCGCCGCTGTCGGAGCTGGCCTACAGCCCCAATGTCGGCGTCGATTACTATATCTGGGCGCTGCAGATAGCCGGTGTCGGCACGACATTATCAGGCATCAACCTGATCGTGACGATCATCAAGCTGCGCGCGCCGGGCATGAGCCTGATGAAGATGCCGGTCTTCACCTGGACGGCGCTGTGCACCAACGTGCTGATCGTCGCCTCCTTCCCCGTACTGACCGCCGTGCTCGCGCTGCTCGGGCTCGACCGCTACGTCGGCACCAACTTCTTCACGAACGACTTCGGCGGCAGCCCGATGATGTACGTGAACCTGATCTGGATCTGGGGCCACCCCGAGGTCTACATCCTCATCCTGCCGCTGTTCGGCGTCTATTCGGAGATCGCCGCGACCTTCACCGGCAAGCGCCTCTTCGGCTACACGTCGATGGTCTACGCGACCGTCTGCATCACCATCCTGTCCTACCTGGTGTGGCTGCACCACTTCTTCACCATGGGTTCGGGCGCAAGCGTGAACAGCTTCTTCGGCATCACCACCATGGTGATCTCGATCCCAACGGGCGCGAAGATATTCAACTGGCTGTTCACCATGTACAAGGGGCGCATCCGCTTCGAGCTGCCGATGATGTGGACGATCGCCTTCATGCTGACCTTCGTGATCGGCGGCATGACGGGCGTGATGCTGGCGGTGCCGCCCGCCGACTTCGTGCTTCACAACTCGCTGTTCCTGATCGCGCACTTCCACAACGTGATCATCGGCGGCGTCGTGTTCGGCGTATTCGCGGCGATCAACTACTGGTGGCCCAAGGCGTTCGGCTACAAGCTCGACCCCTTCTGGGGCAAGGTCAGCTTCTGGTGCTGGGTGCCCGGCTTCTGGCTGGCCTTCGCGCCGCTCTATGTGCTCGGCCTGATGGGCGTCACCCGCCGCATGCGCGTGTTCGACGATCCCTCGCTGCAGATCTGGTTCGTGATTGCGGGCCTGGGTGCGCTGCTGATCGCTGCCGGCATCGGTGCGATGCTCGTCCAGTTCGCGGTCAGCATCATGAAGCGCGACCAGTTGAAGGACGAGACGGGCGATCCCTGGAATGGCCGCACGCTCGAATGGTCGACCAGTTCGCCGCCGCCCGAGTATAATTTCGCCTTCACCCCGGTGATCCACTCGCTGGACGCCTGGGCGGAGATGAAGCAGCTCGGCGTCAAGCGTCCGACCGACGGCTTCCGCCCGATCCACATGCCGCGCAACACCGGTGCCGGGATCATCCTGTCGGGCATCAGCCTGGTGATGGGCTTCGCGCTGATCTGGCACATCTGGTGGCTCGTCGGCCTGAGCTTCGTCGGCCTGATCGCCACCGCGATCGGCCACACCTTCAACTATAAGCGGGACTTCCACATCCCGGCCGAAACGGTGATCGCCACCGAGGCCGAACGGACCCGCCTGCTCGCCGCTGGAGCCTGAGAATGACCGCGACGACCCACGCCGGAACCCTGGCCGGCGGCGCAGCCGATACGGCGCGCTTCTACGAGCTGGACGAGCACGACCATCCCGAAGGCGCCAGCACCATGCTGGGCTTCTGGATCTACCTGATGAGCGACTGCCTCATCTTCGCGATGCTGTTCGCGGCCTATGCCGTGCTCGGCGGCAGCTATGCCGCCGGCCCGGGGCCGCGCGACCTGTTCGACCTGCCGCTGGTCGCGCTCAACACCGCGATGCTGCTCTTCTCGTCGATCACCTACGGCTTCGCGATGCTGGCGGTGCAGCGCCGCAACCTGGCGCAGACGCAGATGTGGCTGGCGATCACCGGGCTGTTCGGCCTCGCCTTCCTCAGCATCGAGCTCTACGAATTCTCGCACCTCATCCATGAGGGCGCGGGTCCGTGGCGCAGCGCCTTCCTCTCCTCCTTCTTCACGCTCGTCGGCACGCACGGGCTTCACGTCACCTTCGGTTCGATCTGGCTGGTGACGATGATGGTCCAGATCGGCCGCAAGGGCCTGGTCCCCGCCAACCGCCGCCGGCTGATGTGCCTCAGCCTGTTCTGGCACTTCCTGGACGTCATCTGGATCGGCGTCTTCACCTTCGTCTATCTGATGGGAATGCTGCGATGAGCGATCACCATGACTCCGTCGCCGAGCCGCACGGCAGCCTGCGTGACTATGTCATCGGCTTCGTCCTCTCGGTCATCCTGACCGCCATCCCGTTCTGGCTGGTGATGACTCACCAGTTCTCGAACGCGGCGACGGGCGCGATCATCATGGGCCTCGCCGCCGTGCAGATGGTCGTCCACATGATCTACTTCCTGCACATGAACGGGAAGGCCGAAGGCGGCTGGACCATGACCGCGCTGATCTTCACGATCATCGTCGTCGTCATCGTGCTGTCGGGCTCGCTGTGGGTGATGTACCACCTGCATACCAACATGATGCCGCAGCCGGTGGATGTGAGGCAGCTGCCTTGACCCTATCGCATCGCCACCCGCGCCGGGCGCGGGTGGCGGTAGCGTTCGCCCTGCTGCTGACGGCGGGGTTTATCGCGCTGGGCATCTGGCAGATCGAGCGCCGCGCCTGGAAACACAGGCTGATCAACATCGTCGAGACGCGAATCCACGCCGCGCCGACGCCCCCTCCCCCGCCCGCCGCATGGCGACAGGTCAGCGCCGACGGCGACGCCTATCGCCATGTCCGCGCGACCGGCCATTTCCTGCCCGCGCAATCGACGCTGGTGCAGGCGGTGACCGAAAAAGGTCCGGGCTATTGGGTGCTGACGCCACTCGTCACCCCCGGCTTCACCCTGCTGGTCAATCGCGGCTTCGTGCCGCCCGAGCAGCGCGGCGCGGCGACCGGCGCGCCATCCGGCGAGGTGACGGTCACCGGGCTGCTGCGGATCAGCGAACCGCATGGCGGCTTCCTGCGCAGCAACGACCCCAAGGCCGATCGCTGGTATTCGCGCGACGTGGCCGCGATCGCCGCCGCGCGCGCGATCGGCCCCGTCGCCCCCTATTTCATCGACGCCGATGCGACGCCCAATAGGGGCGGCTATCCGGTGGGTGGGCTGACTGTCGTCTCTTTCCCCGATAATCATATGAGCTATGCGCTGACCTGGTTCGGCATGGCGGCGCTGAGCCTGTGGTGGGCATGGTGGCTGCTCGGCGAACGAAGGCAGGAGGACGGGACGGCGTGAACGAAACAAAGCCGGCGATCGCAGCCGCGCCGGCCGAGGCCGACGCGGGGCGCCGGAACATGCTGCTGCTGATGCAGCTGCGCTGGATCGCGGTCGGCGGGCAGATACTCACCATCGCGGTCGCCGAATGGGGGATGGGGATCAGGCTGCCGCTTGCCCCGCTGCTGATGGCCCCGGCGCTGCTGATCGCGATCAACCTCGCCACCTTGCCCCTGCTCATGCGCCGCGAGGCGGTGACCAACGGCGAGCTGACCTTGGTGCTGCTGATCGATGTCGGCGCGCTGGGCTGGCAGCTTTATTACAGCGGCGGGCTCACCAATCCCTTCGCCTCGCTGTTCCTGCTGCAGGTCGTGATCGGGGCGATGCTGCTCAAACCCGGCTGGTCGTGGACGATCGTGGCGGCGAGCGCGATCGCGCTGGGCGTGCTGGCGACCGGAGCGGTGCCGCTCGACCTGCCCCCCGGCCTCGCCGCCGACCCCTGGGGGCTGTACCTGAAAGGCAGCCTGATCTGCTTCGGGCTGATCGCGCTGCTCCTCGTCGCCTTCGTCACGCGGATCAGCCGCAACCTGCGCGATCGCGACGCTGCGCTCGCGACCATCCGCCAGCGCGCGGCGGAGGAGGATCATATCGTCCGCATGGGGCTGCTCGCCTCGGGCGCGGCGCATGAGCTGGGCACCCCCCTCTCCTCCTTGTCGGTGATCATCGGCGACTGGCAGCATATCCCGACGCTGATGGGCGACCCCGAACTGCGCGCCGACATCCGCGAGATGCAGACGGCGGTGCAGCGCTGCAAGACGATCGTCGGGGGCATATTGATGTCGGCGGGCGAGGCGCGCGGCATCGCGCCGCAGATCACCACCGTGCGCACCTTCCTCGACGGGATCATAAGCGAGTGGCAATCGACCCGCCTGCCGGGGACGATCGATTATATCGACCGCTTCGGAAAGGACGTCGCCATCGTCTCCGACCCCGCGCTGAAGCAGGTGATCGGCAATGTGATCGACAATGCGGTCGAGGTCTCGCCCGACTGGGTGGCGGTGATCGCGACGCGCGAGCATGATGCGCTGGTGATCGACGTGGCGGACCATGGGCCGGGCTTCAACCCCGAGATGATCGCGGCGTTCGGCCAGCCCTATCGATCGACCAAGGGCAAGCCGGGCGGCGGGCTGGGGCTGTTCCTGCTCGTCAACGTGTTGCGCAAGATGGGGGGCGAGGCCTTTGCGCAGAATCGCGACGGCGGCGGCGCGGTGGTGCGGCTGACGCTGCCTTTGTCGACGATCCTCTACCGGGGCGGCGCGTTGTGAGCGAGGCCGACCGCCTGCTCGTCATCGTCGAGGACGACGCCGCCTTCGCACGGACGCTGAAGCGCTCGTTCGAGCGGCGCGACTATCAGGTGCTCGTCGCGGCAAGCCATGACGAGCTGGTCGCGCTGCTCGCCGATCGCTGGCCGGGCTATGCCGTCGTCGACCTGAAGCTGGGCGGCGCATCGGGGCTGGCCTGCGTGCAGACGTTGCGCGCCGTCGATGCGGAGATGAAGATCGTGGTGCTGACCGGCTTCGCCAGCATCGCCACCGCCGTCGAGGCGATCAAGCTGGGGGCGTCGCACTATCTCGCCAAGCCGTCGAGCACCGACGATATCGAGGCGGCGTTCGACCGGACCGAGGGCGATACCGAAGCCCCCGTCGACGGCCGCCAATCCTCGATCAAGACGCTGGAATGGGAGCATATCCACCGCGTGCTGGTGGAGACCGATTTCAACATTTCCGAATCCGCCCGGCGGCTGGGGATGCACCGGCGCACGCTGGCGCGGAAGCTGGAGAAGCGGCCGGTACGCTGATCCGTCGCCGTCCCGCAGTGCCCGGCCTCTCTGGATTGCTTCGCTGCGCTCGCAATGACGCCATTGTGAACATATGGATCGGTCGAAAGCACCGGACAAAAGAATGGGGCCGCTCCGATGGGCGGCCCCAGTGAGGCCGTTATCGGCCTGATAGGGAGGAAAGCGTGCCAAACCCGACACGCGATCCTTGTAACCCGATCATGGTAAATCTTTGATTAACGGGCCGCCGTCGCGCAGGGGCCGGTGCGGCGCGCCTCGTAACGAACCTCGAAGGGCGCATTGTTGAGGATGCCCTGCGACTGGATATCGAGCAGCCTTGTCGTCTCGACGCGGATGGTGGTGCGGCCGCTGCCCGCGCCGGGGCAGCTATAGCTGACCGTCGCGACGCCCGGCTTGTCCTCGACCACGAAGCGCGAGCAATTGGCGTCGCCATGCTCGATCTGGATGAAGCTGGCGGCGTTGCTGATGCACAGGCTGCGCGCCGGGCCTTCGCCGAGAAAGGGCTTGACCTGCCACTGGCCGGGTTCGACCTGGGCAAGCGCGGCGACCTGCGGCGCGGGCGCGGCCGACCATACGGCGGCGGCAGCGCCCAAGGAAACCAGCGTGAAGGCAGACAGGAGCAGCAAGGGGCGCATCGGACGGGAAATCCTTGTTCGTGATCTCACAGGCGGTTCGGCGATGCGGCCCTTATGCGAAACTGGTTACGGTGCCGTTCCCGCTCAATGCGCATATGGGGGTGCATCGCCCGATATCGCAAGGGATTCGAGCGCGATCGGGAAAGATCGCGAGCAGAACTCGCAATCGACATGGACCAGCCCGAGATCGTCGGCCATCGCGATCCGTTCCTCTTCGGGGAAACGCGAGAGGACCGAGCTGATATGCTCGGGATTGCAGCGGCATCCCTTGGAGATCGCCGCACCGCCGAGCAGGCGCACTTCGCCTTCCTCATGGAACAGCCGCCAGACGAGCGTCTCGAGCGGCAGATCGCAATCGGTCAGTTCCTCGGGCTTCACCGTCGCGGCGAGCGTTTCGACATGCTGCCATTCGGGGTGATCGAGGCGCGTATGGAGGCGATCGCGCCCCACCTCGCCTTCGGGCAGATGCTGGAGCAGCATGCCGCCGGCGACGCAGGGGCTGCCTTCGCCGCCCGCAATGGCGACGCGGACGAGGCTGGGGATCTGTTCCGACTGGTCGAAATAATGCTCGACGGCGGCCGCGAGCGACACGCCTTCGAGCGGCACGATGCCCTGATAACGCTCGTTCGACGCCGGCTGATCGAAGGTGATCGCGAGATAGCCCTTGCCGAACAGCGCGAAGAGCGACGGATCGGCCGGCATCTCGGCCAGCCGATCGGCGTCGAACTTCAGATAGCCGCGCAGCTCGCCCCCGCGATAATCGCAGACGAGCAGATCGACGACGCCATTCTCGGTCTGCGCCTGCAGGGTGAGCTGGCCATTATCGTCCTTGAGCATCGCGCCGAGCAGCGCGGTGACCGTCAGCGCCTCGGCGAGCAGGCGCTCGACCACCGGCGGATAGGCGTGCGCGGCAAGGATGGCGTCGAGCGTCGGCCCGAGGCGGACGAGGCGCCCGCGCGCATGGCGGTCGATCAGGGCGAAACCGAGCGCGCGATCGCGGTCGGCGGTGACATTGTCGGTCATCGCAAAGCCTTTCACCCGGCGAAAGGCGGCCGGGAGTCACTAAGTGAAGGACGGAAAGTCCTTAATGTAGGAACCAACGCCGCTTTCGCCAGTCGTCGCTTGGGGAGGCAGCGCCAGCCCGCTCCCCCACCCGGCCTCCCAACGACAGTATCCTGAAATGGGAGGCCGGGTGGGGGAGCGGGCCGGTGCTGACCGGAATGGGTTGGAAACCCATTCCGATCCCAACCCTCAAAGCAGCCCGAAACACCAGAGCAGCACCGATTTCTGGGCGTGAAGGCGGTTTTCCGCTTCGTCCCAGATCGCCGATTGCGGCCCGTCGATCACCGCGTCGGTCACTTCCTCGCCGCGATGCGCGGGGAGGCAGTGGAGGAAGGTCGCCTGCGCCTTCGCCTCGGCCATCAGCGCCGATCCGACCTGATAGGGCGCCATCGCTGCCAGCTTGGCCTCGGCATGCGCCTGCCCCATCGATATCCAGGTATCGGTGACGACAATATCCGCATCGGCGGCGGCACGTGCCGGATCGCGCTCGATCGCGACGCGGGCATTGCTGCCCGCGAGGCGGCGATTGGCCTCGTCGATGAAGACGGGATCGGGATCATAGCCCTCGGGACAACCGATGCCGACCGAGAAGCCGAACAATCCCGCCGCCTCGACGATCGAGTGGAGGACGTTGTTGCCGTCGCCCAGCCACGCCCATCGCGAACCGGGAAGCTGGACGCCGCGTTCGACCACGGTCAGCAGATCGGCGACGATCTGGCAGGGGTGCGACAGATCGGTGAGGCCATTGACCACGGGCACCGAGGCGTGCGCCGCCATTTCCTCGACCTTCGCATGATCGTCGGTGCGGATCATGATCGCATCGACATAGCGGCTGAGCACGCGCGCAGTGTCGGCAATCGTCTCGCCGCGGCCGAGCTGCATCGATCCGGCATCCATGACGATGCTGGTCCCGCCGAGCTGGCGGATCGCCATGTCGAAGGACACGCGCGTGCGCGTCGAGCTCTTCTCGAAGATCATCGCGAGCACGCGGCCGTCGAGCGGCTTGTCGGCATCAGGCTTGCCCTTGGGCCAGCCCGCGCGCGCCGCCTTGCGATCGATCGCATCGGCGATCATCGCCGCGAGCGCATCGCCACCCGCATCGGCGAGGTTCAGGAAATGCCTGGTCGTCACTTGTTAAGTCCCCGTTCGTGTCGAGCGAAGTCGAGACATGCCGGCACCGAACGTCCCTCGACTTCGCTCGGGACGAACGGACGCTGGCGCATCAGGCCGCAGCCGCCGGCTTGTAGGTCCGCGCGCCTTCGGACAGGCGCTCGATGCATTCGGCGATGTGGCTTTCCTCGATGACCAGCGGCGGGAGGACGCGGAACACATTCTCGCCCGCCGCCACCGTCAGCAGCCCGTGATTGTCGCGCAGATGCGCGACGAAATCGCGGCTGACCGCCGGTTCCTTCATCTTGATGCCGAGCATCAGGCCCTTGCCGCGAATCTCGTCGAACAGCCCGTCATGATTGGGGATGAGCTGTTCGAAGGCGGCGCGCAGGCGATCGCCCATCCGGGTGACATGATCGAGGAAGCCGGGTTCCTGCATCACGTCGAGCACCGCTTCGCCCGCCGCCATCGCCAGCGGATTGCCGCCATAGGTCGAGCCGTGGGTGCCGACGACCATGCCCTTGGCCGCTTCCTCAGTGGCGAGGCAGGCGCCGAGCGGGAAGCCGCCGCCGATGCCCTTCGCCACCGTCATGATGTCAGGCGTGATGCCGTAATGCTCATAGGCCCACATCTTGCCGGTGCGGCCATAGCCGCACTGGATCTCGTCGAGGATCAGCAGCAGGCCATGCTCGTCGCACGCCTTGCGCAGGCCCTGGATGAATTCGGGCGTGCCGGCGGTCATGCCGCCTTCGCCCTGCACCGTCTCGACGAGGAAGCCGGCGGTCTCGCCGTCGATCTTGGCGAGCGCGCCTTCGAGATCGTTGAACTTCACATAGTCGAAGCCCGGCAGCAGCGGTTCGAACCCGTCGCGCATCTTGGGCTGGTCGGTCGCCGAGATGGCACCGATCGAACGGCCATGGAAGGCGTTCTTGAAGGTGATCAGCTTGTGACGCTGTGGGTTGCCGCTGACATAATGATAGCGGCGCGCGGTCTTGATCGCGCACTCGATCGCCTCGACGCCCGAATTGGTGAAGAACACCGTATCGGCGAAGCTCATGTCGACGATGCGCCGGGCAAGGCTCTCGCCCTGCGGGCTGCCGTAGAGATTGGAGACGTGCATCAGCGTCGCGGCCTGATCCGCGATCGCCTTCACCAGCTTCGGATGACCGTGGCCGAGCGCGTTGACCGCGATGCCGGCGGCGAAATCGAGATAGCGTTCGCCGCGCTCGCCGATCAGATAGACGCCCTCGCCTCGCACCGGACGCACGCCGCACCGCGGGTAGACGGGCATGAGCGGGGTGATCGGCATTACGGGCACTCCTTAAAGGCTGGAGAAAAGGCTCCGGACAGAACGCAAAAAGGCGGCCCCGGCGGCCGCCCTGACGGACGCCGCGTATAAGCGGCGGCGCGACGAGGGTCAACGATCCGAGCCATATGCTTGCACGCCCGCGTGCGCAGGCGCATAGGCGCGGGCGCATGACCGACACGCGCCGTTTCAGCCAGTCCGCCTCCCCCGCCCGGCCCCGCCCGCGCGCGATCTCCAACTGGCTTTTGTGGGTGGCGGCGCTCGTTTTCCTGATGGTCGTGGTCGGCGGGATCACGCGGTTGACCGAATCGGGGCTGTCGATCGCCGAATGGAAGCCGCTGACCGGCGCGATCCCGCCCCTCAACGACGCGCAGTGGCAGGCCGAGTTCGCGCATTACAAGGGCACGACCGAATATCAGACGGTCAATCGCGGCATGGATCTGGCCGCGTTCAAGGCGATCTTCTTCTGGGAATATGTCCACCGGCTGCTCGGGCGGTTGATCGGCGTCGCCTTTGCGCTGCCGCTGATCTGGTTCGCGGCGAAGCGGGCGATCCCCCGGGGCTTTGGCTGGCGGCTGGTCGGCATCCTCGCGCTCGGCGGGCTGCAGGGCGCGATCGGCTGGTGGATGGTGGTATCGGGCCTCGTCGGGCGCGTGGACGTGAGCCATATCCGGCTGGCGGTGCACCTGATGACCGCCCTGCTCATCTATTCGGCGCTGATCTGGACCGCGCTCGACCTGAAGGCGCTGGCGCGCGACCGTCGGGCAAAGCCGGCGCGGCTGACCGGCGTCGCGATCATCGCGCTGGGGCTGCTCGGCTGCCAGATCATGTTCGGCGCCTTCACCGCCGGGCTGCGCGCGGGCTATGCCTTTTCGAGCTGGCCGATGATGGGCGACGCCTGGTTCCCGGCGAACACGCCGATGCTGAGCCCGATGCTCCGCAACCTCGTCGACAATCCGATCGTGGTGCAGTTCGTCCATCGCTGGCTCGCCTTCGTGGCCGCGGCGGGGCTCGCCGTGCTCACGATGCGCGCGGCGAAGCGCGGCGCGCGGACGCAAGCGCGCGCGGTGGCGGGGCTGCTCGCGCTGCAGATAATGCTCGGCATCGCGACGCTGCTGAGCGGAGTGATGATCGAGATCGCGGTCGCGCATCAGGCAGTGGCGGCGCTGCTGCTGGGCGCGAGCGTCGCCACCGCGCACGCGCTGGGGCGGAGCGCGCGATGATCGCGCTGGCGCTCGGCGCGGCGGCGGCCACGCTCTCCATCCCCTTCGCCGCACCGGCGACGACGTTCCGCTACGAGAAGGCGCAGGAGCAGGAAGTCCGCGCGGGTAAATGGCATTTCTCGGTCGTCTGGTCGGTGCGCTTCGTGCCCGATGGCGCGGGCAAGCGGTTGGAAATGACCGTGACCGACTATGCGACCGACGCGACGGGCAACCCCAAGCAGGTGTTTGAAAGCAGCGTCGCGGTGCTGAAGGGCTACACCTTCGCTTACAAGGTCGGGGCGAACGGCGCGATCATCGAGCCCATCGATTTCGACAGGAGCTGGGCGCGGATGGTCGAGAGCTTCCAGACCGGGATGCGCGTTTCCGAAAGCGACCCCGCCGCGACCCCGGAGAAGAAGGCCGGCATCCGCGCGCTGATCGCCTCGGTCGAGAACGCCCCGCTCGAAGCGCGCAAGGCGCGGCTGATGGAGGATACGCGCCAGTTGACCGACCATGCCGCGATCACCGCGCCGATCGGCGAAGCCGTCAGCTTCAGCCAGGCCCCGGCCGGGCCGACGCGGATCAGCGGGTCCGAGACGCTGACCGGCAGCGACGGCGACATCGCCCATTTCGTGCTCGATTCGCGCACCGATCCGACGAGCGGCGCGATGATCTCCGTCACCGAGCATGTCGAGGCAGACATATCGCGCACCACCGGGCTGCTGGTGAAATCGGTGCGCACGCGCGTGAACAGCGGGCCGGGCAGCCTGACGCGCACGATGATCGAGACGCGGACGCTGACGCCTTCGGGGGAGTGAGGCTTCTCGCCTCCCCGTTCAACGTCATTGCGAGCAGAGCGCGGCAATCCAGTGCGACGCCAGGCATCTTTCTGGATTGCTTCGTCGGCTTCGCCTCCTCGCAATGACGGGCCTTGGCGGAAGCGGTATTAAGATACCCGTCAGCAATGGCGCGCTTTTGCTTGACTTTCGCCGGCCTCCCCCGCATTAGGCCGCCATCAGCGTCGTCCGGAAACGGGCGGCGCGGTTTATTTTCAGGAAACGAGGTCACAGGCCATGAAGGCTCTGATGAAGACCACCAAGTCGATCACCCCGGCTCAGGTGGAAAAGAAATGGCATCTCATCGATGCAGAGGGTCTGGTCGTCGGCCGGCTCGCGTCGATTGTCGCCAATATCCTGCGCGGCAAGCACAAGCCGAGCTTCACCCCGCACATCGACTGCGGCGACAATGTCATCATCATCAATGCTGACAAGGTCCGCTTCACCGGCAACAAGCTGAAGCAGAAGATCTACTACAAGCACACCGGCTATGCCGGCGGCCTGAAGGAAATCACTGCGGGCAAGGTTCTCGAGGGTCGTTTCCCCGAGCGCGTGCTTGAGAAGGCGATCGAGCGCATGATCCCGCGCGGCCCGCTCGGCCGCCAGCAGATGCGCAACCTGCGCATCTTCTCGGGCGCCGCGCATCCGCACGAAGCCCAGAACCCCGAGGTGCTCGACGTCGCCTCGATGAACCGCAAGAACAAGGTGGGCGCATAATGTCCGACAATCGCCAGTCCCTGTCCGACCTCGCTGCGCTGACCAGCGCGCCGGTCGTTGCCGCAACCGCCGCTCCGGCTGCTGCGGGCGAAGACGTGATCGTCTCGGCCCCCGTTCAGCCTGCCGCCCCGACCACCCCGCTTCGCGAGAAGCAGGTCGATGCGCAGGGCCGCGCCTACGCCACCGGCCGCCGCAAGGATGCCGTCGCCCGCGTGTGGATCAAGCCCGGCACCGGCAAGGTCACGATCAACGGCCGCGACCAGGAAATCTACTTCGCGCGTCCGACGCTGCGCCTCGTCATCAACCAGCCCTTCTCGGTCGCCGAGCGCGAGGGCCAGTATGACGTCGTCGCCACCGTCAAGGGCGGCGGCCTCTCGGGTCAGGCCGGCGCGGTCAAGCACGGCATCAGCCAGGCGCTGACCCGCTTCGAGCCGGTGCTGCGCGCGCCGGTGAAGGCTGCGGGCTTCCTGACCCGCGACAGCCGCGCGGTCGAGCGCAAGAAGTACGGCAAGGCGAAGGCCCGCCGCAGCTTCCAGTTCTCGAAGCGCTGATCCTGCCGGAACGCTCGCACCGGGGCGTTCGCAGCGATACGAAAATGGGGCGGTCCCGATGGCGGGGCCGCCCCTTTTTCTTTGGTGTCGCAATGTCATCAATCTGACTTCGCCGGTGCATCTTTCCGTCATGCACCGCCGCTACCCGCCGCATGGACAATCCATATCGCGGGGGATTCACGTGACCGAGCTGACCTATACCGACGGCGACATCGACACCAACCGTTCGGACAATCCGACGATCACCAGCATCATCGACGCGCGCTACTCGCGCCGCGCCGCGCTGTTCAGCGCCGCCAAGGCCACTGCCGCGCTTTCGCTGGGCGGCTTCGCGCTGGTTGCGTGCGACGACAGCAACGGCAAGGGCCCCGACGAGGGCGTCATCGTCAACGCCGGGCAGGACGGCACCGCCAATTCGGGCCGTCCGGTGACGCTGAGCGGCGTCGCGAGCAGCACCGGCGGATCGATCGCCAGCTTCGCCTGGGCGCAGGTTTCCGGCCCCGCCGTCACGCTGACCAACGCCAACCAGATCAGCGCGAGCTTCATCGCGCCGAGCGTGAGCGCGCCGACCCCGCTGGTCTTCAGCTTCACCGCGACCGACAGCGCCGGCAAGACCGCATCGTCGCAGACCACCGTCACCGTTTCGCCTGCCGCGCTCAACTTCACGGCGGTCGCCAAGAACCTCAACGACGTCGTGACGGTGCCGACCGGCTACAACGTTACCGTCCTCTATCGCCTCGGCGATCCGATCAACGCGGCGACCAGCGCCTATGCCAATGACGGCAGCGACGCGAGCTTCGAGTTCCGCGCGGGCGACCATCATGACGGCATGTCCTTCTTCGGCCTCGCCGCCACCGGCAACACGCCCGACCTGAGCAACAGCAGCCGCGGCGTGCTAGTAATGAATCACGAGAACATCACCCAGCGCTACCTGCACGTGAACGGCCCGACGACGACCAGCGGCCAGCGCCCCGTCGCCGAAGTGCTGAAGGAAATGATGGCGCACGGCATCAGCGCGATCGAAGTGGGGCGCGCCGCCTCGGGCAGCTGGGCCTATGTCCAGAATTCGGCGCTCAATCGCCGGATCAATCCGTTCACGCCGATGGCGATCAACGGCCCGCTGCGCGGCCATGCGCTGATGAAGACCGCCTATTCGCCGGCGGGCGAGACGGGGCGCGGCACGATCAACAACTGCGCCAACGGCTATCTGCCCTGGGGCACCTACGCGACCTGCGAGGAAAACTGGGTCGGCTATTTCCGCCGCGACGCGGGCGACGATGCGGTGCGCACTGCATCGGGCAACGCCAAGTCGGTAACTTCGCTCAACCGCTATGGCGCGAGCGGCGCGCGCGCCGGCAACTATGGCTGGACGACGGCGACTCCGGTCGACGCCGGCGACACGCGCTTCGCCAAGTTCAACGTCACCGCCGACGCGACCAAGGCCGCCGACGGCACCGGCGACTTCCGCAACGAGATCAACCAATATGGCTGGGTGGTCGAGATCGACCCGTATAATCCGGCCTCGACCCCGCGCAAGCGCACGGCGCTGGGCCGCATGAACCACGAAGGCTGCTGCCCGGGCAACATGGTCGTCGGCCGCAAGCCCGCTTTCTACATGGGCGACGACGCGACCAACGAATATCTCTTCAAGTTCGTCTCGGCGACGCCCTGGGTCGCCGCCGATGCGAATGCCACCGATCGCCTCGCGATCGGTGACAAATATCTCGATACCGGCACGCTTTATGTCGCGAAGTTCAATGCCGACGGCAGCGGCCAGTGGCTGCCGCTGATCTTCGGCCAGAACGGCTTGACGAGCAGCTCGACCGTCTATCCCTTCGCCGATCAGGCCGACGTGCTGGCCAATGCCCGCCTTGCCGGCGACGTGCTGGGCGCGACCAAGATGGACCGGCCCGAATGGACCGCGGTCAACCCCAAGACCGGCGAGATGTACCTGACGCTGACCAACAACTCGACGCGGACGCTGGCCAACACCGACGCGGCCAATCCGCGCTACTATAACGACCCGAAGGGCACGAGCGCGCAGCGCGGCAACCCCAACGGCCACATCATCCGCCTGCGCGAGGATGGCGACACGACCGAAGCGACCAGCTTCAAATGGGACATCTACCTGTTCGGCGCCGGGGCCGACCTCGACGCGACCAACATCAACCTGTCGGGCCTCGATGCGACCAACGACCTGTCGAGCCCCGACGGCCTGTGGTTCAGCCGCACGACCAACCCCGGCGGCCTCGTGAACCCGCTGCTGTGGATCGAGACCGACGACGGCGCCTATACCGACGTGACCAACTGCATGCTGCTCTGCGGCATGCCGGGCACGGTGGGCGACGGCGGCGCACGGACAATCACCAACACTGGTTCCGACGGGGTCACGACGCGCACGCAGGCAACGATCGTCGGCAAGGCGCCGGGCACGCAGCTCCGCCGCTTCCTCGTCGGCCCCAAGGAGTGCGAGATCACCGGCATCGACACGACGCCGGACGGCCGCGCGCTGTTCGTCAACATCCAGCATCCGGGCGAGAACGGCACCCCGACCAATATCACGAGCAACTGGCCCTATTCGCAGACCGGCGCTTCGACGCAGCGTCCGCGCTCGGCCACGATCGTGATTACCAAGGCCGACGGCGGCGTCATCGGCCTCTGATCCCCGATCAGCGAGACGAAGGGGCGGTGCCATGCGCCGCCCCTTTTTCGTTACGCCTCGACGGCGCATCGGCGGCGCGCTAACCCGGCGGCTTCATCTCGACCGGAGTTGCCCATGGTCCGCCTGCTTGCCTCGATCGCCTTCGCCTCCACCCTCGCCTTCGCCGCCGTCGCGGCACCCGCCGCCGACAAGCCGGCGAAGGAAGAGGCGAAACCCGCCGCCGCGAAATCCGACAGCGACCTGCCGCCCATGTCGGAAGACAAGTCGATCGACCAGACGGTGACGGTCGGCGGCAAGCTGATCCGCTACAAGGCGACCGTCGGCCACATCACAGTGCGCGACGCCAAGGGCAAGGCGATCGGCGAGGTCGTCTATACCGCCTATACGGTGCCCGGCGCGCCGACCGCGCGGCCGGTGACCTTCGCCTTCAACGGCGGGCCGGGCGCGGCTTCGGTCTATCTCAACCTCGGCGCGATCGGGCCGAAGCGCGTGCCCTTCGGCGCGGCGGGCGACAGCCCGTCCGACAGCGCGGTGCTCCGCGACAATCCGGGCACCTGGCTCGACTTCACCGATCTCGTCTTCATCGACCCCATCGGCACCGGCTTCTCGCGCAGTCTGGTCGACGAGGCCGAGACCAAGAAGGCCTTCTACGGATCGAAGCAGGACATCGAATATCTCAGCAACACCGTCTACGACTGGCTGGTCAAATATGGCCGCCTGACGAGCCGCAAATATCTGGTCGGCGAAAGCTATGGTGGCTACCGCGTGCCGCGCCTCGCTTATTATCTGCAGGCGCGCACGGGCGTGGGCGTGAACGGCATCGTGATGGTGTCGCCCTATCTCGATCCCGCCGCGATCGGCGACGAGACTGCGCTCTCGCCCCTGCCCTGGGCGATCAACCTGCCCTCGATGGCGGCGGGTTATCTCGAGCGTCAGGGCAAGCTCAACGCCGCGAACATGGCCGATGTCGAGGCCTATGCGCGCGGCGAGTTCGTCACCGACTTCCTGAAGGGGGCATCGGATAAGGAAGCGACCGACCGGCTCTCGGGCAAGGTCGCGTCCTATATCGGGCTCGACCCCACGCTCGTCCGCCGCATGGACGGCCGCATCGATATCCGCACCTATCTGCGCGAGATCCATCGCGGCACCGGGCAGATCGGCAGCGTCTATGATTCGAACGTGACGGCCTATGACCCCTTCCCGGCATCGGCCGATTCAAATTACGGCGATCCGCTGCTCGACGGCATCATGGGGCCGACGACCAGCGCAGCAGTGGATTTCATCACCAATCAGGTCGGCTGGAAGGCGAGTTGGCACTATGAGGCCCTGTCCTACAATGTGAATCGCCTGTGGGACCGCGACAACAGCGACACCTCCGTCACCGACCTGCGCAAGGCGATCGCCAACGATCCCAAGATGGGCGTGCTGATCGTCCACGGCTGGGACGACCTGTCCTGCCCGTTCATGACGTCGAAGCTGGTCATCGCGCAGATGCCGAGCTTCGGTCAGGCAGATCGCGTCAAGATCAGCCTCTATCCCGGCGGGCATATGTTCTATGCGCGCACCGACAGCTCGGCGGCGTTCCGGCGCGACGCGATGAAGCTGTTCGGCGCGAACTGAGGTTCGGTTGCTTATAGTCTGATCCAGCAAAGCTGGATCAGATACGGCGCCGGCCCGCTCCCCCACCCGGCCTCCCATTCACGATACCGTCGTTGGGGGACCGGGTGGGGGAGCGGGCCGGCGCCGCATCCACGTCAGTGGATCAAACCCTCAATCCGGCCAGTGGCGGACGACACCCTCGATCGCCGGGCGCGGGCGTTCCTCAGGCGGGCGGCCCGGCGTTCCGATGAAGACGAAACCGGCAATCTCGTCACCCTCCCCCGTCGCGCCGAGCGCGCGCAGGATCGTGGGGGAGGAAGCCGCCCAGCCGGTGAGCCAGCCCGAGACATAGCCAAGCGCGGTCGCAGCAAGCTCCAGATTATAGGCCGCGACCGAGGCGGACTGGCGCTGTTCGGAGAGCGGAATCTTGCTGCCCGCGACCGGCGTCGACAGCACGGCGATCAGCAGCGGCGCCTGTCGCGCGAACTCCTCATTGGCCTTGCGCTCGAGCGCGCCCGCATCGGGGCGGTCCTCGGCATAGGCGCGCGCGAGAAGCTGGGCGAAGGCGTCGCGATCCTCGATCACCACGAAGCGCCAGGGCGCGAGCTTACCATGATCGGGGACGCGCGCGGCGATGCGCAGCATGCGATCGAGCTGATCGGGCGTCGGCCCCGGCGCGATCATGTCGCGCGGCTTGCCGGAGCGGCGGGTTTCGAGAAGCGCGAGCGGGCTGCTCAGATCGTTCAGCATGTCATTCCCTGATCTTGCGGTGCGCGCCGCCGATAGCGCGGCGCCGCGATCAGGTCGACCGCTTCGTCGATCAGCCCGGATGCCCTTCATATTCCGCGAGCTGGCGTCGCCAGCCGGTGAATTCGGGATAGGTCATCGGCAGCGCGAACTGCAGTCCGGCATGACCGTTGCGATTCCAGCGCACGAAGGCGCGCCGGGGGGCGAGGCCCGGAAGCCGCACCTCGCAAAGATTGCCGAGCGGCAGCGGCCGATCGACCAGCGCCTTGAAGCCCGCCTGCGACACATCGCGCACATGGACCTGGCGCTCGCCGCTCTCGTTGAGGATCGCCGCCGGAAAATCCGCCGTGAGGCGCGGGCTGCGGACCTTGCGGCCGAGGCGATCGAGCGTGCGGTGGGCGATGATGGAGATCACGGAAACGGACCGGTCGAAGGACATGCCGACCAGATTGTCGGCGCGCCAGACCACCTGTCCGGCCACCGGATTGCCTTCGTTCAATTCGACCGTGATGCGATCGCCGACTTCGAGCGGGTAATAAATCTCGGCCTTGAGGCCGCCGCTCGAAATATCGCGGACGATGCACAATTCTTCCCGCGCACCGAAGATCAGCTTGGCGACCTTCAGAACCTTGACGTGCCGATGCCCGCTTCTGCGTTCCCTGTCAGCGGCTTGACCGAGAATAAGTCCTCCCTGCGACCTGTCCTCTCTAATCATGTCCTGCGTCTCCTCCGGGCGCCCACCCGCACGACCGAAAGGCAAACTAGCACGTATCAAATGTCAAAAATGTAATAAATTTATGGTTATTCTACTATTAACTTCAATTTTCTTCGCCGGAATCAGAAGAACAACTTTCTGATGCTCAATTTTACGGTGCGGCCGAGCGGATCGAGATAGGCCGGCTGGTAGCTGATCGGGATCGCCCCGGTCGCATCGCGCACCTTCATCCGCGTATCGAGCAGATTGTTGACCGACAGCGTGATCCGCGTGCCTTGCGCCCAGGGCTTGCGCACCAGCGACGGCACCTGCCCGAGATTGATGAAGAAACGCAGATTCGCAGTCGCCAGATCGGAGAAATGGAGATCGCCGGTCGACGTGCCGTCGCGCACCGTCGTCGCGCTTTGCCAGTTGCCGGTGAGGCGCAGGCCCCAGCCATTCTTCGAATAGCCACCCACCGCCTCGAGCTCGTGGCGCGACTGGCCGCCGCGCGCGCCGATCGTGCCGCCATTGAGCAGATCGATGACCGGCAGGCCGTCGCGGATCAGCACTTCATCGGTGAAATGCCATGTATGGTAGAGCGAGAATTGCAGCCGGCCACCGCCACCGCCTCGCCCGCCGCCGCCGCCGAACGGACCGCCGCCCGGGCCGCCGGGACCGCCGCCAGGACCACGCCCGCCGCCTGCGCCGGCACCGCCGCCCGGAGGCGGGCCACCTTCACCAGGAGGCGGCCCGCCCTGACCGGGTGGCGGCCCGCCAGCGCCCTGCATCGCCTCACGACGTTCACGAAAGAAATCGCGCATCGCGTCCACGACCTTTTGCGAGGTCTTGATCGGCTTGGAGAAGTTGAAGCCCCAGCGCAGCTCGCTGCTGTTCGCGCGGGCGAAATTGACCGGGCGCGAGTCGACGCGGACCAGATCGCCATCCTCGTCGCGGATGAAGCGATCGGGGAAAGCGGCCTCGATCGCCGCCGTCGCCGCGGGCAGCGACGCGCTCTGGTTGCGAATCCGCGTCTTGATGAAGCTCGCGGTCAGCGTCAGATCGGTCTTGGTGAAGGGCTTGTAGTTGAGCCCCAGTTTCATGACGTGGCGATTGCTGGCGAGCAGATCGGGATTGCCGCCGGTGACCTGCGTCACGTCGACCGTGGTGCCGCGCACATAATCGAACACGCGCACGCCGGGCGTGACCACCGTCGGATCGCCAAGCTGATTGACCGTCGGCGCGCCATCGGTGTCGGTCACCGAAACGATGAAGCTGAGCGGCGTCACCGGGCGCCAGTTGAGGCCATAGCCATAGGTGGTGAGCGTGCCGAAATCGGAGAGCTGCTGGACGGCGGCATTGCCGTTGAGCGTCAGCTCGCCGAGGACGGAGAGGAAGCCCTTGCGCCGGCTGGCGACCGGCAGATCGAAGTTGATCTGGCCCGATCCGGTCTGGCGCGACACGTCGCCGGCCGTCGCGACGCCGCCCCGGAAGCTGTGCGAATCGAGGCCGAGCGCGTCGCCGCTGACCTTGATCGTGGTCGAGATGTCGCCCGCCGGCAGCTTGACCAGCGAACCGCTGGCAGTGAGGGTGACATCACCGCTGTTCGACGTCGATCGCGCGCGATCGGCGGGGAGCCCGTCGATCAGCCCCAGCGGCAGCGCCGCGAACGGATTAAAATCCGGATCATTGGCGTCGAGCAGCGACTGTATCGCCGTGGTGTCGAGCCCGCGCTGCGTGATCGTGCGCGAGGCGGCATAGTCATAGGTGCCGGTCAGCGTCCATTGCCACGAGCTGACCATGCCGTTGAGCGTGACGCCGAGATGCCCGGTCTGCCCCTCGACGCTTTGCGACAGCGGCATCAGGCCGGCCGGATAGCGATAGAGCGTCGTATCGGTGGTGAAGGGCGAGAAGGGATTGCCCGTCGGCAGCACCAGCGCGGCGCCCGGAAGCCCGTTGAGAGAATCGCTGGAGGTAAGGCCGAAGCTGGCGTTCACCGTCGCGTTGATGTTACCCGACACCGGCCGCGTGAGGACGGTGTTGACCGAGAAGCTCTGGCTCGACGGCTGCAGCGTGCGGTAGCGCGTGAGATCGGTCTCGTTGGGATCATTGGCGGTCGCCGCGAAAGCGCCGAGCGTCGGCGCGGTCGTCGCGGCCGATACCGGCACGCCGGCGACGGTGACCGGATAGCCGACGAGCGCGCTCAGCGCCGGATCGATCTCGCCTGTCGTGCTGTTCGGCCCCGCGCCGATATTGCCAGTGAAGTTGTAAGGCGCGTCGATCGGGCGCGAGATGAGGTTGCGCTGGCTTTCCTTGAGCGACGCGGTCTGGCTGTATTTGACCGTCAACTGCAGCCGATTGTCGTTGCGGATGTGGAAGATGCCCGCATCGCCGCCGCCGGTGCCGCCCCCGCCCTCGGTCGTCGTGCTGCCGTTCGCCTCAGCGGTCACCGCGCGGAAGCGGCGACGGAGCACGATGTTCACGACCTTCTGGTCAGGCGCATAGCCATATTTGAGCGCGACTTCCTCGGGAAGGATCTCGACGCGCTGGATCGCCTCGGTCGGCAGATCGCGGATTTCCGAGAAGCCCGAGATGCGCCGCCCGTTGAGCAGCACCACGGGTGCGCCGCCGCTGCCCTGATCACTACGAATCTGCGGGCCGAGTTCGTCGAGCAGATCGCTGATGCTGCTGACGCCATAGGCGCGCACGTCACCGGCATTCAGCGTCAATTCGGGCTGAATGTCGCCGATCACCGAGCCGCGCTGGCGCTGGCCGGTGACGACGATATCCTCTTCATCCTCGCCGCCGGCCAGGGCATTGCCGCCATGCTCCTGCTGCGGCTGAGGTGGCGTGGGCTGCGGCGCGTCCTGCGCACGCAATGCCGGCGACGCAGCGCCCACAAGGAGCCAGGCCGCAAGCGAGCGGCTGTAAAATTCACCCTTCATGACGGTCACTCGATTGTTAGAACGGTCTTGCCGACATGCCCCGGCCCTTCGAGCCGGCTATGAGCGTCCGATGCTTTCTCTAAGCTGAAGACCGAATCGATGATCGGCCGCAGGCGTCCCGCCTCGACATGCGGCCATACTTCGCGGCGAATTTCTTCCGCCACCAACGTCTTGAACTGGACCGAGCGCGGCCGGAGCGTCGATCCGGAGAGAGTCAGGCGGCGGCGCATCACTTCCCAGATCGAGAAGGTCGCCTCGATCCCGCGCTGCACCGCGATCGAGACGTGACGCCCCTCCTCGGCGAGGCAGGCAAGATTGCGCGGCAGATAATCGCCGCCGACCATGTCGAGCACCGCGTTGACGCCGCGCCCATCGGTGAGGCGCTTCACCTCCTCGACGAAATCATGGCTGTTGTAGTTGATCGCATGCGCCGCGCCGATCTCGATCGCGCGCGCGCATTTCCCGTCGTCGCCGCACGTGACGATCACGATCAGGCCGAACAGCTTACCGAGCAGGATCGTCATCGTACCGATCCCACTGGTGCCGCCATGGACGAGCACCGTGTCGCCATCGACCGCATAGGCGCGCTCGAAAAGATTGGTCCACACGGTGAAAAGCGTCTCGGGCAGCGCCGCTGCCTCGATCATCGACAGCGCGGGCGGCACGGGCAGGCACTGGCCAGCGGGCACCGCGACATATTGGGCGTAGCCGCCCCCGGTGACGAGCGCGCACACAGCTTCCCCGATCGCCAGCGCATCGACGCCCTCGCCGCGATCGACGACCGTTCCCGCGACCTCGAGGCCCAGGATCGACGATGCGCCGGGCGGCGGGGGATAGACGCCGCGCCGCTGCGCGATGTCGGGCCGGTTGACCCCGGCCGCCGCGACCTTGATCAGCACCTCGCCGGTGCCGGGGCGCGGGACAGGCCGTTCGACGGCTTTGAGAACCTCCGGCCCGCCGGGCGCTTCGGGGTCGATCGCGATCATCGTCGTCGGCAGCGAATGCATGATTAATCCCCAGAAAGCCGGCGGCCGCGTTATTGACATGCAGGGCGATCGGGTCAACGCTCCGCATATGGACATGGACGACATTTCATCCCGGCGTCCCGACGATCCCCTGCTGCTGCTTGCCCGGCAGGATCTGGATCCCCTGTCCGTTGCCGAGCTGGACGGGCGCATCATCGCGCTCGAGGCGGAGATCGCGCGTACCCGCGCGAAACGCGAAGGCGCGGTTAACCATCGAGCAAGCGCCGATGCCCTATTCAAGCGATAGGCGGGGCGATGATCGGGACCATCCTTGATGCACGCGCCCCGACTACCGACATAGAGGGTCGACAGGGTCCGCCGCACGGCCGACCCCCTGGAGTGAACTGAATGCCATCCTTTGCCCCCACTCTCGAAGCCACTTTGCACCGGGCGCTGACCCAGGCCTCGGGCCGGCGCCACGAATATGCGACGCTCGAGCACCTCCTGCTCGCGTTGATCGACGATGGCGACGCATCGAAGGTGATGGTCGCCTGCGGTGTCGACCTGAACGAGCTGCGCGAAGCGGTGACCACCTATCTCGACACCGAGCTGGAAGCGCTGCGCGTCGAGGGCGAGACCGATCCCTCGCCCACCTCGGGCTTCCAGCGCGTCGTCCAGCGCGCGATCCTCCACGTCCAGTCCTCGGGCCGCGACGAGGTGACAGGCGCCAATGTGCTCGTCGCGCTGTTCAGCGAACGCGAAAGCTATGCCGTCTATTTCCTGCAGCAGCAGGACATGAGCCGCCTCGACGCCGTCAGCTTCATCAGCCATGGTGTCGGCAAGGGCGGACAGGCCCCCGAGCCGCGCGACGTGAAAGGCGCGGAAGAGGAGAAGCCCGCCAAGGCCGAAGGCAAGCAGAAGAGCGAGAGCGCGTTGAAGCAGTTCACCGTCGATCTCAATGCGAAGGCGCGCGAAGGCAAGGTCGACCCCCTGATCGGGCGTTCGGCCGAGGTGGACCGCACCATCCAGATCCTCTGCCGCCGGTCCAAGAACAACCCGCTCTATGTAGGCGATCCGGGCGTCGGCAAGACGGCGATCGCGGAAGGCCTGGCGCGCAAGATCATCGAAGGCGACGTGCCCGACGTGCTCAAGCCCGCGGTCATCTATTCGCTCGACATGGGCGCGCTGCTCGCCGGCACCCGCTATCGCGGCGATTTCGAGGAAAGGCTGAAGGCCGTCGTCTCCGAGCTGGAGAAGATGCCCCATGCCATCCTGTTCATCGACGAGATCCACACGGTGATCGGCGCGGGCGCGACCAGCGGCGGTGCGATGGACGCATCGAACCTGCTTAAGCCCGCTTTGTCGGGCGGATCGATCCGTTGCATCGGCTCCACCACCTACAAGGAGTTCCGCAACCATTTCGAGAAGGATCGCGCGCTGCTCCGCCGCTTCCAGAAGATCGACGTCAACGAGCCGTCGATCGAGGATACGGTGAAGATCCTGACCGGGTTGCGCTCGGCCTTCGAGAACCACCACAGCGTCAAATACACCCCCGACGCGATCAAGTCGGCGGTGGAGCTGTCCGCGCGCTACATCAACGACCGCAAGCTGCCCGACAAGGCGATCGACGTGATCGACGAGGTCGGTGCGATGCAGATGCTGGTCGTGCCTTCGAAGCGCAAGAAGGTGATCACGCCCAAGGAGATCGAGGCCGTGATCGCGACGATGGCGCGCATCCCGCCGAAATCCGTCTCGACCGACGACAAGAAGTCGCTGGAAACGCTCGAGACCGATCTGAAGCGCGTCGTGTTCGGCCAGAATCTCGCGATCGAGAAGCTCGCCTCGGCGATCAAGCTCAGCCGTGCCGGCCTGCGCGATCCCGACAAGCCGATCGGCAACTATCTGTTCACCGGCCCGACCGGCGTCGGCAAGACCGAGGTCGCCCGCCAGCTCGCGACGATCATGGGCATTCCGCTCCAGCGCTTCGACATGAGCGAATATATGGAGCGGCACTCGGTCTCGCGGCTGATCGGCGCGCCTCCGGGCTATGTCGGTTACGATCAGGGCGGTCTGTTGACCGATGCGGTCGACCAGAACCCGCATTCGGTGCTGCTGCTCGACGAGATCGAGAAGGCGCATCCCGACCTGTTCAACATCCTGCTGCAGGTGATGGACAACGGGAAGCTGACCGATCACCACGGCAAGACGGTCGATTTCCGCAACATCATCCTGATCATGACGACCAATGCCGGCGCGTCCGACATGGCGCGCGAGGCACTGGGCTTCGGCAACGTCACCCGCGAGGGCGAGGATGAGGAAGCGGTCCGGAAGATGTTCACGCCGGAATTCAGGAACAGGCTCGATGCCATTGTTCCCTTTGGCTATCTTCCGCCCGAAGTCGTGGCGCGCGTGGTCGAGAAATTCATCCTCCAGCTCGAACTGCAGCTCGCCGACCGCGAAGTCCACATCACGCTCGACGACGATGCCAAGGCGTGGCTCACGCAGCGCGGCTATGACAAGCTCTATGGCGCGCGCCCGATGGGCCGCCTCATCCAGGAGAAGGTCAAGCAGCCGCTGGCCGAGGAACTGCTGTTCGGCAAGCTCGTCCATGGCGGCGAAGTGAAGGTGCATCTGAAGGACGACGCGCTCGCCTTCGAGATCACACCCGCCGCGCCGAAGAAGCCGCGCAAGAAGGGCGGCACCGCCAAGGCGCAGGTCAAGGCTTGAACCAAGGTAGGGCGGGACGAAAGTTCCGCCCGGCCCATTTGGGGCTCGGCGCAAACCGACCGGTTCGATGCCGCGCGTTGAAAATACATCGAACCAATGTTATAACGTACGTATGAACAAGCCGCTCAAAATCGTGAAGATCGGCAACAGCGCCGGGGTGATCCTGCCCAAGGAAGTGCTCGCACGCCTGCGCGTCGGGCTTGGCGACAGCCTGTATCTGACCGAGCGGCCCGAGGGGTTTACCGTCACGGCATCGAGCCCTGATTTCGAGAAGCGCATGGCGCTCGCGGAGCAGATCATGCGTGAGGATAGGGATATTCTGCACGTCCTCGCCCAGTGAGCGGCGAAACGCGTGACGAGCCGGCATGGCTGACGATCGCCGACGCAGTCGCAGTCCATGCGCGACAGATTGCGGAGCATGGCGGCGGATCGGGCATTCGCGATGCTGGTCTGCTTGAATCGGCGCTGGCGCGACCGATCAATCGCTGTGGCTATGGCGACGACGATCCGGCAACACTTGCGGCCGCCTATGCTTATGGTATCGCGCGCAACCATCCCTTCGTCGATGGCAACAAACGCACTGCATGGGTGCTGGCACGATTGTTCCTGGCGCTCAACGAGCATCGGCTGGGCTTTGCGAAGGAAGATGCGATCCGCGCGATGCTCACCCTCGCCGCCGGCGAGCTAAGCGAAGTCGAAATGGCCGACTGGTTCAGGACACGGATCGGCTGATCGGGCATGCGGCATGCCTGCCGCTGTGCCATGGAAGCAGCATGATCGTATCGCGTCGCGCTTTCGTCGCCACGGCCGCGCTGGCCGCCCTACCCGCCCGGTTGCTCGCGGCGGCGCCCAATGCATCGGAGCTTGGCCTGCCCGGCATGACGGCGATCGCCGACGATATCTGGGTGAAGCAGATCGACCGGCGCAACTGGATCTTCTCCGCGACCGGCGAGATCGGCCGGGGCGTTGTCTATCCCGCCAACGGGCTTGTCTGGCTTGGCCCCAAGGGGCCGGTGATCGTCGATCCGGGCTGGACGGCGGCGCAGGCCGAAGCGCTGATCGGCTGGTGCATCGCGCGCTTCAAGCGCCAGCCGGTCGGCGCGATCGTCACTCATTTCCACAGCGACCGCGCAGGCGGGGTGCCCGCGCTCGATAAGGCCGGCATCCCGATTTACATGACGCCGCTGACCAGCGCGCTGCTCGCCGGCGCCAAGGCGCCCTCGCTGCCGCCCGCGCCTTTCGTGCATGATGCCTTCGGGCTCGAATGCTTCTATCCGGGCGCCGGACACAGCCCCGACAATATCGTCGTCTGGGAAAAGGGATCGCGCATCCTGTTCGGCGGCTGCTTCCTCAAATCGACGACCGCGACCGACCTCGGCAATCTCAGCGATGCATCGGTGGCGGCATGGAAAGTCAGCCTTGAACGCGTGGCCGGGCGCTATCCCCATGCAGCGCTGATCGTCCCCGGCCACGGGCTGGCGCAGGGCGACGCGATCGCGCGGACGCGGGAATTGCTGGCGATCGGCAAATAGACGCCCTGCCCCCTTGCCAAGGCGCGCGAAATCTTCAGATTGCCGCCTTCCACATCCCCAGGGGGTCCTTGCATGTTCCGTTTCGCCCTGCTGCCGCTTCTGGCGCTCGCCGCCTCGCCTGCCCTCATCGCCCCGGCCCTCGCCGCCCCGGCTGACGGCCCCAGCCGCATCTTCGAAGGGAAGGACATATTCGGGCTCGAGGTCGCGGCCGATCCGCAGATCAGCCCGGACGGCGCGACCGTCGCCTATGTCCGCAAGTCGAACGACATCATGACCGACCGGGCGCGATCGACCATCTGGCTGGTCGATGTGCGCAGCGGCGCGCAGACGCCGCTGGTCGCCGGCCCCGGGGGGCATTTCAGCCCGCGCTGGTCGCCAGACGGCAAGCGCCTTGCCTATGTATCGAGCGACGGCAGTGGATCGCCGCAGCTCTATGTGCGCTGGATCGCGACGGGGGCGACCGCGAAGGTGACGAGCCTGCCCGACAGCCCCGGATCGATCGCCTGGTCGCCCGACGGCACCCGCCTGGCCTACACGCTCGCGGTGCCCGATGCGCCGGCGTCGCTGGGCAATGCGCCCACCAAGCCCGAAGGCGCGAAATGGGCCGATCCGCTCGAGGTCATCACCGCCGTCACCTATCGCGCGGACGGCGCGGGCTATCTGAAGCCGGGTCATGACCATATCTTCGTGGTGCCTGCGGACGGCGGCGCACCCCAGCAGCTGAGCTTCGGCCCCTTTGACGATGGCGGCCCCCTGTCCTGGTCGCTCGACGGGCGGACCATCTATTTCAGCGCCAACCGCAACAAGGATTGGGAGCGCAGCCCCGCCAACAGCGAAGTCTATGCGCTCGACGTCGTGACCGGCGCGGTGAAGCCGCTGACCACGCGCAACGGGCCGGACCAGAATGCGCTGCTCTCGCCCGACGGCAAGCACATCGCCTATCTGGGCTATGACGACAAATATCTCGGCTACCAGAATGTCCGCCTCTATGTGATGAACCCCGACGGATCGGGATCGCGCGTGCTGACCGCGTCGCTCGACCGCTCGGTCGACGACATCATCTGGGCAGCGGACAGCAAGGCGGTCTACGTCAAATATGACGACAAGGCCGAGACCAAGGTCGCGCGCGTCGGGCTCGACGGCAGCCTGCGCGATCTGGCGAGCGGGTTGAAGGGCGCATCGCTCGACCGCCCCTATACCGGCGGCGACTTCTCGGTCTCGCGCGACGGGACCATCGCCTACACTGGCGGCACCGCGCTGCGCCCCGCCGATGTCGAGGTGACCAAGGGCGGTGAAGGACGGCGCCTGACGCACCTCAACGATGCCTTCCTGGGCACCAAGACGCTGGGCCAGGTGAAGCCGCTGGCCGTGACCGCAAGCGACGGCCGCAAGGTCGATGCGTGGATCGTCACCCCGCCCAACTATGATCCGTCGAAGAAATATCCGCTGATCCTCGAGATCCACGGCGGCCCCTTCTCGGCCTATTCGTCGAGCTTCTCGACCGACGACCAGCTCTATGCCGCCGCCGGCTATATCGTGCTGTTCACCAACCCGCGCGGATCGACATCCTATGGCGAGGAGTTCGCCAACCTCATCCACCACAAATATCCGGGCGACGATTATGGCGACCTGATGAGCGCGGTGGATGCGGCGGTGGCCGGCGCCAATGCCGATCCGGACAATCTGTTCATCACCGGCGGTTCGGGCGGCGGCGTGCTGACCGCGTGGAGCGTGGGCAAGACCGATCGCTTCAAGGCAGCCGCCACGCAGAAGCCGGTGATCGACTGGACGAGCTTCAGCCTAACGTCGGACGGCGCGCCGATGTATCACCAATATTGGTTCGACAAGTTCCCGTGGGAGGATCAGGCGGGCTACTGGGCGCGTTCGCCGCTGTCGCTGGTCGGCAACGTCAAGACGCCGACGCTCGTCGTCGTGGGCAGCGAGGATTATCGCACCCCGGTGAGCGAATCCGAGCAATATTATACCGCGCTCAACCTGCTCCATGTGCCAACCGCGCTGGTGAAGGTGCCGGGCGCCAGCCATGGCGGCATTGCCGCGCGGCCCAGCCAGGCGGCGGCCAAGGCCTCGGCGATCCTCGCCTGGTTCGGCAAGTATCGCGACAAGCCGAAATGGACGCCCGGGGCCGAATAAGCGGCTGAGGTTCCTGCCCCTCTCCTCTTGCGTTACACCCGGCGGCGGGGGCTGGAGGAGAGGAGTCGGCAATGGACCGGGACGACATAAGATCGCGCGCGATCGCGCTTTACGACCGCTACACGCATGAGGGGCGCGACCGCCGCGCCTTCCTGCGCGAACTGACGCTGCTGGCGGGAAGCCCGGCCGCCGCTTCCGCATTGCTCGCGGGCATTGCCGCCGATCCTGCCGCCGCCGCGATCGTCGCGCCCGACGACAAGCGGCTGAAGACGCAGACTGTGGCGTGGGACAGCGCACCGGGGCGCAGGATGAGCGCCTATGTCGCCAATCCCGCGAAAGGCACGCCCGCAGCTTTGGTCGTCGTCATTCACGAAAATCGCGGCCTCAACGACCATATTCGCGATGTCGCGCGCCGCTTCGCGCTCGAAGGCTTCACGGCGGTGGCGCCCGATCTGCTCGCGCCCGATGGCGGCACGCCTGCCGATGAGGACAAGGCGCGCGATATGATCGGCAAGCTCGATCTCGCCGCCACCACCAAGGACGCGCAATCGGTATTCGCGCGCTTTGCCGGCAAGCGCAAAGCCGGCGTCGTCGGCTATTGCTGGGGCGGCGCGATGGTCGACCGGCTGGCCGTGGCGGGCGCGCCGCGCCTCGCCGCCGCCGTCTCCTATTATGGCCCCGCCCCCGCGCCGGCCGAAGCAGCCAGGGTCGATGTGCCGCTGATGATGAACCTCGCCGGGCTCGACACGCGCGTCGCCGCGACCGCGCTGCCCTTCGCCGATGCGCTGAAGGCGGCGGGCAAGCCCGTGATCGTCCACGACTATCCGGGCGTGAACCATGCGTTCAACAACGACACCTCCGCCGAGCGTTACAATGCCGACGCCGCCAGGCTCGCCTGGGCGCGCACCATCGCCTTCTTCAACGAGCATCTGAAGGGCTGACTCGTCAGCGTGTTCCTGTTATGTTCGCATCAACGCTGAAGGAGAAGAGCAATGGCGAAACAATTGATTCTCTATACGAATCCGATGTCGCGCGGCCGAATCGCGCGCTGGATGCTCGAGGAAACGGGCGCGCCCTATGAAGTCGAGATGCTCGACTATGCCTCGACGATGAAGAGCGAGCCTTATCTGTCGGTCAATCCGATGGGCAAGGTTCCGGCGGTCCGCCACGGCGACAATGTCATCACCGAATGCGCGGCGGTCTGCGCCTATCTGGCCGATGCCTTTCCCGAAGCGGGGCTGGCCCCCGCGCTCGACGACCGCGCCGACTATTATCGCTGGCTGTTCTTCGCGGCAGGCCCGGTCGAACAGGCCGTCACCAACCGCGCGGCCCAGTTCACGCCGAGCGCCGAGCAGGGGCGCATGTTCGGCTACGGCAATTACGACCTGACCGTCGACGTGCTCGACAGGCATCTGCAGGGGCGCGACTATGTCGCCGGCGACAGCTTTACCGCCGCCGACGTCTATGTCGGTTCGCAGGTGATGTGGGGCACCCAGTTCGGCACGCTGCCCAAGCGCGACAGCTTCCTGGCTTATGCAGAGCGGCTCGACGCGCGCCCGGCACATCGGGCGGCGAGCGCGAAGGACGATGCGGCGATGCCGGCAGTGCAGGCCTGACAAACAGGGCTCGATCGGGGCGGGGGTCGCCATGCGCGCGCGAAACCGCTAAGGGCGCGCGCCATGACCCTTCGGCCGACCAACCGCCCCGACCGGCGCACCTTCGCGATCATTTCCCACCCCGACGCGGGTAAGACCACGCTGACCGAAAAGCTGCTGCTGTTCGGCGGTGCGATCCACGCGGCGGGCGAGGTGAAGGCGCGCGGATCGGCGCGGCGCGCGCGATCGGACTGGATGAAGATCGAGCAGCAGCGCGGCATCTCGGTCACCTCGTCGGTGATGACCTTCGAGCGCGACGGGCTGACCTTCAATCTGCTCGACACGCCGGGGCACGAGGATTTCTCCGAAGATACCTATCGCACGCTGACCGCCGTCGATTCCGCCGTGATGGTGATCGACGCGGCGCGCGGCATCGAGGCGCAGACGCGCAAGCTGTTCGAGGTCTGCCGCCTGCGATCGGTGCCGATCATCACCTTCATCAACAAGGTCGATCGCGAAGGCCGTTCGCCGTTCGAGCTGATCGACGAGGTCGCCGACCAGCTTGCTCTGGATGTCAGCCCGATGAACTGGCCCGTCGGCATGGGCGGCAATTTCGAGGGCCTCTACAATCTCGAGCATAATCGCCTCAGCCGGCCCGCCGCCGACGACACGGGCGCGTTCGAGGGCGACCAGACGCAGGTGTCGGGCCTCGACGATCCGAAGCTGGATGCGCTGATCTCGGCCGACGGGCTCGCGCATCTTCGCGAGGAGGCCGAACTGGCGCAGGTGGGCTATGCGCCTTTCGACGCGGAGGCCTATCGCCACGGCGATCTCACCCCCGTCTATTTCGGATCGGCGCTCAAGGATTTCGGCGTCGGCGAGCTGATCGACGCGCTCGCGCGCTTCGCCCCCAGCCCGCGCCCGCAGCCGGCCGATCCCGCCCCCGTCTCGCCCGACGACAAGGCCGTCACCGGCTTCATCTTCAAGGTGCAGGCGAACATGAACCCGATGCACCGCGACCGCGTGGCCTTCATGCGGCTCTGCTCGGGGCGTTTCCAGCGCGGCATGAAGCTCAACCAGATGGGCACGGGCAAGGCGATCGCGGTGCACAGCCCGATCCTGTTCTTCGCGCGCGAACGCGAAGTGGCGGACGAAGCCTATCCGGGCGACATCATCGGCATCCCCAACCACGGCACGCTGCGCGTCGGCGACACGCTGACCGACGGCGGTGCGGTGACGATCACCGGGCTTCCCAATTTCGCGCCCGAAATCCTCCGCCGTGTCGCGCTGAAGGATCCGACCAAGACCAAGCAGCTCCGCAAGGCGCTCGACGATCTGGCAGAGGAAGGCATCATCCAGGTCTTCTATCCCGAGATCGGCAGCCAGTGGATCGTCGGTGTCGTCGGTCAGCTCCAGCTCGAAGTGCTCGTCTCGCGGCTCGAAGCCGAATATCGCGTCGAGGCCGGCCTCGAACCCTCGCCGTGGAGCACGGCGCGCTGGATCGCGTCGGACGACGCCGCTGCGCTCAAGGCCTTTACCGGGCTTAACCGCAGCGCGCTCGCCACCGATCGCGACGGCGCGCCGGTGTTCATGGCGAAGGACGGCTGGGAACTGAACTATGTCGTCGATCGCAATCCGGGCGTGCGCTTCTCCGCCACCAAGGAGCGGGTGTAACATACCCAGCCGTCGTCATTGCGAGGAGCGAAGCGACGCGGCAATCCAGCCCGGCGCCCGGTATCTCTGGATTGCTTCGCTTCGCTCGCAATGACGATCGCGCTTTACAACCCGCCAAAGGCTTGCCTCGATCTCCGCCAGCGGGAATGAATGGCCCGAGCACCTCTCCAAACCCTTATTCGCAGTGGAACTTAATTGATGGCATCGGGTCTGGTCGCGCTGCTGGACGATATTGCGGGGATCACCAAGCTCGCCGCCGCGTCGCTCGACGATGTCGGGGCCGCGGCGGGCAAGGCCGGCAGCAAGGCGGTGGGCGTCGTCGTCGACGATACCGCCGTGACGCCGCGCTATGTCGTAGGCCTGTCGCCGCAGCGCGAACTGCCGATGATCGGCAAGATCGCGCTGGGATCGCTGGGCAACAAGCTGCTGATCCTGCTGCCCGCCGCGTTGCTGCTCAGCGCCTTCGCGCCCTGGGCGATCACGCCCTTGCTGATGCTGGGCGGCGCCTTCCTGTGCTTCGAGGGTGCCGAGAAGGTCGTCGAGGCGTTCAGCAGCGAGACGCACGAGGATAGCGACGAAGCCGGGCAGGATGCCGTGCAGCTTGAGAAGACCAAGGTCAGCGGCGCGATCCGCACCGACCTGATCCTCTCGGCAGAGATCATGGCGATTGCCCTGGCGCAGCTCCCTCATCTGTCGATCGGCCTGCAGGCAATCGCGCTCGCGCTCGTCGGCATCGCGATCACCGCCGGCGTTTACGGCGTCGTCGCGCTGATCGTGAAGATGGACGATATCGGGCTGCACCTGGCGCAGCGATCCTCGGCCTTCGTGCGCGCGATCGGGCGCGGGCTCGTCACCGGCATGCCGATCGTCATGCAGACGCTGGCGACGATCGGCACCGCCGCGATGATCTGGGTCGGCGGCGGCATATTGGTCCACGGTCTCGAAGTGCTGGGATCGCACCAGCCGGCGGGCGTCATCCACCACCTCGCCGAGGTGGCTGGCCACGCGACCGGCGCGCTTGCCCCTGTCGTGTCGTGGATCGTCACCGCGATCGGATCGGGGTTGTTCGGGCTGGCGGTGGGCGGCGTGATCGCGCTCGTCGTCCACAAGATCCGCCACTGACCAAAGGAAACGGCGGGGCCGGCTGGCGGCCCCGCCGATCCCCGGCACTCGCGCTCAGGCGTGGGCGGGCCTGAGCAGATCGGACAGGCCGACGCGGTGGAGCATTTCCGCGCGCACGCGATCGAGCACCGCGAAGCCGACGTCCGCGCCGTCCTGCGTCGGATCGATATGGACGCGGAAGGGCCGCTTGCCGAAAGGCGCGGCGACCACGCCGACGATCGCATCGGCGACCGCCGCCACATCGGCATCGGGCGGGACGATCGCGGCGAAGGCCTCCTGCACCTGCACGCCGAAGCCGGCATAGGGACCGGCCTCGTAGTCGGCCACCACCTGCGCATCGGCGGGCGTGCCGGCATGCGCGAAATGGTTGGTGCCGTGCGTGAAGGCGCCGGGGACGATGATCGAGGTTTCGATGCCCCAGCGGCTCAGTTCGCGCGCATATTGGACCGCGACGGCGTCCATCGCCGCCTTGGCCGCGAAATAGGGCGCGAGATAGGGCGGCGTGCCGCCCGCCGAGCTCGACGACGAGACCCAGACGAGCAGCCCCTGCTGGCGCTGGCGCAGATGCGGCAGGACGGCGCGGTTGACCCGCTGGGTGCCCAGCACGTTGCTGTCGTAGAGCTGGGCATATTGTTCAGGCGTGAAGGCTTCGGCCGGGCCGAACACCATATGGCCGGCATTGTGGACAACCACGTCGATCGCGCCCGCCGCAGTGATGATCTCGGCGACGCCCTTATCGACCGAAGGCTGCGACTGGACATCGATCTCGACGGTGCGCAGGTCGATGTCCTCGGCTTTGGCAAGCGCCGCCAGTTCGGCCGCATTGGCGGCGTTGCGCCCCGCGAGGTCGCGCATCGAGGCGTAGACGACATGGCCTGCACGGGCGAGCGCCTCTGCGGTCAGGCGGCCGAATCCGCTCGACGCGCCGGTGATCAGGATGACTTTCCGGTCCATGGGTTTGTCCTTTCGATAAGAGGGGGAGCGAGGGGAAGGCGATCAGGCCAGCCCGCCATTGGCGCGCAGCACCTGCCCGTTGACCCAGCCGCCCTGCGGCCCGGCGAGGAAGGCGACGACATCGGCAATGTCCTCGGGCGCGCCGAGGCGTTCGAGCGGGTTCATCCCGGCGAAATGCGCGATCTGCTCGGGCGTCTTGCCGTCGAGGAACAGCGCGGTCGCGACCGGCCCCGGCGCCACGGCGTTGACGGTGATCGAACGGCCGCGCAGTTCCTTCGACAGCACGGCGGTCAGTGCTTCGACAGCGGCCTTGCTGGCGGTGTAGATGCCGTAGGTCTCAAGCCGGAGCGCGATGACGCTGGTCGAGAAATTGATGATCCGCCCGCCGTCGTTCAGCCGGCGTGCGGCCTCGCGCATCGCGTTGAAGCTGCCTTTCAGGTTCACCGCCATCTCGCTGTCGAACAATGCATCGTCGGCGTCGGCGATGCGCGAGAGCTTGAGCACGCCGGCATTGTTGACCAGCACGTCGACACGGCCGAACGCCGCGATCGCGCTGTCGAACATCCGCGTCACCGCCGCCGGATCGCTGACGTCGGCCTGCGCGGTGATCGCCTTGCCGCCCGCATCGGCGATCTTCGTGGCCAGCGCCTCGGCGTCTGCCGCGCTGCCCGCATAGTTGACGACCACCGTGAAACCCTCGCTCGCCAGCCGCTCCGCGACTGCCGCGCCGATACCCCGCGATGCGCCGGTGACGATCGCGACCTTGCCTTCGTTGCTCATCTCAAATCTCCTGCGTTGGGGCGCCGCGCGGCGCCGACACAGGCCATGTGCGCTTTCGAGCGCTGGAAATAATCTATCTGGAATGGTTATGACTGTTCAGCAGATACGAACAATGGAGCGGTGATGGATCGACTGGACGTGATGCGGCTGTTCACCCGGATCGTCGATCGGCGGAGCTTCACCGAGGCGGCGCATGATCTGGGCTTGCCGCGCTCCACCGTCACCACGGTGATCAAGCAGCTAGAGGAGCGGCTGGGCGTCACCCTGCTCCAGCGCACGACGCGCACCGTCCGGCCGACGCTCGACGGCGAAGCCTATTATCATCGCTGCCTCGCCATCCTCGACGATATCGAGGATGCCGAAGGCGCGTTCAGGGGCACCGAGCCGGGCGGGCTGTTGCGCGTCGAGGCGCAGGGAACGATCACCCGGCACTTCCTGCTCCCCGGCCTGCCCGCCTTTCTCGATCGCTATCCGGGCATCAGGATGACGCTCAGCGAGCGCGATCGCTGGGTCGATCCGGTGCAGGAAGGCGTCGATTGCGTGCTGCGCTATGGCCGGCTGCCCGACAGCGACCTCGTGGCGCGACGCGTCGCGATGCTCGATCGCATCACCTGCGCCGCGCCCGCCTATCTCGCCCGATATGGCGCGCCCACATGCATCGCCGATCTGGCGGGGCACCATATCGTCGGGATCAGGCTGGTGAGCAGCGGCGAGCTGACCCCGGTGGAGTTTGCAGAAAGAGGCGAGCTGCGTCGCGTCGAACTGCCCGCCCCCTTCTGCGTCACTGGGCCGGAGACTTATCTGGCAGGCGTCAGGCTCGGTCTCGGCATCGCGCAGATGCCGCGCTTCCATGTCGAGGCGGACCTGGCATCGGGGGCGCTGATCGAGATTCTCGGCGACATGCCGCCGCCGCCCGCCCCCGTCTCGCTCCTCTACCCGCGCAGCCGGCTGCTCGCCCCGCGCGTGCGCGTCTTCCTCGACTGGGCGACTGCGGAATTCGCCAGGTTCAGGGCCTGAGGATCAGAGCTCGGGCACCATCCAGCTCGCGCCGACATCGAGCGCGCGGAAGCGCGCGGGATCGATATGCTGCGCGACGAGCGCCGCATCGAGCCGCTTGGGCGGATCGTTGACTGGCTCGGTGCCTAGCTCGAACGTCCCCCAGTGCACGCCCATGGCATAGGCAGCGCCCATGCGCGCGAAGCCGTCCACCGCCTGTTCGGGGTCGATATGATTGCCGGTCTGCGGCCCGGTGACATGATAGGGGCCGATCGGCAGCAGGGCGAGGCGGATCGGCGCCTGCCCCTTGGCGTCGGCCGCCCAGCTCATGTCGCCGGGACCGGTGTCGCCGGCATAATAGAGGTCGCCGCCGGGCAGCTCGATACGAAAACCGACCCACAGCGCGCGATCGATGTCGTCGACCCAGCGTGCGCTCCAGTGATGCGCGCGGACGATATCGATCCACAGGCCCGGCTTCACTTCCACGCGGTCGCCCCAGTCGCGCGCGATCGCCTTCAGCCCGTGCTCGGCAAGCAGTTTGTCGTTGCCGAGGCCCGTCACGATCGCCGGGCTGTCGCGGCGCGCGAGAAATTTGAGCGCGCCGGCATCGAGATGATCGTAATGATTATGGCTGATCAGGATGACATCGATCCTGGGCAGGTCCTTAAGCTTCACGCCGGGCGCACGCACCCGCCTCGGCCCGACGAGCTGGAGGGGCGAATCGCGCCACGCCCAGACGGGATCGATCAGGATATTGAGCCCCTGCGTCTGGACGAGCGTGGTCGCATGGCCGATCCAGGTGACGCGCATCGCGCTGCCTTCGACGCGGCGCGGCGGCACCGTCTGCGTGACCGGGATCGATCGCGGCCAGCGCGGACGATGCGTGTCGCCCATCGCGATCTGGACGAAATTGCCAGCCTTGTTGTTGCGCGCGCCGCCCGTGCCGGTCTCGCCTTCGGGATTGAAGAAAGTCTGGCCATTGAAATGCGCGCTGTCCGGCCCCTTGTAATAGACGCGCGACGGCGGCGTTTGTTTGCGCTCGATACAGGCAGTGAGCATCGGCATGGCGCAGAACGCCAGCACCCCCGCCGCCCTGCCCAGACGCATCGATCCTTGCCGAACCAGTTCCATCATTTCCCCCGTCAGAAACCAGCGATCAGCCGAGAATGGCCATGCCCTTTTCGACCGCCGGCCGCGCAGCCAGCGCCGTCATCCAGCGATCGATATTGGGCTTGTCGGCCAGTTGCTGCGGCGCCAGCGCACGCGCGACCGCCATCCACGGATAGGACGCCATGTCGGCGATCGAATAGTCCCCGCCGAGATACTCGGCCTCGCCCAGCCGCGTCTCCATCACGCCGAACAACCGGTCGACTTCCTCTGCGAAGCGGTTGATCGCGATCGGCAGCTTTTCGGGCGCGCGATTGGCGAAGAAATTGAGCTGGCCGAGCATCGGGCCAAGCCCGCCGATCTGCCAGTGCAGCCATTCCTGCACCTTCCAGCGATCCGGCCCGGAAGCCGGCCAGAAGCGGCCGCTCTTCTCGGCCAGATAAGTGAGGATCGCGCCGCTCTCGAAGATGGCGAGCGGGCCGCCATCGGCTTCGGTATCGACGATCGCCGGAATCTTGTTGTTGGGCGCGATCTTCAGGAAGTCGGCGCCGAACTGCTCATCCTTGCCGATGTTGATCGGGCGCGCCTCATAGGCCCAGCCCAGCTCCTCCAGCATGATCGCCGGCTTGCGGCCGTTGGGCGTCTTCCACGTATAGAGAATGATCATTGGCGGTCCTCGGTGAATCGATCGACGAGATAGGGTGCCGGATCGATCCCCGCCACCATCGGATCGGGCGCATGCCCCAAAAGCAGCGCGGCGGCGAGCTTCGCCGCGGCCGGCGCGGTCTGGATACCGAAGCCGCCCTGCCCTGCGCACCAGAACAGCCCGGGCGCGAGCGGATCGAAGCCATAGACCGGAACGCGATCTGGGCTGAAGCTGCGCAGCCCCGCCCATTTATGCTCGACGCGCGCGATCCGCCAGTCGACCACGCCCTGCAGGCGATCGATGGCGATGGCGACGTCGAGCTCCTCGGGCGCGGCGTCGCAAGGCGGGCTCGGCGTCTCGTCATGCGGGCTGAGCCACAGCCGGCCGCCGGCATCGGGCTTGAAATAGAATTGCCCGTCGATCGCGACGACCAGCGGCAGCGACGGCGACGGTGCGGGATCGACGACAAGCTGGGCGATCGTCCGCCGATAGGGCTGGATGCCGATGGAGGGTGCATCCGCCAGTCGCGCGACCTCGTCGGCCCAGGCGCCCGCCGCGTTGACCAGCAGCTTTGCTTCGACCTGGCCGCCACCCGCTTCGAGCACCCAGCCGTCGCCGGCGCGCGCGGCGCGGCGCAGGGCATGGCTGGTGCGCAGTTCGGCCCCGGCCGCGCGCGCCGCCTTGAGATAGAAAGCGTGCAGACCGGCCACATCGATGTCGGCGCAGCTTTCCTCCCACACGCCTTGCGTCCATTCGGGCCGCAGGCCCGGCAGCGCAGCGTCGAGGGCGGACCGGTCGAGCCGGTCGAGCCCGACGCCCGACCCCCGGAAATCGGCGACGAAGGCGTCTGCCATCCGCTCCTGCCCCGCTCGCGCCAGATAAAGCGCGCCGCGCGGGGCGAGAAAGCCGTGATCGCGCAGCCAGCCCCCCGATGCAGTGGTCAGCGGCTGGATCGCCGGCCCGCCATAAGTCTCGTCCCAGAAGGCGGCGGAGCGGCCGGTCGCATGATAGCCGGGCTGATCCTCCGCCTCGATCAGCAGCACCGATGCATGCGGCGCGATTTCCGCCGCAAGGCTCGCCCCGGCCATGCCGGCGCCAACGATCACGATATCGAAGCTGGTCATCGGGCCGGGGCGCGATCGTCCAGAAAGCCGTCGATCCGGGCCAATGCGTCGTCGCGCACCGCATCGGCCTCGCGCAATATCTCATGCGCCGATTCGGGGCCGTACACATGGAGCGTCGCGTCCGGCAGCCGCGCCGCCGCGCGCCGGATCGCCGCTATGGCAACGAGCTTGTCCGCCTCGGCCGCGAGGATCAGCAGCGGCGTCCGTATCGCTTCCAGCTTGCCCGGCGACTCAAGCGCCAGCGTCGAATCATAGGCAGTCGCGACCCATTTCCAGCTCGGCGGGCCAAGCGCCAGTTCGGGTTTTTCGACTTTCCACCAGAGCTCGTCCTCGTAGCGATCGGCTTCATGCGTCAGGAAGGCGCGGCGCGAAGCATTGGGCGCGGCCGGACGCTCATTCTGCTTCCACGCCAGCCGGTCGGGCTTGCCGATCCGCGTCATCAGATGCGCGACATGCCGCGCGACCCCCGGCGTGAAGGGGAAGCTGTGCAGCCCCAGCATCGGCGCGACCAGCACCGCCGCGTCGGGCGCGATCCGCGCTTCGGCAAGCGCGCGCAGCACCAGATGCCCGCCCATCGAATGCCCCATCACGATGTGCGGCCCCGGCGTTGCCGCTGCCCATTCGGCATAGAAATCAGCAAGATCGTCGATCCATGGCGCGAAACTCTCGGCATGGCCGACCAGCGGATCGGCGGTCAGCCGCCCCGATCCTCCCTGCCCCCGCCAGTCGAACGCCGTCACCGACCAGCCGGCACGGTGCCAGTGATCGAACGCCTCCAGATATTTCTCGATGATGTCGCCGCGCCCGCCCTGAAAGAGGATCGCGCCGCGCGCCTTCCCTTCAGCGGGCCAGTCGAAGCGGCGGACGGCCCAGCCATCGCGCGCGCGCCATTCACCGATATGCGCGCCTGCGGGAATCGCGCGGCGATCGAAGGGCGGCTGCAAGCTCATTGCGGCTGGTTACGGTTTGGCAAGCAGCGTCGTCTAGACCTTATCGCCATGACAGGGGGACCAATCATCTTCGCGTTGCTGGGCGTGCTGGCGCTGCTGCTGCTGATCGCGGCCTTCACCGACATTCGCAGCCGGACGATCGCCAACGGCCTCAACGCCGCCATCGCGCTGCTCGCACCGCTTTATTGGTGGGCGAGCGGGCTTTCGCCCTGGCCGGACATGGCGATCCAGTTCGGCCTCGCGCTCATCGTCTTCGGCCTGTTCGCCGGCGCCTTCGCGCTCGGGATGATGGGCGGCGGCGACGTGAAGCTGCTCGGCGCGCTGGCGCTGTGGCTGCCGCTGCTGACGATGATGCGGCTGCTACTCATCATGTCGATCGCCGGCGGGGCGCTTACGCTCGGCATGTTGATCGCACACAAGCTGCGGAAATCGAACAGGACTTTGGAGATTCCCTATGGCGTGGCGATCGCGTTCGCCGGGCTTTGGGTAATAGCCGAACGATATTTTAACCAATTTACTTGATGAAACGGGGCCGGACCTTTCGTGTCCGGTTCAAGAGGGGCGTCTTAGGTCATGGATGTCAAGAAAATCGCATTGCTGGTCGGCGCGCTGATCATTGCCGCAGCCACCGCTTTCATGGCGCGGAGCCTGATGCAGGGTTCTTCCGCTCCGGTGGCTCAGGCTGCCGTCGCCGCGCCGCAGCCCGATGGACCCATGGTCCTCGTCGCGACCAAGACGTTGCCGATCGGCACGATAATCGACGCCGGCTCGTTCCGCTATCAGCCCTGGCCGAAGGAACTGATGCAGGCGCAATATTTCGTGAAGGACGAGAAGACGGATCCGGCGCAGCTCGTCGGCCGCGTCGTCCGCTTCGCTGTCACCGCCGGACAGCCCGTCACGCAGGACTCGCTCGTCAAGCCGGGCGACCGCGGCTTCCTTGCCGCCGCCCTGGGGCCGGGGATGCGCGCCGTCACCGTTTCGGTCTCGGCGTCCAGCGGCGTCGCCGGCTTCGTCTTCCCGGGCGACCGCGTCGACCTGATGCTGACGCAGGAAGTCCGCGGCGGCGGCGAAGGGCAGTCGCTGCGCACGACCGAGACCTTCGTCCGCAATCTTCGCGTGCTGGCGACCGACCAGCGCACCGACGGCACCGACAAGGACGGCAAGACCAAGGTCGAGACGTTCCAGACCGTCACGCTCGAGGCGACGCCCAAGATCGCCGAGAAGATCGCCGTCGCCCAGTCGGTCGGCTCGCTGTCGCTGTCGCTGCGCTCGATCGCCGATAACGCCGCCGAGCTCGAGCGCGCGATTGCCGCCGGCGAAGTCTCGGTGCCGCAGAATGGCGACGCCAAGGCCGAGAAGCAGATGATGATCCAGGTCGCATCGCGGCCGATCGATACGGGGGGGACTTTCGTGACCGGCGCCGACGTGTCGCGCTTCCAGCGCAGCAGCGTTCCGCGCCAGACCACGCCCGCTGCGACGGGGCCTGCCCCGGCGGGCGGCGCGCCTGCGGCGTTCATCTCGGGTCCTGTGGTCCGGGTGGCGCGCGGCAACGAAGTCACCGTGGTTCCGGTGGGGGGTAAATAAGATGAGCAATCCGAAGATGCGCCTGCGGCGCGGCGCCGGCACCGTGATCGCGATCGCGATCGCAGCCGCCGGCCTCGCGACCCCGGCCCCGATCGGCGCGGCGCCCACGGCGCAGGCCCCGGCCGGCACGATCAACCTGTCGAAGGGGCGCGGCCGCCTGGTCACGCTTTCGGCACCGATGAGCGACCTTTTCGTCGCCGACGAGAAAGTGGCCGACGTCCAGGTCCGCTCGCCCACCCAGCTTTACATCTTCGCCAAGGATTTCGGCGAGACGACGATCTACGCGACGACCAAGAGCGGCGCGGTGGTCTATTCGACCAACGTCCGCGTCGGCAGCAACGTCGAGACGCTCGACCAGATGCTGAGCATGGCGATGCCCGACGCCCACATCACCGCTACGCCGATGAACGGCCTCGTGCTGCTCACCGGCACCGTCGCCAACCCCGACGACGCGGCGGAGGCCGAACGCCTGACCACCGCCTTCGTCGGCAAGGATACGCAGGTCATGACCCGGCTGCGCACCGCGACGCCGCTGCAGGTCAACCTCCAGGTCCGCATCGCCGAGGTCAATCGCGACCTCGTCAAGTCGATCGGCGTCAACCTAATGTCGCGCGACAATACTGGCGGCTTCACCTTCGGCCTCGCACAGGGCCGCACCTTCGGCTCGATCGGCAACACCGATCTTTCGGGCCTGCCCAAGCTCGACGCCTCGTCGATCTTCGGCCTGCCCGCCGGGTCGCTGTCGCTGCCGTTCGATCCCGTCACCGGCCAGTTCATCTCCAAGGCCGGCACCGCCTTCGACTTCTCGAAGCTGGCGCAGGGCGCGGGCATCACCAATATCGGCCTGGCCGGCAAGCTGTTCGGCGTCGACGTCGCGTCGGCGATCGACCTTGCCGAGAATAACGGCCTCATCACGACGCTCGCCAATCCGAACCTGACCGCGCTTTCGGGCGAGACGGCCAGCTTCCTTGCCGGCGGCGAAGTGCCGATCCCGATCAGCCAGGGCTTCAACCAGGTCACGATCGAGTACAAGCAATATGGCGTCAGCCTCGCCTTCACGCCGACCGTTCTTGCCGACGGCCGCATCTCGATGCGCGTTCGCCCCGAGGTTTCCGAGCTGACGGCGACGGGCGCCGTGGTGCTCAACGGCTTCAGCGTTCCCGCGCTCACCACGCGGCGGGCGGAGACGACGATCGAGCTCGGCTCGGGCCAGAGCTTCATGATCGGCGGGCTGCTGAAGTCGACGCACAACAACAGCGTCGACAAGGCTCCGGGCCTCGGCGACCTGCCGATCCTCGGCGCGCTGTTCCGTTCGAACAAGTTCCAGCGCCAGGAAACCGAGCTGGTCATCATCGTGACGCCCTATCTGGTGCGTCCGGTCTCGGCCAATCAGCTCGCCCTGCCCACCGATGGCTATCACGCCCCGACCGACGCCGAGCGCCTGTTCCAGGGCAAGCTGTTCGACGGCAAGAGCGGCGAGAAGCGCCCGGTCCCGACGATGGCCCCGCCAGTCACGGCGCCCGCCCCCGCCGGCGTGCCCGGCCCGCAGGCCGCTGCCGAGCCGGCGAAGAAATCCAAGCAGGAAAGCCAGGTCGCCGTCGCGGCACCCGGCTTCTCGTCCAAGTGAGCCGGGGGAGCAGGACCATGCGCTTCATCACCACTTCCACCCTTGCCGCTCTCGCCGTCACGCTGAGCGGGTGCGGCGGCTACAAGCCGACGCTCAACCAGGGCCTCGAGACCGTTCATCAGCCCGTCGTCAGCCGGACCGATTATGTGATCGACGTGGCGGCCGGATCGGGCGGCCTGGCCTCGGGCGAGGCCCAGCGCCTTTCCGGCTGGTTCGATTCGATGCGCCTTGCCTATGGCGATCGCATCTCGGTCGACGAAGGCGACGCCTATGGCAATGCCGGCGCGCGCGCCGAGATCGCCAAGCTCGCGGCCGGCTATGGCCTGCTCCTTTCGGACGCCGCGCCGGTCACCGCAGGCTCGGTGCCGGCGGGCAGCGTGCGCGTCATCGTCAGCCGTTCGCGGGCCGAAGTGCCTCACTGCCCGGACTGGAGCCGCGGTTCGGCCGAACTCGCCGGATCGACCATGTCCAACTATGGCTGCGCCGCGATGTCCAATCTCGCCGCGATGGTCGCGAACCCCGAGGATCTGATCCAGGGGCGCGAGCCTTCGGGCGGCACCGACGGCCTCACCGCCGGCAAGGCGATCAAATCCTATCGGACCCGTCCGCCCAGCGGCGAAAAGGATCTGACCAAGGAAACCACCGGGAAAGGCAGCAACTGATGAACGCGCCCTGGAGCCCTTCGCGCACGGGTAGCCCGCGCGAACCTTTCGTCGCCTTCGTCTGCGACGATTCGACCGCCGACCAGATCCGTCCGATCACCGTCGAGCTCGGCTGGTCGCCGGAAAAGGTCAACAAGGGCGGCCTCCGCAACGCCGTCCAGTCGCTGTCGGTCTCGGCCAGCCCCAATGTGCTGTTCGTCGACCTTTCCGAATCGGGCGACCCGCTGAGCGACATCAACGCGCTCGCCGAGGTCTGCGAGCCCGGAACGGTCGTGATCGCGGCGGGCCAGGTCAACGACGTTCGCCTCTATCGCGATCTGCTGGCGAGCGGGATTCAGGATTATCTGCTGAAGCCTTTCAGCCCCGATCAGCTTCGCGACGCCTTCGCGCAGGCGCAGGCGGTGTTCAACGCGCCGCGCAATGCGGAACCGGCGGTCGAACGCCCGCACCTGATGACGGCCGTGATCGGCTCGCGCGGCGGCGTCGGCGCTTCGTCGGTCGCCGCGTCGCTCGCCTGGCTGTTCGGCGACAAGCACGGCCGCGCGACCGCGCTGCTCGATCTCGATGTCCATTTCGGCACGGGCGCACTCGCGCTCGACCTGGAGCCGGGACGCGGGCTGACCGACGCGATCGAGAATCCCAGCCGCATCGACGGACTGTTCATCGAGCGCGCCATGGTCAAGGCCAATGAGAAGCTGGCCATCCTGTCGGCCGAAGCGCCGATCCACCAGCCGATGCTGTCCGACGGGGCCGCATTCCACCAGTTGCAGGAAGAGATGAAGGCGGCATTCGAATGCACCGTCGTCGATCTGCCGCGGCATATGCTGGTGCAATATCCGCAGCTCGTTTCCGACGCGACTTCGGTCGTCATCGTCACGGAAATGACGCTGGCCGCCGCGCGCGACGTGATCCGGCTCCTGGCCTGGCTGCGCTCCAACGCACCCCACGCCAAGCCGATCCTGGTCGCCAACCGCGTGCCGGCGCAGGCCGCGGGCGAACTGGCGCGCAAGGATTTCGAGGCGTCGATCGAGCGCAAGATCGATTTCGTCCTGCCGCTCGACTCCAAGGTCGCGGCGCAGGCGGCGAAGCTGGGCAAGCCGATCGCCGAAGCCGGCAAGGGCGCGAAGCTCAGCCAGGGCCTGCTCTCGCTGTCGACGCGCCTGGTCAGCGCCGCGGACGAAGAGGCTGCGGCCGAGGGTGAAGAGAAAGCGGGCAAGGGCTCGCTCCTCGGTAAGCTCGGCGGGCTCAAGGCGATGATGCCGTCGAAGGCGAAAGCCAAGGCTCAGTGACACGTGCCGGCCGTGATGGCCGGCGCAAGCAGTGCGGGTAGAAGCTGATGCAGATGCTTCCGATGATGATGGTGTTGTTCGGCGCGCTATGCACTGGCGTGCTGCTCATCGTCGCCTTTTCCGGGCCTTCGCTCGACAAGGCGCAGCAGCGCCGGATCGCAGGCATGCGCGATCGCCACGCCGGCGGCGTCGGCGGCGCGGTGGAAGCGCAGATGCGCCGCATCATCGCCAATCGCGAGACCAAGATGGACAGCGCGTTCGCGCGCTTCATCCCCAACCCCGCCCTGCTCCGCAAGCGCCTGGCGATGACGGGCAAGAGCTGGACGCTGGGCCAATATGCCATCGCCTCGCTGGGCCTCGTCGTGGTCATCTTCATGCTCGCCTGGGTGAAGGGCATGCCGCTGCTGCTGTCGCTGGGCCTTTCGCTGTTCATCGGGCTGGGCCTGCCGCACCTGATCGTCGGGATGACGATCAAGAAGCGCGTCGGCAAGTTCACCGCGCGCTTCCCGGACGCGATCGAGCTGCTCGTCCGCGGCCTGCGCGCGGGCCTGCCGATCAGCGAGACGCTGACGGTGGTGTCGAGCGAGATCCCCGGGCCGGTCGGCGAAGAGTTTCGCAACGTCAGCGACAAGATGAAGATCGGCCGCACGATGGACGCCGCGCTGCAGGATACGGCGGACCGGCTCGGCACGCCCGAGTTCCAGTTCTTCGTCATCACGCTCGCGATCCAGCGCGAGACCGGCGGCAACCTTGCCGAAACGCTGTCCAACCTGGCCGACGTGCTGCGCAAGCGTTCGCAGATGAAGCTCAAGATCAAGGCGATGTCGTCCGAATCCAAGGCCTCGGCCTATATCGTCGGCGCCCTGCCCTTCATCGTCTTCGCGCTCGTCTACATGATGAACCCGGCCTATCTGCACGGCTTCTTCACCGATCAGCGCCTGATCGTCGCCGGCGTGGGCGGGCTCATCTGGATGAGCATCGGCGGGGCTGTGATGGCCAAGATGGTCAATTTCGAGATTTGAGCGGAGGAGCAGGAAATCATGGGTGGTGAAGTAGCCGGCCCCACGCTCCTCGGTGTGGATGTCATGTGGGTGGCGACGCTGCTGACGGCAGTCGCGACCTTCTTCGTGCTCATCGCGATCTATGCCGCATCGACGGTGCGCGATCCGATGGCCAAGCGCGTCAAGGCGCTCAACGACCGTCGCGAACAGCTGAAAATGGGCATCACCGCCTCAACCTCGCGCCGCCGTGCCAAGCTGGGCGCGAAGAACGAGACCACGCAGCGCATGCGCTCGTTCCTGGCGAGCCTCAAGGTTCTGCAGGACGAACAGCTGAAGGCGGCGCAGGCGCGCCTCGTCCAGGCCGGTATTCGGTCCAAGGACGCGGCGATCGCCGTCATCTTCGGCCGGCTGATGATCCCGATCTTCGCGGGCGGCTTCATCCTGCTGCTCGTCTACGGCATCGATTATTTCCCGACCTGGTCGCCGATGAAGAAGTTCTTCCTCGTCGCCGGCGTGCTGATCGGCAGCTACAAGGCGCCGGACATCTGGCTGAAGAACAAGGTCACCAAGCGCAGCCACGCGATCCGCAAGGGTCTGCCCGACGCGCTCGATCTGCTCGTCATCTGCGCCGAGGCGGGTCTGACCGTCGATGCGGCCTTCTCCCGCGTCGCGAAGGAGCTGGGTAAGGGCTATCCCGAGCTGGGCGACGAATTCATGCTGACCTCGATCGAGCTGGGCTTCCTGACCGATCGTCGCCAGGCGTTCGAGAATCTCGCCAACCGCGTCGATCTCGAAGCGGTGCGCGGCGTCGTCACCACGATGATCCAGACCGAGAAATACGGCACGCCGCTTGCCGCCGCGCTGCGCGTTCTCTCGGCCGAGTTCCGCAACGAACGCATGATGCGCGCCGAGGAAAAGGCCGCGCGCCTGCCCGCGATCATGACGGTGCCGCTGATCCTGTTCATCCTGCCGGTGCTGTTCATCGTCATTCTCGGCCCGGCGGCCTGTGCGATCTCCGACTCCTTCCTTCACCAGAAATAGTCGGAGGCCTCGGCACCGGGAGGAACGTCGAGGCTCGTCACGCGCTCTAGCTCCACAAGGAGAGAGAGCCATGATGAGCCTGACGTCAGACGAATGGGTCTATGTGACCTTCATGCTGCTGCTGGCCTTCGCCGCCGGCTTCCTGCTGCGCGGCGGGGGCGGCAGGTGGAAGCGCGAGTTGCGCATCGAGCGCGACGCGCATGAGAAGCTCCGCACCGATTATGCCGCCCGTGTCGCCGCCGCCAACGCGCGGATCGCCGAACTCGAGCGCCACACACCGCCCGATCCGCTGGTCGGCGGCGGCATCGCCGCTGCGGCAGCCGGCAAGCGCGACGACCTGTCGCTGATCCGCGGCGTCGGCCGACCGGGCGAGGACCGGCTGAATGCGCTCGGCGTCCACAGCTATCGTGAGCTGGAGAAGATGAGCGCCGCCGACGAAGCCGCGCTCGAAGGCTCGCTCGGCTATGCCCCCGGCCGCATCGCCGACGAGCATTGGCGCGAGCAGGCGGCGCTGCTGCGCACGGGCAAGGTCGACGAGCTTCGCGCCCGTTACGCGTAAAGCGGGATCAGAGCGTCCTGCACCAGCTTCCGTGCCGCGCGCGGTCTATCGCCGGATAGGCCGCGCGATCGGGCACCAGCGCGCGGACGAGCGCGACGCCCTTCGCGCCCTTGACACGCACGGCCTCGCGTCCTTCGGGCACGGCCTGATCGGGAAGTGCAACGACGATGTCGAGCGCCGCGCCTTTGGTCTCACGGCAGTTGCGCACGAAGGCGACATCGGTGTTCGCATCGAAGACCGACAGCGACCAGTAAGGCGCCGGCGTCGGCGCGACATGGATGGCAAGCGGCCCCTTCGACAGATCATAGGCGCAGGAGGAATAAGCGAGATCGGGGCTGGGCCGCACGATCGTCCGCGCCTTGTCGTCCGACAGGCCGGGATGCCGCATGACGTCGATCCCGCCGCTCATCTTCTCGATCCGCCCGACCGCGAGCCGCATCAGCATCTCGGGCATCGCGACCAGCGTCGCCTGCCAGGCGATCGCGGCGATCACGACGCCGAAGAGGATCGGAAACAGCCAGCGCCGCATCACGCGCACCCCTGCTTCGCGATATGCGGCAACTGCGCGCGCGTGAGGTTGGACTTGCCGCCATCCGCCGGCAGATAGACGCGCAGCGTCAGGTTGAAGCGATCGATGCCGCCGGTGGGCAGCCAGTGCCCCGGCTGCGCGCCGGGCGCAACATTGACCGTCCATGCACCCTGCTCGGCCGGCGTGACCGCCGCGCTGTTGACCGAGAAGATGCGCGGACCGTTGCTGACCAGATAGCCGTCGAGATCGTAGAGCGTCAGGCTCCACCACGCCCCGCCGCCCTCGCCGCCCGTCACCTTGTAGGTGCAGCGCCCGTCGAGCGGCTGGCCGGCATCATCGACATTGGCCATGTAATAGCGCGCCTCGCGCGCCGGCAGCGCGAGCAAACCGGTGAGCGCGACCATCGCCCGCGTCTTCGCGCTCGCATCCGCGCTGCCGAAATCGCGTCCGGTGGTCCACGGGCCGATCGGCGCGCTCGACCCCATGGCGCCCGTCTTCACGCTCCACAGCGCGCCGCCCGCTCCGACGAACAGGCCGGCCACGCCGCAGATCAGGAAACGCGCCCAGGGTCGCAAGGCCGATCAACCTCTCCTTTTCATCGCCGCCTGGGCTGCCGCCAGCCGTGCGATCGGCACACGGTAGGGAGAGGCGCTGACATAGTCGAGGCCGGTCTCCTCGCAGAAGGCGATCGAGGCCGGATCGCCGCCATGTTCGCCGCAGATGCCGAGCTTGATGTTCGGCCGCGTCTTGCGGCCGCGCTCGGCGGCGATGCGGATCAGCTCGCCCACGCCCTCGACGTCGAGGCTGACGAAGGGGTCGCGCGCGAAGATGCCCTTGTCGACATAGGTCGTCAGGAAGCGACCGGCATCGTCGCGGCTGACGCCCAGCGTCGTCTGGGTGAGATCGTTGGTGCCGAAGCTGAAGAATTCGCCGACCTCGGCGATCTCATCGGCCTTGAGCGCGGCGCGCGGCAGCTCGATCATCGTGCCGACGAGATAGGTGATCTCGCGCCCCTTCTCGGCGAAGACGGCCTTGGCGGCCGCGTCGACGATCGCCTTCATCAGTTCCAGCTCGCGCCTGGTGGCGACGAGCGGGATCATCACTTCGGGGATCGGCGCCTCGCCGCTCTTCGCCGCGACGTCGCACGCCGCCTCGAAGATCGCCCGCGCCTGCATCTCGTAGATCTCGGGATAAGTGACGCCAAGGCGGCAGCCGCGATGCCCCAGCATCGGGTTGAACTCGTGAAGCTCGGCCGCGCGGCGCTTGAGCGTGTCGACGCTCACGTCGGCGGCGGCGGCCACTTCCGCAAACTCCGCTTCCTCGTGCGGCAGGAACTCGTGGAGCGGCGGATCGAGCAGGCGGATCGTCACCGGCAGCCCGGCCATCACCTCGAAAATCTCGGTGAAATCGCCACGCTGCTCGGGAAGCAGCTTGTCGAGCGCCGCGCGACGCCCCGCCTCATTCTCGGCGAGGATCATCTGGCGGACCGCGGTGATCCGCGCCGCGTCGAAGAACATATGCTCGGTGCGGCACAGGCCGACGCCCTCGGCGCCGAAATCGCGCGCGGTGCGGCAATCCAGCGGAGTCTCGGCATTGGCGCGCACCTTCAGGCGACGAACTTCGTCGGCCCAGCCCATCAGCGTGCCGAAATCGCCCGCCAGCTCGGGCTGCACGGTGGCGACTTCGCCCGCCATCACTTCGCCCGATGCGCCGTCGATCGTCACGATCTCGCCTTCGCGGATCACCCGCTGGCCGACGCGGAACAGCTTTTCCTTGGCGTCGATCGCCAGCGTGCCCGCACCCGATACGCAGGGCCGCCCCATGCCGCGCGCGACGACCGCCGCGTGGCTGGTCATGCCGCCGCGCGCCGTCAGGATGCCCTTCGCGGCGTGCATGCCGTGAATATCCTCCGGCGACGTCTCGATCCGCACGAGGATCACCGCCTCGCCCAGCTCGGCGCGCTTCTCGGCCGTATCGGCATCGAACACCACCGCGCCGGAGGCCGCGCCCGGCGATGCCGGAAGCCCTTTGGTCAGCACGTCGCGCGGCGCCTTGGGGTCGAGCGTCGGGTGGAGAAGCTGGTCGAGCGCGGCGGGGTCGACGCGCAGCACTGCTTCCTCGCGGTTGATCAGCCCTTCGTTCGCCATGTCGACCGCGATCTTCAGCGCCGCCTTGGCGGTGCGCTTGCCCGAACGCGTCTGGAGCATCCACAGCTTGCCGCGCTCGACGGTGAACTCGATGTCCTGCATGTCGCGATAATGGGTTTCGAGCAGGTCGAAAACGCGCGCCAGCTCGCCGAAGGTCTCGGGCATCGCCTCTTCCATCGACAGCGGCCTGGCCCCTGCCCGCTCGCGCGCCGCCTTGGTCAGATATTGCGGCGTGCGGATGCCCGCGACGACGTCCTCGCCCTGCGCATTGATCAGGAACTCGCCATAATAAGCGCGCTCGCCCGTCGCCGGATCGCGCGTGAAGGCCACGCCCGTCGCCGATGTGTCGCCCATGTTGCCGAAGACCATCGCCTGCACGTTGACGGCGGTGCCCCAGCCGCCCGGAATGTCGTTCAGCCGGCGATAGACCTTGGCGCGTTCCGACTGCCACGAGCCGAACACCGCGCCGATCGCGCCCCAAAGCTGGTCGTGCACGTCCTGCGGGAAGGGCCGGCCCCACTGCGCCTCGACGATCTTCTTATACTCGCCGACCAGCGCCTGCCAGTCGGCGGCGGTCAGATCGGTGTCGAGGAAATGCCCCTTGTCTTCCTTGGCGATTTCAAGGGCTTCCTCGAACGCGCCATGATCGAGTTCCAGCACGACGTCCGAATACATCTGGATGAAGCGGCGATAGCTGTCCCAGGCGAAGCGATCGTCTCCGCTGGTCGCGGCAAGGCCCAGCACCGTCTCGTCGTTGAGGCCGAGGTTGAGGACGGTATCCATCATGCCGGGCATCGAGACGCGCGCGCCCGAGCGGACCGAGACGAGCAGCGGATCGGCAGGGTTGCCGAAACGCTTGCCGGTCAGCCCCTCGATATGCGCGATGCCGTTCGCCACTTCGGCGCGCAGGCTGTCCGGAAAGGCCTCGCCTTCCTCATAATAGCGCGTGCACATCTCGGTCGAGATGGTGAAGCCGGGGGGCACCGGCAGCCCGATCGAGGCCATGCCGTCGAGGTTCGCACCCTTGCCGCCGAGCAGGTTCTTGTCGCCCTTGCCGCCGTCCGAAACGCCGCCGCCGAAGCGGTAAACATATTGCGTCATTCTAGTCCCCAAGCTGGTCCTGGTCCGAGGCTGCGGGCTCTGCTTGCGGCCCGCTTCGACCTCAATTCCTGTCGTTTGTCACTTTTCGATACGAGAGAAGTCCGCGACGCGGTGGACCGCGTTCCTGATGCGCGCAAGCAGGGCGAGCCGGGCCGCGCGCTTGGCGGGATCGGCATCGTTCACCGTCACGTCGTCGAAAAAGGTATCGATCGGCGCGCGCAGCGTCGCCAGCGCAGCCATGGCGCCGGCGAAGTCCTCCGCCTCGACCGCCGCCGCCGCACGCGGCTCGGCCGCGTCGAGCGCTGCGATCAGCGCCGCCTCGGCGGGCTCGGGCGCGTAGGAAAGCCCCTCTCCCCTCCCTCCCAGGGAGGGGCCGGGGGTGGGTCGCGAGCGCAGCGAGCCCCCGGCATCGGCGGTTTGATCGCCTGCGGCGACACCCACCCCCGGCCCCTCCCCTGCGGGGAGGGGAGCGTCATAGCCTTCCTTCTTCAGGATATTGGCGGCGCGGCGATAACCGGCGAGCAGGTTATCGCCATCCTCGGTCTCGACAAAGGCTTGCAGCGCCTTAACCCGCGCAAGCAGGCGGACAAGATCGTCCTCGCCACCCAGCGCGAACACTGCGTCGATCAGATCGTGGCGAACCCCGGCATCCCGCTGCTGGACCTTCAGGCGTTCGGTGAAGAAGTCGAGTAATTTAATGTTCCGAATCATCAGATCGGCAACACGGCGCGATGCCGGAAAGGCGTCACCTCCGAACGCGTTGCCGGTCTCCTGCTTCGACGCATCCAGCAGAACGCTATGCTTTGCATTAAAATGCCAGATAGCTACTGCCCGGAGGCTCAGACCAACACCATTCCGTATCGCCGTCGCCAATACGCCGAGCGCCGCACGCCGAAGGGCGAACGGATCTTTCGATCCGGTCGGTAACTCGCCAATATCGAAGAAGCTTAGAAGCGTATCCAGCTTGTCCGCCAATGACACCGCCACCGTAACCGGCGCAGTCGGCACGTCATCGCCCTGCCCGACGGGCTTGTAATGATCGCGGATCGCCTCGGCGACTTCCTTCGTCTCGCCCTGCGCGGCGGCGTAATAGCCGCCCATCAGGCCCTGCAACTCGGGAAACTCGCCGACCATGCCGGTAACGAGATCGGCCTTGGCCAGCCGCGCCGCGCGTTCCGCCAGCGCCGGGTCCGCGCCCTTTACGATTCCCTCTTCCACCAGCCAGCGCGCCAGCTTCGCGACGCGATCGACCTTGTCGGCGACGGTGCCCAGCTTCTCGTGAAAGACGATGTTCGACAGCTTCTCCGCCTGCTTCTCCAGCGGAACCTTCAGGTCGGTTTCGTAGAAGAAGCGCGCGTCCGAAAGGCGCGCGGCCAGCACCTTGCGATTGCCCTCGACGATCGCGACGCCGCCGTCGCTGGCGGGCAGGTTCGCGGTGCAGACGAAGGCGTTGGCGAGCTTGCCGTCCGCATCACGGCAGACGAAATATTTCTGGTTCACGCGCGCGGTGAGCCGGATCACCTCGGGCGGAACGCTGAGGAAATCGGCGTCGAACCGCCCGAGCAGCGGCACCGGCCATTCGGTCAGCCCCGCATTTTCGGCGACGAGGCCTTCATCCTCGATCAGCTCCAGCCCCGCCTCGCGCGCCAGCTTCGCGGCGCCGTCGCGGATGATCCCACGCCGCTCGTCCTGGTCGACGATGACATGGGCAGCGCGCAGCGTCTGCGCATAGTCGCCCGTCCCCCCGATCGCGATCGGGCCGGACGACAGGAAGCGATGCCCCACCGTCTCGCGCCCCGACGCCACGCCCGCGACCTCGAACGGCACGACCTCGCCGCCGAGCAGCGCGATGATGCCCTGCAGCGGGCGCACCCAGCGCAGGCTCTCGGTCGACAGCGAGGCATCGCCCCAGCGCATCGACTTGGGCCAGGGGAAGGCGCGGATGACGGCCGGCACCGCCTCGGCGATCACGTCGGCCGTCGCGCGCCCGGCCTTCTCGACCACCGCGAACCACACGCCGTCGCGCTCGGTGAGCGCTTCGCGCGTCAGACCGGTCTTGCGCAGGAAGCCGTCGATCGCCTGATCGGGCGCACCGACGCGCGGACCCTTCAGTTCCTCGGATACTGCAGCCGTCTCGACGGGCAGACCGCGCGCGATCAGCGTCAGGCGGCGCGGCGTCGCGAAGGTCTCGACCGCGCCGGCCTTCAGCCCCGCCTTGTCCAGTTCGGCCGCGAACAGGCGCGCCAGATCCTCGCGTGCCTTGTCCTGCATGCGCGCGGGAATTTCCTCCGAGAGGAGCTCGAGCAGGAAATCGGCCATCACGCTTCCCACCCGTTCTTTTCCATCCACGCCGTGCAGCTTCCCTTCGCCAGATCGCGGACGCGGCCGATATAGGCCTGCCGCTCGGCGACCGAGATCACGCCGCGCGCGTTGAGCAGGTTGAAGACGTGGCTGGCCTTGATCGCCTGCTCATAGGCCGGGATGGGCAGCCTGGCCTCAAGGCTGTTCTCGCATTCGGCCACGGCCTTGCGGAACAGGTCGAACAGCGCATCGGTGTTCGCGACCTCGAAGTTCCAGGTCGACATCTCGACCTCATTCTCATGGAACACGTCACCATAGGTCACGCCGGCGTCGTTGAACGCGAGATCGTACACGCTGTCCTTGCCTTGGATGTACATGGCGAGGCGCTCGAGCCCGTAGGTCAGCTCGCCCGCCACCGGCTTGCAGTCATAACCGCCCATCTGCTGGAAATAGGTGAACTGCGTCACTTCCATCCCGTCACACCAGACTTCCCAGCCCAGCCCCCACGCGCCGAGCGTCGGGCTTTCCCAGTCGTCCTCGACGAAGCGTATGTCGTGCTTCAGCAGATCGACGCCGATCGCCTTGAGCGATCCCAGATAAAGCGCCTGCAGGTCGGGCGGCGACGGCTTCAGGATCACCTGATACTGGTAATAATGCTGGAGCCGGTTGGGGTTCTCGCCATAGCGGCCGTCGGTCGGGCGGCGACAGGGCTGGACGAAGGCGGCATTCCACGCATCGGGGCCCAGCGCGCGCAGCGTCGTCGCCGGGTGGAAGGTGCCCGCGCCCATTTCCATGTCGTAGGGCTGCAGGATCACGCAGCCCCGATCGCCCCAATAATCGTGGAGCGTCAGGATCATCTTCTGGAAGCTGAGCGGCTTCGCCTCTGCCACGGTCTTTCCTGTCTTCGCAGTCGCAAAAATCTGGCGCCGCTTTGGCCGATGGACGATCGGGAATCAAGCAAGTGGGGAGACCGTTAAGGATCGCGCCGTTATGCGTGGCCGCATGACTCGCCTTATCGCCCGCCTTCTGGCGCTTTTCGCCCTGCCTTTCATCCTTTTCGCACAGCCTGCGGCGGCGCGCGAGGCGCACCCCGCGCTGTGGGTGGTCAAGGATCGGGATACGACCATCTATCTGTTCGGCACGGTCCACGTTCTGCCGCCCGATATCGACTGGTTCGAGGGGCCGGTGAAAAAGGCGTTTGAAAGCGCGCAGCAGGTGATGCTCGAGATCGTCATGCCCGATCAGACCGAGATGTCGCAGAAGATGCTGACGCTGGCGATCGACCAGTCGGGCAAGCCCTTGAGCACGAAGCTCGATCCGGCGGCGCGCGCCAATTATCAGGCCGCGCTCAAGCAGCTCGGCGTGCCCGAAACGGCGTTCGAGCAGCTGGAACCCTGGTTCGTCGCGACCGCGCTCACCGTCATGCCGCTCAAGACTTTCGGCTATGATCCCGCGACCGGCGTCGAGCGTTCGCTGACCGCCACCGCCGCGCAGGAAGGCAAACCGATCGGCGGGCTGGAGACGGTCGATCAGCAGCTCGGCTATTTCGATACGCTGCCCGAACCGCTCCAGATCAAGTTCCTCAACTCGACCGTCGACGAGCTCCCCACGCTCGAAAGCGAGATGAAGACGATGGTCGATGCCTGGGCCGCAGGCGATGCCGACAAGCTCGGCCGCGTGATGAACGAATCGCTCGACGAGAATCCGGAGATCGGCAAGATCCTCCTCGCCGATCGCAACGCCCGCTGGGCGGCGTGGATCAAGGCGCGGCTCGACCAGCCGGGCGTGGTCTTCGTCGCCGTCGGCGCGGGGCATCTGGCGGGGCCGGACAGCGTTCAGGCCAAGCTCAAGGCGCTCGGCATCGCATCCGAACGGGTCAAGGACTGACGCCCGCGCCAAAGCCGGTTATGGGGCGGGGATGATCCGCATCGCCCGCCTCTTCATCCCCCTCGCCGCCGCCCTCATCTCCGCCTGCTCGGGATCGGGACAGGCCGAGGTCGCGAAGCCTGCGCTGTGGCGCGTGTCCGATCCGGACACGACCATCTATCTGTTCGGTACCATCCATATGCTGCCCGACGGCTATGACTGGCGCACCCCGCGCTTCAACGCCGCGCTCGCCAAAGCCGACACGCTGGTGCTCGAAATCGCCGATGTCGGCGATGCCAATGCGCAGGCGAGCGCCTACAAGGCCGTCGCGATCGCCCCCGGCCTGCCGCCGATCCTCGATCGCGTGCCCGCCGACAAGCGCGCCGCGCTCGCCGCCGCGATCGACAAGGCCGGGCTCAAGCCCGCGCAGCTCGACGGGCTGAAGACCTGGGCCGCCGCGCTCACCATCGGGACGATGACCGGCAAGGACAGCGGCGCGAGCCCGCAGAACGGTATCGACAGCCAATTGGGCACCTTGTTCCGCGACGCAGGCAAGCCGGTGGACGGGCTGGAGACGACGCGGCAGCAGCTCGGCTATTTCGATACGCTCCCCGAAAGCGCGCAGCGCAAGCTGCTGCTCGGCATGGCCGACGATGCGGCGGGCGACGGCGGCAAGCAGATCACCGACATGATCGCGGCGTGGAGCAAGGGCGACATCAAGCGCATCGCCGTGACCTTCGACGAGGAACTGAAGCTCTCGCCCGAACTCGCCGATAAGCTGGTCCGCCAGCGCAACGCCGCCTGGGCGGGATGGATCGAGCAGCGCATGGCGAAGCCGGGCACGGTGATGGTCGCGGTCGGCGCCGGCCATTTCGCAGGATCGGACTCAGTGATCGCGAAGCTCAAGGCCGACGGCTACCGCGTCGAACGGCTGCAATGAAGCGCCCGCGCGCTTGCTTTTCCGCGCATCCGCCGCTATGCGCCCCGCTTCCCTGCGATGGTCATCCCTGGAGGCGTCGTCGGGAATGAACATTAAACCTTATGCGAATTGGAGACTGCGATGAGCGAAGCGCTGACGCTGTCGGCCGAAACGCGCGATCGGGCTGGCAAGGGAGCCTCCCGTGATCTGCGCAATTCTGGCCGCGTCCCTGCCGTTATTTACGGCAACAATCAGGAGCCGACCGGCATCCATGTGGAAGAAAAGGCGCTGACGCGCCTGCTCCACACCGGCCACTTCATGAACTCGGTGGTGATGATCGACGCTGGCGGCAAGCCGGTGCGGACCCTGCCGAAGGACGTCCAGTTCCACCCGGTCACGGAGCGTCCGCTCCATGTCGACTTCCTCCGCATCTCGGAGCACGCCACCGTTACCGTCGCGGTGCCGGTGCGCTTCGAGAATGAAGACGCCTCGCCCGGCATCAAGCGCGGCGGCGTGCTCAACGTCGTCCGTCACGAGCTCGAGCTCGTCGTCGACGCCGCGAGCATCCCCGACGAAGTGGTGATCGATCTGGCCGGCTACGAAGTCGGCGACTCGATCCACATCTCGAACGTCACGCTCCCCAAGGGCGCGGCTTCGGCGATCGACGATCGCGATTTCACCATCGCGACGGTCGTTGCCCCGTCGGCGCTCAAGTCGTCCGAGGGCGACACCGAGGACGCGCCGGCCACCGACGCCGAATAAGACTCTTCGGCCTGCCCCCGCGTCCGGCGGGGGCAGGCCGGGTTTCCCGCGATGCAGATCTGGGTCGGCCTCGGCAATCCCGGCGCGCAATATGCGATGCAGCGCCACAATGCCGGCTTCATGGCGGTCGACGCCATCGCCGAAGTCCATGGTTTCGAACCGCCGCGCACCCGCTTCCAGGGTTGGGCGAGCGAAGGCCGCATCGGCGGCGAGAAGATACTTCTCCTCAAACCCGCGACATTCATGAACGAAAGCGGCCGCGCGATCGGCGAGGCGATGCGCTTCTACAAACTGGGTGTCGGCGACGTCACCGTCTTCCATGACGAGCTCGATCTCGCGCCCTTCAAGGTCAAGGTGAAGACGGGCGGCGGCACAGCGGGGCATAACGGCCTGCGCTCGACCGAAGCACATATCGGCAATCCTTTCCGCCGCGTCCGCATCGGCATCGGCCATCCCGGCCACAAGGACCGCGTGACCGGCCACGTCCTCGGCAACTACGCCAAGGTCGAACTCGATCCGCTCGCCGACATGCTGGGCGCGATAGCGGCCGAGACGCCCTGGCTCGCGAAAGGCGACGACGCCCGCTTCATGAGCGAAGTCGCGCTTCGGTTGCAGGACAGCCCGGCATGACGATCAGCAGCCTCTTCGCAACGCGCCTTTACGAAGGCCAATTGGGCGACGCCGATCTTGTCGCCGAGCTGGAGGAATCGTGCCGCGCGCTCGCCGAACAGGACATGGCGGGCCGCCGCTGGTCGCGCGATCACGCCTATCGCGGCTACACCTCCTATGCCTCGCTCGACGATCTGCCGATCCGCGACCCGGCCTTCGCTGACCTGAAGCGCGTGCTCGACAAGCATGTCGCTGCCTTTGCCGACGCCTGCGCCTTCGATCTCGGCGGCCGCAAGCTGAAACTCGACAGCCTGTGGGTGAATATCCTGAAACCCGGTGGCGGCCATTCGAGCCACATCCACCCGCACAGCGTCGTATCGGGCACCGTCTATGTCGCGGTGCCGCCCGGCGCGGGCGGGCTGAAGCTGGAGGATCCCCGGCTCGGCCTGATGATGGCGGCCCCGCCCCGCCGCGCCGATGCCCCGCAGGATCTGCAGAGCTTCGTCACCAAAAGCCCCGAGCCCGGCACGATCCTGCTCTGGGAAAGCTGGCTGAAGCACGAAGTCATCCCCGGTGCCGGCAAGGGCGAACGGATCAGCGTCAGCTTCAACTACCGCTGGTAGCGCGGGCTGGCCTTGGGGCCACGCTTCCTCTAACGGACCACACAACCTTCGGGCGCGCTGGCGCCCCTCATCGAAACGGACGAACAGACATGGGTTTCCGCTGCGGCATCGTTGGCCTGCCGAACGTCGGCAAATCGACGCTTTTCAACGCGCTGACTGAAACGGCGGCGGCGCAGGCGGCCAATTATCCCTTCTGCACGATCGAACCCAATGTCGGGCAGGTCGCGGTTCCCGATCCCCGGCTCGAAAAGCTCGCCGCGATCGCCGGATCGCAGAAGATCATCGAGACCCAGCTGGCCTTCGTCGATATCGCCGGGCTGGTGCGCGGCGCGTCCAAGGGCGAAGGGCTGGGCAACCAGTTTCTCGCCAACATCCGCGAGGTCGATGCCATCGTGCATGTCCTGCGCTGCTTCGAGGATGGCGACATCACGCATGTCGAAGGCAAGGTCGATCCGATCGCCGATGCCGAGACGGTCGAGACCGAACTGATGCTCGCCGATCTGGACAGCCTCGAGAAGCGCGTGCCCAACCTCGCCAAGAAGGCGCAGCAGGGCGACAAGGAATCGAAGATCGCGGCCTCGGTGCTCAGCCAGGCGCTCGATCTGCTTCGCGAGGGCAAGCCCGCGCGGCTGACCGAGCCGAAGGACGAGGAGGAGCGCCGGGCGCTGAACCAGGCCCAGTTGCTGACCGCCAAGCCCGTGCTTTACGTCTGCAACGTCGACGAGGGCCATGCCGCTGACGGCAATGAATTCTCGGCGCGCGTCTTCGCCAAGGCCAAGGCCGAGGGGGCGGAGGCCGTGATCGTCTCGGCCGCGATCGAGGCGGAGATCGCGACGATGGCGGCCGACGAGCGCGGCGAGTTCCTGTCGGAACTGGGGCTGGAGGAAACCGGCCTCGCCCGCGTGATCCGCGCCGGCTACACGTTGCTCCACCTCCTGACCTTCTTCACCGTCGGCCCCAAGGAAGCGCGTGCCTGGACGGTCCACAAGGGCGCGAAGGCCCCGCAGGCCGCCGGCGAGATCCACACCGATTTCGAGCGCGGCTTCATCCGCGCCGAAACGATCGCCTATGACGACTATGTCGCGCTCGGCGGTGAAAGCGGTGCGCGCGAAGCCGGCAAGCTGCGCGCCGAAGGCAAGGACTATGTCGTCCATGACGGCGACGTGATGCTTTTCCGGTTTAACGTCTGAGGATTGAAGCGGCACCTGCCCGCTCCCCCACCCGGCCTCCCATCTAGGATACTCAGTGGGAGGCCGGGTGGGGGAGCGGGCAGGTGCCGATTTTTCTATCGCCTCCAAACGCTGGACGATCGGCGCTTGTCGGCGCTGCGTCCGCTCGGGCAAAGGGGCGCGAACCTCTCGGAGTCGCACATGCCCCTCCTCCGCCCGATCGCCGCCGCAGCCGCCCTGTTCCTCGTCTCGGCCTGCGCCACGCAGCCCGCCCCGCAATCGGCCAGCGCCGCAGTCGAGTCGAAGCCGACAGTCACCCTCCTGATCTCGATCGACGGGTTTCGCCCCGACTATCTCGATCGTGGCGTGACACCGGTGCTGTCGGGCCTTGCCGCAGGCGGGGTGAGCGCCGCGATGCGCCCTTCCTTTCCGTCCAAGACCTTCCCCAATCACTGGACGATCGTCACCGGGCTGACCCCCGACCATAACGGCATCGTCGCCAACAAGATGGAGGACGCCGCGCGGCCGGGCGAGACCTTCACCATGGCGACCGACGATCCCTTCTGGTGGAACGAGGCGACGCCGCTGTGGGTCGATGCCGAGAAGGCCGGCATCCGTACCGCCACGATGTTCTGGCCGGGATCGAATGTCGCCATCGGCGGCGAGCGCGCCAAGGCCTGGCCCAACGATATCAGCGGCGGCACGCGCCCCGAGGACTGGGCGCAGTTCAACCAGGTCATCAGCGGAACGCAGCGCGTGAACGGCGTGATCGACTGGCTGCGCCGGCCGGCGGCGATACGCCCGCGCTTCGTGACCGTCTATTTCGATACGGTCGACACGGCGGGCCACCAGTTCGGGCCGGCCGACCAGCGGACCACAGCGGCCGTCGCCGATGTCGACGCGACGATCGGCAAGCTGATCGAAGGCCTCAGGCAGCTGAACCAGACGGCGAATATCGTGATCGTCGCCGATCATGGCATGGCCGCGACAAGCAGCGAGCGGACGATCGCGCTCGACAGGATCGCCAACCCGGCCGACTATCGGATCGAGGAGACCGGCCCCTATGCCAGCCTCTTCCCCGTCGCCGGTCATGAGGCGGCGCTGGAAGTCGCGCTGCTGAAACCGCACGATCACATGCAATGCTGGCGCAAGGCCGAGATTCCGGCGCGCTTCAAATATGGGACCAACCCGCGCATCCCGCCCTATTTCTGCCTCGCCGAAACCGGCTGGGCGATCGCGGAGACCACGCCGACCAAGCCGACGAGCGGCGGCAATCATGGCTATGACAATCAGTCGCCCGACATGGCGGCGCTGTTCATCGCCAATGGGCCGGCGTTCAGGCCGGGGGTAAAGCTTGCGCCCTTCGACAATGTCGACGTCGCGCCGCTGCTCCGTGATCTGATCGGCCTGCCGCCCGCGACACGCACCGACGGCACCGATGCGCCGTTCCGGAGCGTTCTCATCAAATAGATCCGCCCGGCGGACGAAAGGAGAGTGTGATGCAGTATTTCGAGGATCTGGAGGTCGGATCGAAGCAGCGCTTCGGACGCTATGAGGTGACACGCGAGGACGTGCTCGATTTCGCGCGCAAATTCGATCCCCAGCCCTTTCACTTGTCCGACGAGGCCGCCGCCAAGACCTATTTCGGCCGCATCGCGGCGAGCGGCTGGCATACGGCCGCCATGTCGATGGCGATGATCGTCGAGAACCTGACCAAGCATCAGCAGGCCGGCATGGGCGGGATCGGGATCGACGAGTTGCGCTGGCACCGTCCCGTTTATCCGGGCGATGTGCTGACCTGCGAAAGCGAGCTTCTGGAAAAGACGCCGTCGCGCAGCAAGCCCGATCGCGGATCGTTCCGCAGCCGCCTGACCGTCTTCAACCAGAATGACGAGCCGGTAATGTCCTACGTCAATACCGCGCTGATCGGTCGCCGCCCTATCCAGGAATAGCCTTCGTCATTGCGAGCGCAGCGAAGCAATGATGGTGAAGGCTTGTCAGCCCGCGCCCAGGCCGAAGCGGACGCTGCGCGCCTCGCGAAGCTGCCAGACGATCAGCGTCGGCAGGCCGATCGCCACATCGCGCGCACGCTTGGCGACCGAGAGCGCGAGCGCGGTCTCCACCGGCAGCCCGAACAGCGGCCCGGCAAGCGCATAGGCTGCTTCCTGCACGCCCAGCCCGCCGGGAATGGCGAAGGCGACGCCGCGCAGCGTGAAGATCAGGCTTTCGAGCGAGAGCACACTCCACACCGAGATATCGACGTCCATGAAGCGCAGGACGATCCACGCCCCGATCCCGCTGCCGACCCATGCGGCGAGATTGAGGAAGAAGGCCGTCACGACGCGCGCGCGGCGCGTATAGATATGCTCGAGCTCGGCCCTGATTTCGGCCAGCGTCGCCGCCGATCCTGGGACGAAACGCCCGGCGAGGTTCGCCATCGCGTCGAGCACGCGGCCCTGCGCCAGGAAGAAGCCGAGGATGATCGCGACCATCACCCCGGTGCCACCGAGGATGAGCGGGCGGAGCGACGTGACCGCGCCGTCCCCGATCAGCAGCGACGCCATCAATGACAGGCCGAACAAGGTGAAGACGAGCTGAGCAGCCATTTCGGTCGTCATGTCGACGACCATCGCACCATAAGCCTTGCTGGTCGCGACGGCATGGCCGCCCAGCGTGCGCGCCGCGAGCACGATCCCGCCAAGCTGCGAGAAGGGCAGCATGTCCGCCGCCGCCTCGCGCACCATCCGCGCCCAGGCGAAGAGCGGGAGCCGATCCACGCTCTCCCCCGGCGCGGCCGCCAGCCACGCCCCGCCAAGCAGACCGAAGACGCCCAACGACCAGCCGCAATAGATAATGAAGCCGCCAGGGCCGACGCGCCCGGCAATCCGGAATATCTCGGCAAAGCCCGTCGCGCCCAGGGTCCAGAGCGCGATGGCGAACCCGACGGCCGTCGCCAGCAGGATAAGGTGGCGCGCGGAAATGGTCAGGCCGCCGGCTTGGGTTTCGGTGCGAAACGCAGCGCCAGCCGCATCATCGCGGGCACGAAGCGCGGGCGGATCAGGCGCTTGTCATAGGGCGCAAGGCGCTTGTCGTTCTCCGACAGGCAGATGCGCGCCAGTTCGGGGAAAGTCACCTCGACGCCCAGCTCCTTCGAGCCGTTGAGCGTGAAGTTGTTCTCCTGCGCCTTGGTGTTGTCTTCCCCCATGCCCTTGGCCATATCGATCCTCTCCCAGATAAGGAAGAGCCATACGACGAGCACCTTGGCCTCGAAATAGGGCCGGCGCCACCAGGGCATGTTGCGCCGCCACCACGCGACCCAGTTGACGAAGAAGAGGATGTGCCGCCCTTCCTCGCGCATCACCGGCTCGAACGTGTCGATCAGTTCGGGCGGAAAGAAGCCGGTATCCTTGGCCATCCTGAAAAGGCCGAAGCCGAAGAAGCTGTCGATGCACTCGGAATAGCCCGATCGCATGAAGGCCCATTCGGCGTCCCTGGGCTTCTTGTAGTCGGGCTCGGGCTGAAGCTCGATGCCGTAGGCGCGGACCATGTCGGCGAGCACGACCTTGTGGCGGCGCTCCTCGAACGCGTCCATCTGGACCGCCGCCTTGAGCAGCGGGTCCTTCACCGTTTCGCCGAAGGTCTTCACGAACAGGCCGGTGCGCCCCTCGGTCTGCACCGCCATGTCCCAGATCGGCAGCGAGACGATCTTGTCGCGCGTCGCCGGCTCCAGATCGGGCCAGTCGATCAGCGCGGGGCGGTAAGGATCGTGCGTGTCGAGCAGCATCCGGCTGAACAAGGTCAGATGCTCGGGGCTGCCCAGCTTCACCGCACCTTGCGGCAACGGTGCGGCGGCATCGAACTGCCCCCAGTCAGGCACGAGATTCATAACGCTATCCTACACGAAATCGGCGAACCGGCCGAGCGTGACGCTCTCGCGCCGAATCAGTTCCTTCGCAACCTCGTCGGTGAGCGCGGCGAGCTCGCCTTCATAGTCATAGCCGGGCGCGGAACCCGGATAGGCGGCGGTCGCAGGATGCGTGTAAAGCTCGGTCAGCCCGTCAGGCAGATGCGCGATCAACCCGCGCACGCGCGGCGTCGTCATCGCGCCCGACCAGGCAAGACCGAACACCGCATCGGGCACCGTCATCCCCGCCCCGCGCATCCTGCGACGAACGAGCTTCGCCCAGCGCGTCTCGATCCCCGGGCCGGAAACGGTGCCGTCGATCGCCTGCAATGGCGCCTTGGGCTCGATCGGCGCGCGTACCGATTTCATCCCGTGACGCCGGCCGATCTTGAGGATCGTCGAGGCGATCGTCGGGTGGAGATGGAAATGCTTGTGCGCGTTGACATGGTCGAGCGGCAGCCCGGTCGCGGCGAAGGCGGCGAACTGCGCCTCGATCTCGGCGGAAAGCTGGCGGCGCGCGGCCGGAGACGCAAAAATGGCGATGCCGGCGCGGATCATGTCCGTCCGGAAATTACCGTCCGCATCGACGAGCGCGGGCACGCATTCGGGCGGCAGCATCGGCCGCCCCTCGACCAGCACGACATGCAGCCCGACGCCCAGCCGGGGCAGGCTACGCGCACGATCGACGGCATCGGCCGCGCCCGCGCCCGCGACCATCAGGCTGGCGGCGGTCAGGATGCCGTCGCGATGCGCGCGCTCGACGGCTTCGTTGACCTGCAACGAAGCCCCGAAATCGTCGGCGGTGACGATCAGGCGCTTCATGCGCCGCGTTCCCCGGCCCCCTCTCCGCCGGGGAGAGGGAGATCGGTCACGCCGCTTCCTTGCGATGACGGAGGAAGGAGAAGAATTCGACGCCTTCGCGCAGGCGGCGCTTCATCATATCCCAGTCGCGCACCATCTCGCCCACGATCGAGCCGATCTTGCGCGGGCGGAAGTAGAAGCGCTTGTAGAACTCTTCCACCTTGTCGAAGATCACTTCGGACGACAGATGCGGGTAGCTGAGCTGCGCGATCTGGGTGCCACCATCGGTCAGCAGATGATCGGTGCCGTCGAACCAGCCATTCTCGACCGCCTGATTGTAGAGGAAGGTCCCCGGATAAGGCGCGGCGAGCGACACCTGGATGGTGTGCGGGTTGATCTCGATCGCATATTTGATCGTTTCCTCGATCGTCTCGAGCGTCTCGCCCGGAAGACCCAGGATGAAGGTGCCGTGGATGACGATGCCGAGCTCGTGGCAATCCTTGGTGAACTGGCGCGCGACATCGACGCGCAGCCCCTTCTTGATGTTGTGCAGGATCTTCTGGTTGCCGCTCTCATAACCGACGAGCAGCAGGCGCAAGCCATTGGCCTTCAACACTTCCAGAGTCTTGCGGGGCACATTTGCCTTGGCGTTACAGCTCCACGAAACGGGGAAGCCCGGCTTGCCGAAGCCCAGCTTGCCCAGCGCGATCGCCAGTTCCTCGACGCGCTCATGATTGTCGGTCAGCGTATCGTCGTCGAAGAAGATCTCCTTGGTCTCGGGGATTTCCTTCAGGATATATTCGACTTCCTCGATCACCTTGGGGATCGAGCGGAAGCGATAGTTGTGACCGCTGATGGTCTGCGGCCACAGGCAGAAGGTGCAACGGCTCTTGCAGCCGCGGCCCGTGTAGAAGCTGACATAGGGGTGGCGCAGATAGCCGCCGAAATATTTCTCGATCGTCAGGTCGCGCTTATAGACGGGCGAGACCATGGGCAGCACGTCCATGTCCTCGATGATCGCACGATCCTTGTTGCGGATGAACTCGCCGCCGGGCGCGCGCCACGTGATGCCGTCGACATCGGCGAGCGGCTTGCCCTCCGCAATCTCCAGCAGCGTGAAATCATATTCCTCGCGCGCGACGAAATCGATGTCGGGGCTGGCTGCAAGGCTCTTGTCCGGCTCGACCGCGACCTTGGCGCCGACGAAGCCGACCAGCGCCTTGGGGTTGCGCTGCTTGATCAGCGCGGCGGTGCGGATGTCCTGCCCGAAGCTGGGCGTCGAGGTGTGCAGGACGATCAGTTCCTTGCCGTCCACCTCATGCGCGATGTCTTCCCAGCTCTGGTCGTGCGCGGGTGCGTCGATCAGGCGCGACCCCTCGATCATCGCGGCGGGCTGGGCGAGCCAGGTGGGATACCAGAAGCTCTTGACCTCGCGCTTCATCTGGTAGCGCGCGCCGGCGCCTCCGTCATAGCCGTCGAACGAGGGGGCCTGAAGGAACAAGCTGCGCATCATGAGTGGGGAATCTCCGTCTCGGCCAGAACGCGGCCATTACCTGACATTGTAAGCCTCGCGCCGCGCCAATCAACCGATCGCGCGAAGAAAGAGGCGATGAAGATCGCGAAACTGATGCCATCGCGCAACGGCAGCAGCAGGAGCGAGGCGGTTCGGCTACCCCCGATCCGGTCCGCAACCAGCGCGACCGCAAGCCGCGAGGCCAGCGCCGCTGCCGTCGCGACAAGCCCCGCGACGGACGCGAAGGGCAGCGCGAGCAGCGCGATCGGCAGCGGATAGGCGATGATCGACGCGGCATATGTCGCGCCCGGCACCAGTTCGCGCACCGTCGCGCCCCAGCGCAGTTCGTGCCGCCAGAGCGCGCCGAGGCTCGCCTCGGTCGAGGCATGGGTGACGAGCATCGGGGGGACCACGACCTTCAGGCCCAGTTCGCGCACCGCGACGCCGATCGCATGATCGTCGGCCAAAATATCGGCAAAGCGAGCGAAACCGCCGATGCGGTCGAGCGTCTCGCGGCGCAGCGCGATCGTCGATCCCATGCAGGGCTGCGCGATGCCCAGCGCGACGCCGAACACCGCGCCGGGCAGGAATTGCCAGCTCAGCCCGGCGGCCGCGACATGCGACCAGAAACCCGCATCGCCGCGCCCGCGATAGAGGCAGGTGACCGCGCCGACGCCGTCATGATTCAAGGCGGCAAGCACGCGCGCCAGATAATCGGGTGCGACCGCGATATCGCTATCGCTGAGGATCACTACGTCATGCGCGACGGCGCGGCTCATGGTGACGAGGTTGGAAACCTTGCCGTTCGCGCCATGGACCGACGCGTCGCGGACGAGCACGATGTCCGCGCCGGGATGCGCCGCCTTGAGCGCCTCCACCACCGCGCCGGCGGGATCGCCGGGGCGCTGGACGCCACAGATCATCTGCACCGCGCCGTCATGACGCTGGGCAAGGAAAGTCGCGAGATTGGCCGCGAGATCGGGCTCGGCGCCGTGAAGCGGCTTCAGCAGCGTGACGGGTTCGCTCCCCGTCGGCGCTTCCCCGGCGGCCCGGAAATAGCGCGCAAGGACGAAGGCCACGACGAGCATATAGGCCGCGCCAAGCAGCGCTAGCAGCGCCAGCGCCTCGCCGAGAATCGTCATAGCCATATCGATCGGTCTATCCGCAGCCATGCCGCCTGTGTAGGGTCATGCCGTGCTGCGGAAAATTCATACCCACGGCTGATTCACGCATGGCCGAAACCATTCTCGTCACCGGCGTGTCCGGTTTTGTCGGCTCGGCCGTCGCGCGCGTGCTTGCCGCATCGGGCCGGCAGGTGCGCGGACTGGTGCGCGCGTCCAGCCCGCGCGCCAACCTGACGGACTTTCCCGGCGAACTCGTCGAAGGCGACGCGCGCGAAGCCGCGAGCATGCGCGCCGCGATGCAGGGCGTCGATCATCTCTTCCATGTCGCCGCCGACTACCGGCTGTGGGCGCCCGATCCCGAGGAGATCGTGCGCAACAACCGGGTGAGTACGGAGACGGTGATGCGCGCCGCGCTCGACGCCGGGGTGAAGCGCATCGTCTATACGTCGAGCGTCGCGACGCTGAAGCCCGGCGACGACGCGCCGAGCGACGAGCGCGCCGCCGCGCGGCCCGAGGAAGCCGTCGGCGCCTACAAGCGCAGCAAGGTCGTCGCCGAACGCCTCGTCGAGGCGATGGTGCGCGACGAAGGCCTGCCCGCCGTCATCGTCCAGCCCTCCACCCCCATCGGCCCGCGCGACGTGAAGCCCACGCCCACCGGCCGGATCGTCGTCGAGGCGGCGAATGGGCGGATGCCTGCCTATCTCGATTCGGGGCTCAACCTCGTCCATGTCGACGATGTCGCGGCCGGCCACCTGCTCGCCTTCGAGAAGGGGCGCATCGGCGAGCGCTACATATTGGGCGGGCAGGATGTGATGCTGGGCGACCTGCTCGGCGAGATCGCGGCGATCGTCGGACGCAAGCCGCCGCGCGTCGGCCTGCCGCGCGCGCCTCTGGTCCCGCTGGCGTGGATCAATGAGCAGATTGCGCGCGTCACCGGCAAGGATCCGTTCCTGACGCTCGATTCGCTGAAGATGTCGCAGCACCGCATGTTTTTCTCGTCGGCCAGGGCCGAGGCGGAACTCGGCTATCGCGCGCGGCCCTATCGCGAGGCGCTGGTCGATGCGGTCGACTGGTTCCGCAAGGCGGGCATGATCGGATGATCTGGACGGTCGTTGGGGCGATCGCGCTGGCGATCTGGCTGGTGCTGATCCTTGCGCGCCACGGCTTCTGGCTGGCGCGCGAGCGCGATACGCGCGATCTGCCCCCTCTCCCCGCACAATGGCCTTCGGTGATCGCCGTCGTGCCCGCGCGCGATGAGGCCGACGTCATCGAACGATCGATCGGCAGCCTCGCCGCGCAGGACTATCCCGGCGACTTCCACATCCTGCTGATCGACGATTCGAGCAGTGACGGCACCGGCGATCGCGCGCGTGCGCTCGGCTCGTCGCGCGTCGAGGTCGTCACCGGCCAGCCGCTCGCGCCCGGCTGGACAGGCAAGCTGTGGGCGGTGTCGCAGGGCGTCGCGCTGGCGGGTGACAGGCCGACCTATCTGTGGCTGACCGATGCCGACATCGCGCATGCGCCCGATACGCTGCGCAGCCTCGTCGCGCGCGGCGAAGCGGGCAGGCTCGCGCTCGTCAGCCTGATGGCCAGGCTCAACTGCGCGACCTTTGCCGAGCGGATGCTGATCCCCGCCTTCGTCTTCTTCTTCCAGATGCTTTACCCCTTCGGCCTCGTGAACAGGCCTCGTGGGCTTGGCGGCGCGGCGGGCGGCTGCATGCTGGTGCGCCGCGAGGCGCTGGAGCGGGCGGGCGGGATCGCCGCGATCCGGGATGCGCTGATCGACGATTGCACGCTGGGCGCGCTGCTCAAGCGGCAGGGGCCGGTCTGGCTGGGGCTCACCGATCGCTCGGTCAGCATCCGGCCCTATGAGGATCTCGCCTCGGTCGCCGCGATGATCTCGCGATCGGCCTATGCGCAGCTCCGTTATTCGCCGCTGCTGCTTGCCGGCACGGTGATCGGCATGGCGCTGGTCTATGCGGCCCCGCCCCTGCTCGCCATTTTCGCTGAGGGAATGCCCCGTCTGCTCGGCCTCGCCACATGGGCATTGATGGCGATCAGCTTCCAGCCGATGCTGCGCTTCTACCGTCAATCAGCCTTGTGGGGGGTTGCATTGCCCGTGATCGCCGCCTTTTACGCTGGCTGCACCCTGCTTTCCGCGTGGCAGCATGCGCGCGGACGCGGGGGAATGTGGAAAGGCCGCGCACAGGCGGCGGCGGGAAAATGATGCAGGCAGCCGAACTCGCTTCCGGAAAAGGGCATGAGGACGAGAATTTTCCCGTCGCCAGCCTGTTGCTGCGCGCCGAATATCGCCCGCCGATCATGGCCTTCTACCGCTTCGCGCGCGCGGCGGACGACATTGCCGACCATCCCGAGGCGACCGCCGACCTGAAGCTGGCCGAGCTTGCGCATATGCGCGCCGGGCTCGACGGCGCGGGCGCGCCCGAGGCGATGGCGCTGCGCGACGCCATGGCCGCGCGCGGGATCGATCCCGTCCACGCGCACGAACTGCTCGATGCCTTCGTCCGCGACGTGACGGTGACGCGCTATGCCGATTGGGACGATCTGATCGGCTATTGCCGGCTGTCGGCGGTGCCGGTCGGCCGCTTCGTGCTCGACGTGCATGGCGAGAGCCGCGACACCTGGCCGGCCAATGACGCGCTGTGCGCCGCATTGCAGGTGATCAACCATCTGCAGGATTGCGCGAAGGATTATCGGACGCTCGACCGCGTCTATATCCCGCTCGACACCGGCCTTGTCGTCGATCAGCTGCGCGACGATCGCGCCAGCCCCGCATTGCGTGCGATCATCGTCGCGCTTGCACAGAAGACGCGCGACCTGCTCGACCAATCGGCAGGCTTTTCCGCGATGATCCGTGATCGCCGCCTTGCTGCAGAAGTAGCCGTGATCCAGCGGCTTGCTATCAGTCTTTGCCACCGTCTCGCAACGCGCGACCCGCTGAGCGAGCGCGTGCATCATGGCAAGGTCGAGGCGCTGTTCCTCGCTGCCGGCGCGGCGATCCCGGCCCTTCTCCGGCGCGCGGCATGAGCCAGTCCCCCCCCGCCGCCTCGCGCAGTTCCTTCTACTCTGGGATGCGCGTCCTGCCCCGTGCCGAGCGCGAGGCGATGTTCGCCATCTATGATTTCTGCCGCGTGGTCGACGATATCGCCGACGACCAGCAGGGCGACCGCCCGGCACGCCGCGTCGCGCTCGACCAGTGGCGCGCCGATCTCGATGCGCTCTATGCCGGGCGCGATCCCGGGCAAGCAGCGCCGCTCGCCGAGGCGGTCTCGCGCTTCGGCCTCGCGCGCGAGGATTTCGAGGCGGTGATCGACGGCATGGCGATGGACGTCGAGCGCGACATTTGCTGGCCCAGCGAGGCCGAGCTCGATCTTTACTGCGATCGCGTGGCTTCCGCCGTCGGGCGGCTTTCGGTGCGCGTGTTCGGGATGGAGCGGGAGCCCGGGCTTGCCCTCGCCCATCATCTCGGCCGCGCGCTCCAGCTCACCAACATATTGCGCGACATCGACGAGGATGCGGCGATCGGCCGCGTCTATCTGCCGATCGAGCGCCTGTCGGCAGCAGGCATCGTGCCCGAAACGCCGGCGCAGGTCGCCGCCGATCCGCGTGTCGACACGGCCGTCCGCCCGATCGCGGCGGCGGCGCACGATCATTATCGCGCCGCGCACGCGATCCTGAAGGCACGGCCCCAGGGCCATCTGATCGCGCCGCGCCTGATGGAGGCGGCCTATGCAAGGCTGCTCGCGCGGATGGAAAAGACCGGCTGGGCGCCCCCGCGCCAGCGCGTGAAGACCAACAAGATCGCGCTGCTGTGGACGGTCGCCCGGCTGCTGGTGACGCGATGAGCTTTGCACGCGCGACGATCGCCGGCGCGGGGCTCGCCGGCCTGTCGGCCGCCGTGCGGCTGTCGGAGGCCGGGATCGCCGTCGCCATCTCGGATTCGGCGGCGCAGGCGGGCGGGCGGTGCCGATCCTATCATGACCAGCAGCTCGGCCTGACTATCGACAATGGCAACCATCTTGTCCTCGCCGGCAATGACGGCGTTGCGCGCTTTCGCAAGGCGGTGGGTGCGGAAGCGCCGCTGGCCGGCCCCGCGCAGGCCGATTTCGCCTTCGCCGATCTCGGCACCGGCGAGCGCTGGACGGTGCGGATGAACGGCGGCCGCCTGCCCTGGTGGGTGGCGCTGCCTTCGCGCCGCGTGCCGGGGACGCGGCTGCGCGATTATCTGGCGCTCGCGCCGCTTCTGGCCAGGGACGGCGGCGCGCGCGTCGGCGATCGCATCGCGACGCGAGGGCCGTTGTGGGATCGGTTGCTGGGGCCGGTGCTGCTCGCTGTGCTCAACACCCCGCCCGACACGGGATCGGCGGCGCTCACCGCCAATGTGCTGCGCGAGACGCTGGGCCGGGGCGGCCGCGCGATGCTGCCGCGCATCGCCGAGCCGAGCCTTGCCGCCGCCTTCGTCGATCCGGCGACGGGCTGGCTGGCCGCGCGCGGCGCACCGGTCGCGCTTGGGCGCCGGCTTCGCGCCGTCGAGATCGAGGGTGATTTGGTGACCGCTCTGGTCTGGAGCGATGGCCGGCAGCCGGTCGCCGGGGACGAGGCCGTGATCCTTGCCGTGCCGCCCTGGGTCGCCAGCGCGCTGATCCCCGAAGTCCCGGCGCCTGACCAGTATCACGCGATCGTCAACGGCCATTTCGCGGTGCCCGCGCCTGCGGGCGCGCCCGCCATGCTCGGGGTGATCGGCGGGACCGCCGAATGGGTCTTCGCCTTTCCCGATCGCATATCCGTCACGGTCAGCGCGGCGGAGGCGATCGTCGATGCGGATCGCGAGGCGCTGGCGCGGCGCTTCTGGGCCGATATCTGCGCGGCCTATGGCATCGATGCACCGATGCCTGCCTGGCAGATCGTCAAGGAAAAGCGCGCGACCTTCGCCGCCACGCCCGATCAGGAACCCAAGCGCCCGGCGGCGCGGACGCGCTGGCGCAACCTGTTCCTCGCGGGCGACTGGACCGATACCGGGCTGCCCGCGACGATCGAAGGCGCGATCCGATCGGGCGAGACGGCGGCAGGGTTGGTAATCGCGGCCTCAAGGGGTTAATTGGCGGCATGGCAACGCTCATCGAAACGACCGACACGCTGGATGCCGTCGACGAGGCCGTCGATCGCGCGGCCTCCGCGCTGACCGCCGCGCAGCGCCCCGACGGCCACTGGGTGTTCGAGCTGGAAGCCGACGCCACCATCCCCGCCGAATATGTGCTGCTGCGCCATTATCTTGGCGAGCCGGTGGACGAGGTGATCGAGGCCAAGATCGGGCGCTATCTCCGCCGCATCCAGTCGGCCGATCATCATGGCTGGGGGCTGTTCCACGGCGGCGCCTTCGATGTGAGCGCCACGGTGAAGGCCTATTATGCGCTGAAGATGATCGGCGACGATCCGCAGGCGCCGCACATGGTCCGCGCGCGTGACGCCGTGCTCGCGGCGGGCGGCGCTGCGGCGGTCAACGTCTTCACGCGCATCCAGCTTGCACTGTTCGGCGCGGGTCCATGGTCGACCGTGCCGACGATGCCGCCCGAGCTGATCCTGCTGCCGCGCAGCTTCCCCATCCATCTTTCCAAGATGAGCTATTGGGCGCGCACGGTCGTGGTGCCGCTGCTCGTGCTGTGCGCGGCGCGGCCGCTTGCCCGCAATGCGAAGGGCGTGAAGGTCGACGAGCTTTATACCGGCAAGGCGGTGCGCGCGGGCACCAAGGCCGCCGATCCCAAATGGCTGTGGACGTTGGGCTTCAATACGCTCGACAAGCTGCTGAAGGCCGGCGACGCGCTGTGGCCGAAGCGCCTGCGCGCCCGCGCGATAAAGGCCTGCGAGACCTGGGTGATCGAGCGGCTGAACGGCGAGGACGGGCTCGGCGCCATCTATCCCGCCATGGCCAACAGCGTGATGATGTTCGATCTGCTGGGCTATGCCGAGGATCATCCCCACCGCGCGATCGCCCGCCAGTCGGTCGAAAATCTGCTCGTCATCGGTGAGGACGAAGCCTATTGCCAGCCCTGCGTCTCCCCGGTCTGGGATACTGCGCTTGCCGCGCACGCCATGCTCGAGGCCGGCGGCGAAGCCAACGAGGCGCGTGCGAAGGCCGGGCTCCACTGGCTGAAACCGCTTCAGGTGCTCGATGTCGCGGGCGACTGGGCCGAGGAGCGCCCCGGCGTCCGCCCCGGCGGCTGGGCCTTCCAGTATAACAACGCGCATTACCCCGATCTCGACGACACCGCCGTGGTGGTGATGGCGATGGACCGCGCCCAGATCGCCGATCGCATGCCCATCGACCGCGGCGTCGAATGGACGGTCGGGCTCCAGTCCCGAAATGGCGGCTGGGGTGCGTTCGATGCCGACAACAGCTACGACTATCTGAACAACCTGCCCTTCGCCGATCATGGCGCGCTGCTCGATCCGCCGACCGCAGACGTGTCCGCGCGTTGCGTCTCGATGCTCGCCCAGCTTGGCGAGCGGCGCGACACCAGCCCGCGCATGGCCGCCGCGATCGAATATCTGCGGCGCGAGCAGGAACCCGAAGGAAGCTGGTTCGGTCGCTGGGGCGTGAACTATATCTACGGCACCTGGTCGGTGCTCTGCGCGCTCGGCGCGGCGGGGCTGGACGGCGACGATCCGATGGTCGGGCGCGCGGTCGACTGGCTGAAGACGATCCAGAACCCCGATGGCGGCTGGGGCGAGGATTGCGAAAGCTATGCGCTCGACCGCACCGGGCACCTTCCCGCGCCTTCGACGGCATCGCAGACCGCCTGGGCTCTGCTCGGGCTGATGGCGGCGGGTGAAGTCGACAGCGAAGCGGTGAAGCGCGGGATCGACTGGCTGGCGGCGAACCAGCAGGCCGATGGGCTGTGGGGGCAGGAATATTATACCGGCGGCGGTTTTCCGCGCGTTTTCTACCTGCGTTATCACGGTTATCCCAAATATTTCCCGCTGTGGGCGATGGCGCGCTATCGCAATCTCAAGCGATCCAACACGCGCCGCACGGCGTTCGGCATGTGACGTTCATCGTCGCCTGCGGCCTGAAGCGCGAGGCGCGCCTGATAACCCAGCAGGGACGCGACCTGTTCGCGGTGGCGGGCGGCGGCAACGATGCGCGGCTCGAACGCGAACTGGAGAAGCTGGCGCGCCTCTTCCCCGGCGCCATCGTATCGAGCGGACTCGCCGGCGCGCTCGATCCCGCGTTGAAACCCGGCGCCGTGGTGGTGGGCGGCGACGCCTCGTTCGTCGAGAAGCTGGGCGCCGCCCTGCCCGAGGCCGTCGTCGGCCGCGTGCTGGGGCATGAAGCGATGGCGGCCACGGTCGCCGAGAAGCAGTTGCTCCACCGCATGACGGGCGCCGCCGCGATCGACATGGAAAGCCATGTCGCCGAGCGTGTGGCGCGGAAGCTGGGCCTGCCTTTCGGCGTGATCCGCGTGATTTCGGACGGCGCAGGCGACGAGCTCCCCCCGGCTGCGCGCGTGGGTATGAAGCCCGATGGCGGAATGGCGCTGGGCGCAGTGCTTGCGTCGCTTGCCCGCGCGCCCGGTCAATTGCCCGCGCTGATCCGCACGGGTCGCGACGCCGGGCGCGCGTTCAGGATATTAGGCGGCCTTTACGACACGCTTGGACGCGTTGGGATTCTCGGCCTTGATCTTCGCCAGTTCACGCTCGACGTGCGATGAATAGACGTCCTCGGCGGGACGCTGCGCCGAGAGATCGATATCGGGCGCCAGCGGGCCATCGGTCCGCACGCCCTTGCGCGAGATCTTCATCAGCTTGAGCGGGTGGCGGATCGAGTCCGTCGCCGCCGTGCCCTCGAAGCCGCAATGGACCATGCAGTCGGCGCACTTCTCATATTTGCCGACGCCGTATTTGTCCCAATCGGTGCCTTCCATCAGTTCCGCGAAGGTCTTCACATAGCCTTCGCCGAGCAGATAGCAGGGCTTCTGCCAGCCGAAGACGGTGCGCAGCGGCATCGACCAGGGCGTGCATTCATAGGTCTGGTTGCCGGCGAGGAAATCGAGGAACAAGGGCGAGTTGGTGAAGGTCCACGCCTTGCCGCCATTGCCGCGGCTGAACACGTCGCGGAAGAATTTGCGCGTGCGCTCGCGGTTGAAGAAATGCTCCTGATCGGCGGCGCGCTCATAGGCATAGCCCGGCGAAATGGTGATCTCGACGCCCAGCGCCTCCATCTCGTCGAAATAGGCCGCGAGCCGCGCCGGATCGGCGCCGTCGAACACCGTGCAGTTGACCTGCACGCGGAATCCCCTGGACTTGGCGAGCTTGATCGCCTCGACCGCCACGTCATAGGTGCCCTTCTGGTCCACCGCATGATCGTGCATCTCGCGATCGCCATCGAGGTGGATCGACCAGGTGAAAAAGGGCGAAGGACGATATTCGTCGATCTTCTTCTTCAGCAGCAGCGCGTTGGTGCACAGGATGACGAACTTCTTCCGGGCGATATAGCCTTCGACGATGCGTGCCATGTCGCGGTGCAGCAGGGGCTCGCCGCCCGCGATCGAGACGGCGGGCGCACCGCACTCGTCGATCGCCTCCATGCACTGCTCGAAGCTCATCCGCTGGTTGAGGATCGCATCGGGATAATCGATCTTGCCACAGCCGGGGCAGGCAAGATTGCAGCGAAGCAGCGGCTCGAGCATCAGCACGAGGGGATATTTGCCGCCTTTGATGTGCTGCTTCAGCGTGTAGGCGCCGATGCGCGCGACCTGCGAAAGGGGAAGACTCATCCGGTAATATCCTACTCTGCGCCTATTCGGCCGCCGCCGCTGACTGCCGCAATATCGCCGGGAGGGCAAATTGAACCTTTTCCTCGACACCCTCAAGCTGGCCGACCGTGACCGGGCGGACACGGCGGATCGCCTCGATCACGCTGTCGACGAGCACGTCCGGCGCCGATGCGCCGGCCGTGATGCCGACCGTTTCCACACCGGCAAGCCATGCCGGATCGACGCCGTCGCCATCGTCGACCAGATAGCTGGGCACGCCCATCTCGTCGCCGATCTCGCGCAGGCGGCTGGAATTGGAGCTGTTCTGCGCGCCGACCACGATCAGCAGGTCGCTGCGCCGGGCGAGGTCGCGCACCGCCGTTTGGCGGTTCTGCGTCGCATAGCAGATGTCGGCGACATCGGGGCCGACGACATCGGCAAAGCGTTCTTCAAGCGCCGCAATCACGCCGCGCGTGTCGTCGACGCTCAGCGTCGTCTGGGTGATATAGGCGACGGGCGTAGCCGGATCGATCGCCAGCGTGGCCACGTCCTCCGGAGTCGAGACGAGATGGATGGGGGCATCGATCTGTCCCATCGTGCCGATCACCTCGGCATGGCCGGCATGGCCGATGAGGATCAGCGTGCGGCCCGCGCGCGCATAGCGGCGCCCCTGATTGTGCACCTTGGTGACGAGCGGGCAGGTGGCGTCGAGCACCGGCAGGCTGCGCGCCGCAGCCTCCGCCTCGACCGAGCGGGCGACGCCGTGCGCGCTGAACACGGTCGGCATATCGGCCGGAATCTCGTCCAGTTCCTCGACGAAGATCGCGCCCTTGCTGCGCAGCCGATCGACGACGTGGCGATTGTGGACGATCTCGTGCCGCACATAGACGGGCGCGCCGTAGCGATCGAGCGCACGTTCCACCACCTCGATCGCGCGGATGACGCCCGCGCAGAACCCGCGCGGATTGGCGAGCAGGATGGAAAGCGGGCGCTGCGGGTCGGTGAGCATATCAGTCATGCGGTTCCGTTTGTCGAAATCCCCGTCCCATCGAGCGAGAGATAGTGGCTGGCACCTTGCTACGGAAGCCCAAAATATTGCGCTGCCGCAATTAGTGCGATCGTATGGGGCCGCCGGGATGGACGGCATGGCAGGATGCGCGATATAGGCCGCCGCCCGGACCTATGGAGCCATCCCGATGCGCGCACCCTCCCACGGCCTCCCATTCCTCGGCTTCGCCGCCATCGCGGCCGTCGCCCCCGCGCCGCTTCTCGCGCAGGCCGCCGATCCCGTACGCGCGACCGTGCAGGCGCTCGACGACGGCCTGATCGGCATCATGAAGGCGCGCGGCACGCAGGCGAGCCGCGCCGCGACGATCACCCCGGTGATCGACCGCGCGTTCGACCTGCCGCTGATGACGCGCCTCGCCGTCGGCCCGACATGGACGAGCATCGCCCCCCCCGATCAGCAGGCGCTGGTCGCCGCCTTCCGGCAGATGACGATCGCGCAATATGCCTCCAATTTCGACAGCTGGTCGGGCGAGAGCTTTACGGTCGCGCCCGATGTCGAGACGCGGGGTACCGACAAGCTGGTGCGCACCACACTGAACCAGCCCAAGCAGACGCCCGTCGCCATCGCCTATCGGCTGCGGCAAAATGGCGCGAACTGGAAGATCATCGACGTCTTCTACCGCAATGCGATCAGCCAGATCGCAACGCGCAGAGCGGATTTCGCGACCGTGCTTTCCAAGGGCGGGGCGAAGGCGCTGATCGCGCATCTCAACGCCATTGCCGCGAAGGGCGGCGATTGAGCCTTTCCTTCCTGCTGCCCATGGCGGCGCTCGCGGTGGTGCCACCCGAGTCGACACCCGCCGCCACGGCCGCGCCGGCCGTAAGCCAGGCTATGGAGGCCACCGCGCCGCCAGCTCGTGCCTCCGATGCGCCCGAGCTCAGCGATCCGCTGATCGATCCGGCGACCGAGGCCGCGCCGACCGCCCCCGCGAAGCCGCACAAACACCCCAAGGAGGATCCGCTCGAGGGGTTCAACCGCACCATGTTCAGCATCCATATGAAGCTGGACAAGGCGATCTACCGCCCGCTGGCGATGGCGCATAAGTCGCTGCTGCCCAAGGAAGCGCGGTCGGGCCTGCGCAACTTCTTCACCAACCTCAGCGAGCCCGTCGCTTTCCTGAACTTCCTGCTGCAGCTCAAGATCGGCAAGGCGGCGGAGACCTTCGCGCGCTTCGGCATCAATTCGACGCTGGGCATTGCCGGCTTCTTCGACATCGCCAAGCGCGAGGATTTCAAGCTGCCGCACCGCGACAATGGCTTCGGCAATACGCTGGCGCGCTATGGCGTGGGGCCAGGCCCCTATATCTTCCTGCCCTTCATGGGGCCGTCGACCTTGCGCGATCTGGCGGCGGAGCCCGCCGACGGCGCGGTGCTGCCCGTGGCGATCGGCAAACCGTTCAGCCGCGCCGAATATCAGCTCGCCACCGGCATCCTCAGCGGGCTCGACCGGCGCGCCGAGGCCGATCCCGAACTGAAGGCTCTGCTGGACGGCGCGGTCGATCCCTATGCGACGCTGCGCTCGGCGTGGCTGCAGAATCGCGCCGCCGAAGTGGCCGAGATCCGCGCGCGCAGGCACAGGAAGAAAAAGGGCGATACGGGCACGTCCCCGCAGGCCGATCCCCTTGCCGATCCGCTGACCGATCCCGTGTCCGGCCCACAGGGCGAAGCGCCGCGCGAACTTCAGGACGCCCTGATTCGTTCCGCTCCGCTGCCCCCGCCCGAGCCCGCGCCGACGCCGCGCTTCTGAAGACGCGGCGGGCCGAGCAGCGCGGGTTCGAAGATCAGCGCGCAGACCAGCGTCCAGGCAAGCGAGATCATCAATATCTTACCCATGCTCGCCGTGCCGGGGTGGTGCGACAGCCACAGGCTGCCGAACGCCGTCCCCGTCGCCAGCGCGCTGAACAGCACGCCGCGCGCCAGGCTCGACTGGAGCAGCCCGGTCGCGCCGCCGCGCCAGGCCATCACGAAATAGATGTGGAACGCCACGCCGACCCCGAAGAGCAGCGGGAAGGCGATGATGTTGGCGAAGTTGATCGGCTGGCCGATAAGCACGCAACTGCCCAGCGTCAGGAAGATAGACAGGACGACGGGCGCGAGGGTGAACAGCACCTCGCGCACGTCGCGCAGCACCGCGAACAGCAACAGGCTGACGAGCAGGAAGGCGATGACGCCCGCCTGCACGAAGGCGCCTGCGACCGTGCTCGCCGCCGCCTGCGTCGCGACGGGCAGGCCCGATATGGCGGGGGTTACTGTCTCGACCGCGTTACGGAAGCGGCGGATGACCTTGTTGTCGTTGGCGTCGCCGCTGGGAAAGACCTGCAGCCGGGCACGGCCATCGGGGGCCAGCCAGTCGCGGGCGAGCGCTGGCGGCAGATCGGCGCGCGTCACGGGAGCTGCCTGCAGCGCGGCGCGAATCTGATCGAGCATCACGCCCAGCGGCTTTGAAACCATGACGTTGGCGGCGGCGCGCTCGGCCGGCGTGCCCTTCGCCAGCCGGTCGAAGCCATCGGCAAGGCGGCGCGCATCGGCGGCGGGCTGGCTGGCGCCGGTGGCATTGGCGCGGAGCTTCGCGGCGATGCCGGTCAGCGCCGCGACCAGATCGGCATCGCTCGGCGGCGGGGCGACGTCAAACGGGTTGATCGTAAGATCGAGGAGCATCGACGCATCCTGGATCAGCGCGAGCTTCGGCGCCTGATCCTCAGGCACGAAGCTGTCGATCGAGACGACCTGCATGACCTCGGGCAGTTTCGAGAGGCGCACGGCGAGCGCCTGCGCATCGGCCTCGCTCTTCGCGAGCACATCGATCGTGTTGGGGGTGCGATCGGGATCGCGGGTCAGGTCGGCAAGCGTCTTCATCGCCGGCGCATGCGGATCGCGCAGATGAAGCGGATTGAAGTCGAACACCACCCACGGCAGCAACGCGATGCTGGCGACGAGCGCGGCGACGAAGGCCCAGAGCACGGCGCCGCGCCGGCGCTCGAGCAATTTGTCGGCGGGGGCAAAGGCCTTGAAGCCGACCTCGGCATGCGGGCGGCCGGGGCGGAGCAGCATGACCAGCGCCGGCAGCAAGGTCACGCTGAGCGCCAGCGCCACGACCATGCCGATGCCGGCGATGATCCCCAGTTCGGCGATGCCGACATATTCGGTGGGCAGGAATGCGCCGAAGCCGAGGAAGATCGCGCCGGCGGCAAGCGTGAGCGGCGCGCCGAGCGCGACGGCGGCGCGGCGGAGCGCATCACCGACATCCGCGCCATCGAAGCGCTCGGCATTGAAGCGCACGCTGATCTGGATGCCGAAATCGACGCCCAGCCCGACGAACAGCGGGATGAAGGCGACCGAGATGAGATTGAAACGCCCGACCGCGAGCAGCCCGACCGCCGCCGTCACCAGCAGGCCGAGGATGATCGTGATGACGATCGCGGTCACCAGCCGGACCGAGCGCGTCGCGAACCAGAGCGTCAGCAACATCGCGAGCGCCATGACCAGCCCGACGAAGCCGATATTCTCCTGCAGCGTCGCGAATTCCTCATCGGCCAGCGGCACTTCGCCGGTCAGCCGCGCATCGGCGCCGTGCGCCGCATCGATGCCGAGCTTGCGTACTTCGGCCTCCAGCGCCTGGGCCGCCGCCTCGCCGGGCATGAGATCGGCGTGGTTGAGGACGGGCTGGGCGAGGATCAGCCGGCGCGTCGGCGGCGCGAGCGCACCGCCCTCTCCCGCAAACAGGCGCTGCCACGAAAAATAGGCCGGCTTGCCCGCGAGCGAGGCGTCGATCGAGTCGGCCAGCGCGCGCATCGGCGCATCAATGCGATCGAGCGTCGCCTGCCCCGCCGCGACACCGTCGAGCATCGTGGAGAAAGCCGTGGTCACGCCACGCAGGCTGGGGTCGGCCGCGAGCGGGCCAAGCAGCGGCTGGGCCTCGACGAGCGCCGAGGTCGTATCCTTCACATCCTGGACCGAACCGAAGAGCAGGCCTTCGCGCGCGAACCAGTCACCGCCGTCGGGGCGACTGACGAGCCGGAAATGCGCCTTGTCCGCATCCATCGCCGCGCTGAGCCGCGCCGCGCCATCCTCAGCGATCTCGGGCGTGGCCCCGTCGATCACGACAAGCATCACGTCGCTCAGTTGCGGGAAGGCGCTTTCCATCGCCTCCTCCTGCATCCGCCAGCCGACGGTTGGGGAGATAAGCGCAGCCGTATCGGTGGTCATCGCGAAGCGCCCCATCGCGATCCACAGCGCGGCGGCGGCGACAATCAGCATCAGACCCAGCGTCACCCAGGGCCGCTTGACGCTTGCGGCGACGATTCCCGAGACCGGCGAGCGCATCAGCGCGTTCCCGCCGGCGGCCCCTTGGGGCCGAGGAAGTAGCGCAGATCGAGCCGGATCGTCTGGTTACCGCCGTAAAAATCGAAGGCGGCATCGCTGAACTTGGGCGGCGCGAGCCTGATCGGCGCGTCGTTGGAGAAGCCGACGCCTTCCTTCGGGATGCCAAACAGCCCGCGATCGACCTTCTGATTGTCATTCTCGTCGAGATAGGCCTGCACGGCATAGCGGCCTGGGCGCAGGCCCGAGACGGTGACGATCGTGCGGCCGGCATGCGCGGGCGCGGCGCCCGAGGCCGGGCAATTGTCCTTCAGGAACAGCGATTCCGGGCAGACATCGAGGCGCACATGCCCGTTCGAATTGCGGACATTGTCGACCTCGATCGTCAATACGCCCTGCCCCGCCGCCGGAGCGGCGGCGAGGATCAGTGGCAGGAGAATCGGAAGACGCAGGGCGATGCCGCGACGGCGGTAGGACGAACGCTTCATCGCGCCGCTTCTAGCCGAAACGCGGCGCGGCACAACCAACGCCAAGGTTTGGGAGTGCCCCTCCCCCCGGTCGGAGGAGAGAGGCCGGGCCGGGTCAGCCCCCGAACACCGCCGAATGGACGGTGGCGACTGCAGTCATCACCGATCCGATGCGCGCGGCGGCCTGGATGGCCTCGGCATTCACACCATGGCCCTTCAGCACCTTCTCGTGCGAATCGATGCACATGCCGCAGCCATTCTGCGCCGAGACGGCAAGGCAGAAGAGCTCGAAATCGTCCTTCTCGATGCCCGGCGCGCCGATGACGTTCATCCGCAGCTTGGCCGGCATCTGGCTATATTCCTTGTTCGAGGCGAGGTGCGTGAAGCGATAATAGACGTTGTTCATCGCCATCACCGCCGCCGCCGCGCGCGCCGCATTGGCGGCCTCGGGCGTGAGCTTGCCTTCGACTTCGGCCTCGGTCGCATCGACCAGCGGCTTGTGGCCGCTGCCGTGCGCAGTCGCGAGCAGCAGGCCATATTTGCGCTGGTCGCCCAGAAGCTGGTCGTTGAGCAGCGAGCTGATATTGAGGCGCAGATCCTTCGCGAAATCGGGGAGCGCGTCTGCAAATGCCTTCAGGGACATGGGGTTCTCCTTGGGAAGCGGGCAGGAAAAAGGGCGCGGAGCGGCTGCCCCGCGCCCCTCTTTTCAGTCGAGCTTAAGCGGCGACCTGGAGGACGTCGTCGCCCTGGTTCCAGTTGCACGGGCAGAGCTCGTCGGTCTGCAGGGCGTCGAGCACGCGCAGGGCTTCCTGCGGGTTGCGGCCGACGTTCAGGCCGTTGACGGTGACGTGCTGGATCATATTGTCCGGATCGACGATGAAGGTGGCACGCAGCGCGACAGCCTCGTCGGCGTGGACGATACCGAGCGCATTGGCCAGCACCTTGCCGTTGTCGGCAAGCCACGGGAAATCGGCGTCGGCCAGCTGCGGGTCCGACTTGCGCCAGGCCAGGTGGACGTGCGCGGTGTCGGTCGAAGCGCCGATCAGTACGGCGTCACGATCGGCGAAGTCCTGCTTCAGCTCGCCATAGCCGACGATCTCGGTCGGGCAGACAAAGGTGAAGTCCTTCGGCCAGTAGAAGATGACCTTCCACTTGCCCGGGAAACTGTCGTGGCTGAGCGTTTCGCCGGCCGGAAGCGCGGACGTGCCCTGCTGGACGGGAACGGTGAATTCGGGAAGCTTGTCGCCCACAGTAAGCATGAGATTCTCCTAGGAAATCAGAACCTCAGGCACCCTCGGTCCTCGCGCTCTTTTGAGCGTCGAGCTCGATCTAGTCCCTAGCGGGGTAGATTCAAGCGGAAAAATTGATTATTTGAAGCATATTGATCGAGTGAGCCAATGTCAGCCTATCTCCCGACCCTGAAGCAGCTTCAATATCTCGTTGCCTTGCGTGAGCACGGCCATTTCGGCCGCGCCGCTGATGCGATGTTCGTCACGCAGTCGACCCTGTCGGCGGGGCTGCGCGAGCTCGAATCGCTGATCGGGATCGTCCTCGTCGAGCGCACGCGGCGCGTGGTGCGCTTCACCCCGCTGGGCGAGGCGATCGTCGACAAGGCGCGGCGCGTGCTGCGCGAGGCCGAGGAACTGACCGACATGGCGCGCGCCGCCGGCCAGCCGCTTTCGGGCGAGATGCGAATGAGCGTGATCCCGACGATCGCGCCGTTCATGCTGCCGCGCATCCTGCCCAAGCTGCGCCGCGAACGCCCCGAGCTGAAGCTCTATTTGCGCGAGGAACCGAGCGCCGCCGCGTGCGAATCGCTGCATCACGGGCATGTGGACTGCGTACTGCTCGCCCTGCCCTATGCCTGCGGCGACATCGCGACCGCGCCGCTGTTCGACGACCGACTGTTCGTCGCCTTCCCCAAGGGCGAGCCCGACAATCCGCCCCCGACGATCATGCCCGACACGATCGACGAACGCCGGATGCTGCTGCTCGAGGATGGGCACTGCCTGAAGGATCATGCGCTCGCCGCGTGCAACCGACCCGAAATCCGCGCCGAGGCGACGATGCTCGGCACGTCGCTCCACACGCTGGTGCAGATGGTCGATAACGGGCTGGGCATCACCATCCTGCCCGAAATGGCGCTGAAGTCAGGCATTTTGGATCATACCGGCATCACCGCGCGCCCGATCGAGGCCGAGCATGATTCGCGGCGGATCGCGCTGGCATGGCGCCGCGGCAGCCCGCGCGAGAAGGATTTCCAGTTGCTTGCGGAGATATTGCGCCGCGAGGAATGACGATTGTTTCATCCTTTGGATTGAAACCGGATCGCTCCCGGTGCGTATTCGAAGGTGGAACAAACCGTCCGAAAAGGATTCGCACCGAAATGTTCGATTACAAGCGTCTCGTTCTGATTGCCGCCGCCGCTGCCTCTTTCTCGACCGTCGCCCAGGCCCAGGATCAGGCCGCACCCGCCGCCGCAACGCCGGCCGCAGGCACCACGGTCGCTACGATCGTCGCGGGTTCGACTGACCATACGACGCTCACCAAGCTTTTCGCCGCTGCCGGCACCGATCAGACGCTGGCGGGCACCGGCCCCTTCACCGTCTTCGCACCGACCGACGACGCCTTTACGCGCGTGCCGCCGGGCACCGTCGCCACGCTGCTCAAGCCCGAAGCCAAGACGGCGCTGACCAAGCTGATGAATTACCTGATCGTGCCGGGCAAGCTGACGCTTGCCGACATCGAGACGCAGGCCAAGGCCAGCGGTGGCACCGCGACGCTGACCAGCGTCGAGGGCGAGCCGATCAAGGTGACCTTCGCTGACGGCGCGGTGAAGCTGACCGACGTCAGCGGCAACGCCTCCTACGTGACCAAGGGCGATCTCGATGCCGGCAACGGCGTCGTCCACGCCGTCAACGGCGTGATCCTGCCCAAGCAGTAAAGATCAGTGGCGTGCGGCGGCGGCGTGATCGCTGTCGCGCGCCTCGACCCAGCGATCACCCTCGCCCGCGCTTTCGCGCTTCCAGAAGGGCGCATCGACTTTAAGCCGATCGATGAGGAAGGCGCAGGCCTCGAGCGCCGGGCCGCGATGGCGTGCGCCTGTGACGACGATCACGATCCGCTCGCCGGGCTGCATCGTGCCGACGCGGTGGACGATCACGACGCCGTCGAGCGACCAGCGCGCCTTCGCCGTCTCGGCCAGCTCGGTCAGCACGCGCTCGGTCATGCCCGGATAATGATCGAGATGGAGCGCGCTGACCCCATCGGTGCCGCGCACCAGCCCGGTGAAGCTTGCCACGCCGCCACAACCGAGCGCCTCGACGCGCGCCAACTCGGCCGTCGGATCGATGGGATCGGGATGGACGCGGATTTCGATCATCCGCCCGTCACCGGCGGGAAGATCGCGACTTCGCGCGCACCCGCGATCGGGGCGGTGAGCGGCGCGAACTGCTGGTCGACGGCGCAGCGGAGCCGCGCCTTTTCGGCCAGCGCCTCGGCATAGCCGCCGCCGCGCGCAGCGAGCCAGTCGACCAGTGCCTCGACCGTGGAAACATCCGCCGGCGGATCGGCTACTTCCTCGTCACGGCCGATCGCCTCGCGCACCCAGGCAAAATAGAGAATCCGCACCGCGCTCAATCCATGTGCTTGAGGCCGACGCGCAGATAATCCCATCCGGTGACCACCGTGAGCCCGGCCGCCACCCACAGGCAGGCGAGCCCCACCTGCTGCACCCAATGCCAGTCGGGCAAGGCGCCGGCGAGGATGAGCGCGCCGAGCGCGACCATCTGGAACGTCGTCTTCCACTTGGCGAGGCGACTGACCGGCACCGAGACGCTGAGTTGCGCCAGGAATTCGCGCAGCCCCGAGACCGCGATCTCGCGCAGCAGGATGACGAGCGCAGGCACCACGTGCCAGCCGACGATCAGCGGGTGGCCGGCCAGCACATCCTCGGTCGAAATCAGCATCACGATCACCGCCGCGACCATGATCTTGTCGGCAATGGGATCGAGGAAGATGCCGAGCTTCGACACCGTGCCTTGCGCGCGCGCCAGATAGCCGTCGAAATAATCGGTGATGCCGACGAGGCAGTAGAGCCCGAATCCCAGCGCGTAGCCCAGCCGCCAATGGGGATACCACAGCAGCGCGACGAGGAACGGCACCGCGAAGATGCGCGACAGCGTCAATATGTTGGGCAGCGTCAGCATGGTCGTGGCGCCTCTTTTATAACCGGATTCAAGGCGGTGCCAGCCCATGCCCATTTTCCTTTGATGGCGGCCTCGCCGATGCGCTAAGGACGGTCGCAACCGATCACAACACAAGTCCGCCCTCCCCTATGCAGACCTCAATGCGGCTTCTCGGCAGACGCCGCTTCCTACCCCTGTTCGTCACGCAGCTATTGGGGGCGTTCAACGACAATCTGTTCAAGACGGCGATGGTGCTGTTCGTCACCTACCGGGTCTATTCCGACCCCAAGGTCGAGACGATGTTCAGCGCGATTTCGACCGGCCTGTTCATCCTGCCCTTCTTCCTGCTTTCGGCGCTTTCGGGCCAGCTTGCCGACACGCGCGACAAGGCGAAGATCATCCGCGCGGTAAAGACCGCCGAGATCGCGATCATGGCCGTCGGCGCGGTCGGGCTGCTCATCCCCTCGATCCCGCTGATGCTGGCTGCGGTGCTGGCGATGGGCGTCCATTCGACCTTTTTCGGGCCGATCAAATACGCAATCCTCCCCCAGCATCTTGAGGCGGAAGAAGTGCTGGGCGGCACGGGGCTGGTCGAAGCCGGCACCTATCTCGCCATCCTCGCCGGCACGATCACCGCCGGCTTCATCACTCATGATCCGCGAATCGCTGCGGGGCTGGTGCTGATCGTCGCCGTTGTCGGCTGGTTCGCGGGACGGCAGGTTCCCCCAGCCCCGCCGATCGGCGAGAAGGAACCGCTCGATTTCCACATCGTGCGGGCCTCGATCCGCCTGGTGTCGGGGACGATGCACATCCGACGGCTGTTCCTCGCCATCTGCTCGATCAGCTTCTTCTGGACGATCGGCGCGGTGCTGATCATCGAATTTCCGCCGCTGGTGAAGAATGTGCTGACCGCGAACGAGCAGGTCGCGAGCCTGTTCCTCGCGATCTTCTCGATCGGCGTCGCGATCGGATCGGTGCTGATCAACCGGCTGCTCAAGGGGCAGGTCTCGGCGCGCTACGCCCCCGCATCGGTCATCGTGATGGCGGGGTTCGTGCTGCTGCTCTATTTCGTCGCGCGCAGCTGGGAAGGCGAGCGCGACGGCTTCTACGACATGGCGCAGTTCATCCACCACGCGAGCGCGCCCCTGCTCGTCATCGCGCTGCTCGGCGTGTCGATCGCAGGCGGCATGTTCGTCGTGCCGCTCTATGCCTTCCTGACGACCACGGTCGGAGCCGACGAGACCGCGCGCACCGTCGCCGCGAACAACATCGTCAATTCAGGCGCGATGGTCGGTGGATCGATCGTGGCGCTGGGGCTGAGCGCGGCAGGGCTGTCGCCCGTAGATCAGCTGCTGATGGTCACCGCCATGTGCTTCGTCTCGGCATGGCTGGCGTGGAAGCTCCACCTCGCCTGCGATTGATGCGCGCAAGCACGCGCTCCGCGACAGGCGGAACGCTGAGCGAGCTTCCCGGCCCGGCGTCGTCGCTGGCGGCTTCCTAGAAGATGAAGCCGTAGATCGCGATGAAGAAGGCGGTGAAGCTGAGAGCAAACAGCTTCAAATCCTTGTCATCGTCGCGAACGGGTTGGATCCGTTCGCGCTTGAATGGCGGGAGCGACTGCCGGAAGGGATGGCGCGCGGCTTCGTTGGTCAGGACCAGTGCACGTCTCATAGCCACCCGTTAACGTTTCGTTTACGATTTCGTCTCGCGCTATCTATGGTTAACAGGCAACTGTCCCGACATGGCACGGTCAGGCAGGCACAAGCTTCCAAGTCATTGAGGGATTTCGGATGGTGCGGGCGGTCGGGCTCGAACCGACACTCCTTGCGGAACCGGATTTTGAGTCCGGCGCGTCTACCAATTTCACCACGCCCGCACTGGCGCCCCGCTCGATCGGGGACAGGTGGAGCGGGGCTATAAGTTGGAGCGTTGGAAATTTCCAGAGCGGATCGATCGGGCGCGGTCACGCTGCCGCGCCCGATCGATACCGGCTCAGGCGCCGAAGCCGCCGTCGATGGTATGGAGCGCGCCGGTGATGAAGCCGGCGTCGGGGCCTGCGAGAAAAGCGGTCAGCGCCGCGACTTCGTCGGCGGTGCCGTGGCGCTTGATCGCCATGAAGCTGTGCATCGTGCTCGCCATCGGGCCTTCGGCGGGGTTCATGTCGGTATCGACCGGGCCGGGCTGGACCACGTTCACGGTGATGCCCCTGTCGCCGAAATCGCGCGCAAGGCCACGCGCCATGCCCTGGACCGCCGACTTGGTCAGCGCATAGGCGGCACCGCCAGCAAAGGGCATGCGATCGCCGTTGACCGAGCCGATCACGATGATCCGCCCGCCCTCGGGCATATGGCGCGCCGCTTCGACCGCGGCATGATAAGGCGCGCGGACGTTGATATCGATCATGCGGTCGACGGCATCGGCGTCGATCTCCAGCGGATCGCCGAGAACCAGCGTGCCGGCGTTGACGACCAGCACGTCGAGCTTGCCGCGACCGCCCACTGTGGCGACCAGTTCGTCGCGATTGGCGGCGTCCGAACGGATCGCCTCGGCGCCGACTTTCGCAGCCAGTGCCCCGGCGGCGTCCTTCGAGCCCGCATAGGTGAAAGCGACCTTGCCGCCTTCCTTCGCGAAACGCTCGACGATCGACGCGCCGATACCGCGGCTTCCGCCGATTACGAGGATGTTCTTGTCCTTGAAAACAGCCATGACGGCCTCCTTGATTAAAAATGTAATGAGTACTACATAAATGAACGTGCAGAGACGTCAAGGTGTTTTGTAATGAGTGGTACAAAATTATCCGCGCGTGGCAGGGGGCGCCCCCGCGCCTTCGATATCGAGCAGGCAACGTCGAAAGCGCAGGCGCTGTTCCACGAGCATGGCTATGACGCGGTGAGCGTCGCTGCGCTTTCGGAAGCGCTGGGGATCAATCCGCCGAGCTTCTACGCCGCCTTCGGCAGCAAGGCCGGGCTGTTCGACGCAGTGCTGCGCCGCTATGCGGCATCGGCATTGCCGTTGGACGATATCCTCGTCCCCGGCCGACCGATTGCCGAAGCGTTGGGCGAACTGCTCGAAACCGCAGCCCGTATCTATGCCGCCGATCCGGCGGCTCCGGGATGCCTCGTGCTGGAGACGGTGCGTTCCGGCCCCGCCGGCGACTGCGGCAATGCTGCCCTTCCCTACCGGACGGCGACGCGATCGAAGGTGCGCGATTTCATCGCCGCCAGCCACCCGCGGATCGCCGACACGCTTGCCGAATATGTCGATGTGACGATGTCCGGCCTGTCGGCGAGCGCGCGCGAAGGGTGGAATGTCGATCGGCTGGTCGCCGTCGCGCGGACGGCTGCGCTCGCTATTCCGCCCGCGCTCGCCGCCGACGGCTGAGCCTCAACCCGCCAGCGGATCGGGGCCGAAGCGATTGGGCCCACGCGTGCCCGGCTGGACATAGAGGAACAACAGGTAAAGCGCACCGAAGAAGGGGATGAGCCCGATCAGCAGCCACCAGCCGCTCTTGTCATAATCGTGGAGCCGCCGCACCGCGACCGCCAGCGACGGGATGATCAGCGCCAGCGCGGCGATCGCGGTCAGGATGCCGCCGCTGTTCTGATAGCCGAAGCTCGCGCCGAACGGCGATGTCGCGCGATAGCTGTCGATCGAACCGCCGAGCCCAAGCCGCGCGTCGAGCTGCATGCAGATCGCGAGCAGGATTATCTCGAACAGCCAGAAGAGCCAAAACTCCTTGCGTCGCGAGCGCCCCGCGAAATCCGCGTAGCGCTTCAGCGGCAGGATCATCCATTCCATATCGCCCCCTTCCCGATGCCGCTCAGTTGCGCGGCGCCTGTCGTCTGTAGCTCAATGCCTCAGCCACGTGAATCCGCCCGATGCCCTCGACGCCCGCCAGATCGGCGATTGTGCGCGCGACTCTGAGCACCCGCGTGTAGCCGCGCGCCGACAGCCGCATCGCCTCCGCCGCCTGCGCGAGCAGCGCCTGCCCCGGCGCGTCGGGCGTGGCGACCGCCGCAAGCAACTCGCCGTCGGCCTCGGCATTGGTCCGCGCGGCCTGCCCCCGATAACGCGCGCCTTGAACGTCACGAGCTGCGCCGACGCGGGTGCGCACCTCGGCGCTGCCCTCGGCCGGCGGCGGCAGGACGAGATCGGCGGCACTCACTGCCTGCACCTCGACATGCAGGTCGATGCGATCGAGCAGCGGCCCCGACACTTTCGCCTGATAGTCGGCGGCACAGCGCGGCGCGCGGGCGCAGGCCAGCGCCGCATCGCCGAGATGGCCACAGCGGCACGGGTTCATTGCCGCGACGAGCTGGACGCGCGCGGGAAAGGTGACGTGCGCATTGGCACGCGCGACACTGACCGTGCCGCTTTCGAGCGGCTGGCGGAGCGAATCGAGCACGGCGCGCTGGAACTCGGGCAATTCGTCGAGAAAGAGCACGCCCAGATGCGCGAGGCTGACTTCGCCCGGCTTGACCTTCAGCCCGCCGCCGGTGAGCGCCGCCATCGACGCCGAATGATGCGGCGCGCGGAACGGACGCGTCCGCGACATGCGCCCGCCGTCGAGCAGCCCGGCGACGCTGGCGACCATCGACACCTCGAGCGCCTCGGCAGGCGTCAGATCGGGCAGGATGCCCGGCAGGCACGATGCCATCAGCGATTTGCCCGCGCCCGGCGGCCCAACGAAGAGCAGATTATGGCCGCCCGCCGCCGCGATCTCCAACGCGCGCTTGGCGGTCTCCTGCCCTTTCACCTGCGCCAGATCGGGGCCGAGGCCCGGCGGATCGGCCTCACCCGGCGCGGGTGTCGCGAGCAGCGCCGATCCCTTGAAGTGATTAAGCAGCGAGAGGAGATCGGGTGCGGCCACGACCTCGACATCGCCCGCCCATGCCGCCTCGCCTCCCTGCGCGGCGGGACAGACGAGCCCCTGCCCCGCGCCGCTGGCATGAAGCGCGGCGAGCAGCACGCCTGGCGACGCGGCGATCCGCGCATCGAGCCCCAGTTCACCGACGACGACATAGCGGCTGAGCGTCTCGGCATCGACCACGCCCATCGCCGCCAGCAGCCCGAGCGCGATCGGCAGATCGTAATGCGATCCTTCCTTGGGCAGGTCGGCGGGTGAAAGGTTGACGGTGATGCGCTTGGGCGGGAGCGACAGGCCGAGGGCCGCGATGGCGCCGCGCACGCGCTCGCGGCTTTCGGCAACGGCCTTGTCGGGCAAGCCGACGACGACGAAGGCGGGAAGGCCGGGGGTCAGCTGCACCTGCACCTCGACAGCGCGCGCCTCCAGCCCCAGATAGGCCACCGTCGAGACGATCGCGACCATATTTCCCCCAAAGCCCCCATCGCTTAGCTAGCCGGGCGATCGCGGCGCTGTCGAGGGGGATGAGCTTTGCGCGCCCGGATCGAAATCCGGCCGGCCGCCGTTGACTTCGGCGGCGATTTTGCCTAACGGACCGCGCAACAGGCCGCCTTTTGCCGGGCGGCCATTTTTATTCGACTTTTGAGGAATGAGCGATGAAGCGCACTTTTCAGCCCAGCAATCTGGTGCGTGCCCGCCGTCACGGCTTCCGTGCCCGGTCGGCGACCCCGGGTGGCCGCAAGGTGCTGGCGGCGCGCCGCGCCCGCGGCCGCAAGACGCTGTCGGCCTGATCACGCTTAGCGCCCGCGCGGATTTTCTCGCGGCCAATTCAGGACGCCGGGCGCCGATGCCCGGCTTCGTCCTGCTGGTCCGACCGCGCGGCGATGGCGATCCGGCGATTCGCGTCGGCTACACCGTGACGAAGAAGATCGGCGGCGCTGTTGTCCGTAACCGGATGAAGCGCCGTTTTCGTGCGCTTGCGCGCGAGATATTGCCCGAGGCGGGAATCGCCGGCGCCGATCATGTGCTGATCGGGCGCGCAGGCGGCGTCGAGCGCGACTTTTCCGCGCTGAAGGCCGAACTCCGCAAAGCCCTGGCGAAACTCGCGCGGCCGGCGGCGGCATGATCAGCCGACTGATGATCCTGATTGTCCGCATGTGGCAGAAGGGTCCGTCGCTGGTCTTGCCTCCCTCCTGTCGTTACGCGCCGTCCTGTTCGGCCTATGCAATCGAGGCGCTTCGCCGCTATGGCGCGCTGAAGGGCGGATGGCTCGCCGCACGGCGGGTCGCACGCTGCCATCCCTGGGGCGGGTCGGGCTACGACCCCGTGCCGTGAAGCAAACAATGCCAGAAGCAGGAGTGACGAGTGGATAATTTGCGCAACATGATCCTGGCGATCGTGCTGTCGGCCCTCGTGCTCGTCGGCTGGAGCGTCGTCTCCAACCGCTATTTCCCGGCCGCCAATCCGCCCGTCACCAGGATCGAGGACGGCAAGACCAAGGTCCTGCCCAATCCCGGCGCCGATCCCGCGGCGGATTCGCCCGCTGCGCTCCGCGACCGCAAGGTGGTGATCGCATCCACGCCGCGAATCACCATCGACACGCCCAGCCTGTTCGGTTCGATCAACCTGCAGGGCGCGCGCATCGACGATCTGGTGCTGCGCAAGCACAAGGAGACGATCGCCCCGGATTCGCCGCCGATCCGCCTGCTTTCGCCGGGCGGCGCGGCGCAGGCCTATTTCGCCGGCTTCGGCTGGACGGGCGCGCAAGGCGCGACCACCGCCCTCCCCGGCCCGAACACCGTCTGGAACACCGATTCGCGTCGCCTCGCCGTCGGCCAGCCGGTGACGCTCAGCTGGGACAATGGCGCGGGCCAGCTTTTCCAGATCAAGGTCTCGGTCGACGCCGATTACATGTTCTCGATCGAGCAGCGCGTGACCAATGCGGGCGCCGCGCCCGTCGCCGTGCGACCCTATGCGCTCGTCGCGCGCTATGGCGAATCGCCCGATCCGCACGACAAGCGCACCTGGACGATCCGCACCGGCCCGGTGGGCTTCTGGGGCGGCACCGATCATTACGACATCAAATATGAGACGCTGGACAAGGAAGGCGCGCAGGGCACGCGCTTCAAGCTCGACAAGGGCTGGCTCGGCTTCGGCGACAAATATTGGCTGACCGCGCTGATCCCCGATCAGAAGTCGACGGTCGACGCCGCGCTCTTCGCCCCCAATCCGGGCCAGTATAATGCGGTGTTCAACACCGCCCAGCCGCAAGCCGTGCCACAGGGCAAGGCGCTGGTCACCACCAGCCGCTTCTTTGCGGGCGCGAAGGATGTCCACCTGCTCGAACGCTATGAGAAGGAAGGCGCGACCCAGATCGACCTCGCGATCGACTGGGGCTGGTTCTACTGGTTCGAGCTGCCGATCTTCTACACGCTCGACTGGCTGTTCAAGCTGTTCGGCAATTTCGGCGTCGCGATCATCCTGCTCACCTGTATCGTGCGCGGCCTGATGTTCCCGATCGCGCAGCGCCAGTTCTCGTCGATGGCGGCGATGCGCACGCTCCAGCCGAAGATGAAGGAGCTGCAGGAGCGCCACAAGGACGACAAGCCGCGCCTCCAGCAGGAAATGATGGAGCTGTACAAGCGCGAGAAGATCAACCCGCTGGGCGGCTGCGCGCCGATCCTGCTGCAGATCCCGGTCTTCTACGCGCTCTACAAGGTGCTGATGCTGACGATCGAGATGCGCCACCAGCCGTTCGTGCTGTGGATCAAGGATCTGTCCGCGCCCGATCCGCTGACCCCGGTCAACCTGTTCGGCCTGCTGCCCTTCACGCCGCCGTCGGCGCTGTCGATCGGCGTGCTCGCGATCCTGCTGGGCATCACGATGTGGCTGCAGTTCAAGCTCAACCCGCAGCCGATGGACGATGTGCAGAAGCAGGTTTTCGGCTTCATGCCGTGGATCATGATGTTCGTGATGGCGCCTTTCGCCGCCGGGCTTCAGCTCTACTGGGTGATGTCGAACACGCTCACCATCCTCCAGCAGAAGTGGCTCTACAGCCGCCATCCGGGGATGAAGGCGCAGGCTGAGAAATCGTGATCGATACGCGCGACTTCATCATCCGTTCGTGTAGAGCGCAGTCGAGACACGCCCCGCCGCGCCCGACGTCCCTCGACTTCGCTCGGGACGAACGGTGATGGATGAAGAACTGATCGAGGGTGCGCGCCGGCTGTTCGCGGGGCCGGTGACTTTCCTCAAGTCGGCGCCGGACCTGAAGTTCCTCCCCGATGCGGTCGCGCCCGAAATCGCGTTCGCCGGGCGATCGAACGTCGGCAAGTCGTCGCTGCTCAACGCGCTCACCGGGCGCAAGGCGATCGCGCGCACTTCGAACACGCCGGGGCGGACGCAGGAGCTGAACTTCTTCGACGTCGGCGATCCGCCGGTGCTGCGCCTCGTCGACATGCCCGGCTACGGCTTCGCCAAGGCGCCGAAGGACATCGTCAAGAAGTGGCGCTTCCTGGTGAACGACTATCTGCGCGGCCGCCAGGTGCTGAAGCGCGCGCTTGTCCTCATCGACAGCCGCCACGGGCTGAAGGACGTCGACCGCGAGATCATGAAGATGCTCGACGACGCCGCGGTCAGCTATCGCCTCGTCCTCACCAAAGCCGACAAGATCAAGCCGACCGAGCTTGAGAAGGTGATCGCCGCGACCGCCGCAGAAGCCCGCACCCGCCCCGCCGCGCATCCCGACGTGATGCCGACGTCGAGCGAGACGGGCGGCGGCATCGCCGAGCTGCGCGCGGCCGTGCTCGAAGCGATCGAATAGACCGAGACGCGGGAGACCCGGGGGAATATTGGCCGCCCCCGAAAGTCGTCACGCCGGTCGCGATACGCGGTCACGAAGCTGTCCTACAGCCCCGCTTCAGGTCTATCCTCGTCGGCATGACCACCATCCGTCATTGCGAGCGCAGCGAAGCAATCCAGACTGGCGTCGGGCATCCTCTGGATTGCTTCGCTGCGCTCGCAACGACGGCGATCCCCTGGGCAGCCTTCATGCGGAAGTTGAGAAACCCCTCCAGCCTCTCAACTTTGTCAACTTCCAAAGACCGAAATCGCGCTTTTCCGCCATTCCCTACAGCAACCATCGTCACGCTCATTCATCCCCTGCCTTCACCCCCTCTCCTTCGCCGATGACAAATCATGTCGGGCGCATGGCCGGGTCCGCCCACGCTGGACAGCATCGGCTCCACCCCCTAACCGTCGTCGCCCAAAGGGAGGTCCGGGTGCTGAAGCTGATCATCGGCAACAAGGCGTATAGCAGCTGGTCGCTGCGCGGCTGGCTTGCGCTCAAGCAATCGGGCCTGCCGTTCGAGGAAATGACCGTTCCCCTCTATGACGAGGACTGGAACCAGCGCCGCGAAGGCGACGAGTTCGCCCCCAGCCAGGGCAAGGTGCCGATCCTGTGGGATGGCGATACCGTGGTGTGGGATTCGCTCGCCATCGTCGACTGGCTGGCCGACAAGGTGGGCCGCGCCCGCTTCTGGCCCGAAGACGAGGGCGCGCGCGCAATGGCGCGATCGATGGCGGCCGATATGCATTCGAGCTTCGCCGCGCTCCGCCGCGAGCATGGCATGAACGTGCGCAAGCGCTTTCCCTTCCAGGGGCTGAGCGAGGCGGCCAATGCCGATGTGGTCCGCGTCCTCGGCCTGTGGGCGGAGGCGCGGGCGCGCCACGGATCGGGGGGGCCCTTCCTGTTCGGCGCATTCGGCGCGGCGGACATCATGTTCGCTCCCGTCGTCACGCGCTTCATCACCTACAGCATCCCCATCCCCCGCTTCGCGCAGGCTTATATGGAGGCCATCATCACGCATCCGTGGATGCAGGAATGGCTGGTCGCGGCGCAGGACGAGCCGTGGGTCATCGAGAAGTTCGAGCAGCCCGTCGGCGCCTGATCCTTCGGGGCAAAGAGAATCGCATGCAGTATCTTCACCAGATCATCGCGGCCGTGACCGCATGGATCATCGCGGTCATCTCGTGGGGCGGCTATTGGGGCATCGCGCTGCTGATGGCGATCGAGAGCGCGTGCATCCCCCTGCCGTCCGAGATCATCATGCCGTTCGCGGGCTATCTGGTATCGACCGGCGAGCTCAACGTCTGGCTGGTCGCGACCGCCGGCGCCATCGGCTGCAACATCGGATCGATCCCGGCCTATGAGGTCGGCAAATATGGCGGGCGGCCTTTCGTCGCGCGCTTCGGCAAGTTCGTGCTGGTGACGATGGACGATCTCGATCGCGCCGAACGCTTCTTCCAGCGCTTCGGCAGCCTCGCGGTGCTGATCTGCCGGATGCTCCCGGTGGTGCGATCGTTCATCGCCTTCCCCGCCGGGGTCGCGCGCATGCCGCTGGTCAAGTTCCACATCTACACCTTCATCGGATCCTGGCCCTTCTGCCTCGCGCTCGCACTGGTCGGCCGCGAGCTTGGCGAGGCGTGGCAGAATGATCCGCGGCTCAAGGCGTTGTTCCACGAACTGGATTTCCTGATCGTCGGCATCGGGCTTGTGGCGGGCATCTGGTTCGTCTGGCACAAGCTTCGCGCGATGAAGCGCCAGGGCTGATCGCGGTGAAGCGCGACCGTCGACAGGCCGAAAGGCAGGGACGGCGTGCCGAGGCGATCGCGGCATGGTGGCTGCGGCTGCATTTCTGGCGGATCATAGACCGGCGCGTGCGCACCGCCGTCGGCGAAGTCGATCTGGTCGCGAAACGCGGAAGGACCGTGGTATTCGTCGAAGTGAAGCACCGCGCCAGCGGCAAGGCGCTGGACATCGCGATTGATCGCCACAGGCTGCGCCGCGTCGCCGCCGCCGCCGTGCTTCTCGCCCCGCGCTATGCCCCGGCGCGCGGAGACATCCGCATAGACGTGATCCTGATCGCGCCCGGCCACCTGCCCCGCCACATCGCCAATGCCTGGCACGGGTGACAAGCGCCGCCGAGCGCCCTAGATCGCGCGCAGCACAGGAGTAGCCGCATGAGCCTGACCGTCGCCGTCCAGATGGATCCGCTGGAAACGATCAATATAGCGGGGGATTCGACCTTCGCGCTGATGCTGTCCGCGCAGGCGCGCGGCCACAGGCTGTTCCATTACGCGGCGAGCGACCTCAACTATGCCGCCGGCCGCGTCTGGACGCGCGCGCATCCCGTCGAGGTTCGTGCGGTGAAGGGCGATCACTTCACCTTCGGCGATCCGGTGAAGCTCGATCTCGGCGAAGAAGCCGATGTCGTCCTGATGCGGCAGGATCCGCCCTTCGACCTCGGCTACATCACCGCCACCCATCTGCTCGAACGGATCGCGGACAGGACGCTGGTGGTGAACGACCCCGCCTCGGTGCGCAACGCGCCTGAAAAGATATTCGTGCTCGATTATCAGGGCTTCATGCCGCCGACGCTCGTCACCCGCAGCGTCGACGAAGCACGCGCCTTCCTTGCCGAGCATGGCGAGATCGTGGTCAAGCCGCTCCACGGCAATGGCGGCAAGGCGATCTTCAAGGTGGGCAGCGACGGCGCCAACCTCTCCTCGCTGATCGAGGTGTTCAACACCGCCTATCGCGAGCCGCACATGATCCAGGCCTTCATCCCCTCGGTGACCGAAGGCGACAAGCGTATCGTCCTCGTCGACGGCGAAGTGGCCGGCGCGGTCAACCGCATCCCCGGCGAAGGCGAGATCCGCTCCAACCTCGCGGTCGGCGGGCGCGCCGCCAAGACCGAACTGACCGCGCGCGAGCGAGAAATCTGCGATGCGCTTGGCCCCGAGCTCAAGAAGCGCGGGCTGCTGTTCGTCGGCATCGACGTGATCGGCGGCGAATGGCTGACCGAGATCAACGTCACCTCGCCCACCGGCATCGTCGCGATCGACCGGTTTAACGGCACCGACACGGCGGGCTTGATCTGGGATGCGATCGAAGCGAAGGTGGCTGCGCGCTAACCCTGCGCCCGTCCTCGCTTTCCACGCGTTGCCGATCGCATGACTGACTTCATCCTGCGCGTCATCGAGACCGCCGGCTATCTCGGCATCGTCATCCTGATGGCGATCGAGAATGTCGTGCCGCCCATTCCGTCCGAAGTCATCATGGGATTCGGCGGGATCGCGGTGGCGCACGGGCGAATGGATTTCGCGCTGCTCGTCGCGGCTGGAACGATCGGCTCGGTCGCGGGCAATTATTTCTGGTACTGGGTCGGGCGCAGCTATGGCTATGAGCGGCTTCGCCCCTTCGTCGAGCGGCACGGCCGCTGGCTCACGGTCGAATGGCACGATGTCGAACGGCTGACCGCCTTCTTCCTACGCCATGGCCAGTGGCTGGTCTTCGTCGCGCGCTTCATGCCGACCTTCCGCACGATGATCTCGCTCCCCGCCGGCCTCGTGCGCATGCCGCGCTGGAAATTCCTGCTGTGGACCGCCGCCGGCACGACGATCTGGAACATCGTCCTTGCCGGCGCCGGCCTCTGGCTCGGCCTGCGCTTCGGCGAGCTGGAACAGTGGACCGGCCCCGCCGCCGCCGCGCTGACCGTGGGGATCATCGCGATCTGGCTATGGCGCGTGCTGACCTGGCGCGGCGGTAGAGGCTAGGCGATCTTTCGACCGAAGGCCGGGCGCGCACTGGCGAGTGGCGGCGCGGAAGGCGCATCGGCGGTCGGCGCCGGCGCGGCCGCATCGCCATTCTGAAGCTCGGCCAGCCGGCGCGCGACGCGGGCGTCGAAGGATGATCCGCCGCCGGCCTCAGCGGGCGCCTCGCCGATATCGGATGTAGATGTCATCGCGCGCGCCACGCCGAAGATGCCGGCATAGAGCTTGCGCGCGCCGAAGAAGATGATCGCGAGGACGACGAGCAACCCGATCAATGCGCCACCGCTGCTCGACCGACGCTCAGGCAAGTCGACGGGCGCGGTCGGCTCGACGTTCGCCGCGGTCGCGCTCGCCGCCGCGCGCTGGGCCCTGACGAAAGCCTCGCGCCGGGCGGCGAAAGCAGCCGTCGTCTCGCCCGGGCGGGGTTCGATCATCAGCCCCTTGGCGATGCGATCCTGCTTTTTCTGATCTTCGGCGAGTTCGGCCTTGGCGCGATCGAGCGCGATGCTTTGCCCCCCGCCCATCCTGGCGCGGTGCGCCGCAGTCGGATCGACGCCCAGCATGCTGGTGAGAAGCGCGATGCCCGATGCATCCAGCGCCACGAATTTCGTGCCCGAATACATGACATAACCGGCACGCGACGAGCCCGTCAGATAGCCGACGTCGAGAAACTGGCCATCCTTGAAGAAGGGCTCACGGTCGGGAAGATCATAGACTTTTTCGATCTTCTCGCCCGATCCGAAGCCAGGAATGCCGAACAGGCGAAAGCGCCGCGCTTCGACCGGCTGGATGATGACGAGCAGCAACAGGGCCGCGCACAGCCCCCGAACGATCCGCATCTTGGCCCCCGTTTGCCAATTGGATGCCGGATCATGGCATTTCGGGCTTAAGGAAGCATTTCCGTGCGTCGTTTCACATCCGCGCGGCGTGGCGCGTTTGCCTATTCGCCGCGATTGGCGCGTGCGGCGGCGCGGTGGAGGCTGCTCATCATCTCGCGCAGCGGCTGATCGACCTTCTCCGCAATTTCGGGGGTGACCGCCGGCGGGCGTCCGCCACGTTCGCTCAGGCGCTTTTCGAGGCGCGCCATCATCACTTCGATGCTGTGCGGATCGCTGTCGTCGTCCGGTGCGGCTGTCGGCTCAGGCAAGGGGAAAGTGGTGATCGGCTTTTCCTCCGCCACCGGCTCCTCGCGCTCCTCCTCAGCCATGTTGAGTTCGAAGGGCAGGTCCTGCGCCGAAAGCGGGCGGCGGGCCGGCGCGTCGGGATGCGCATCGACGCGACGCAGAGACGGCGCGTCGTCATCCGCCGAACGCGCGGCGCGGCGGCGGCGATGGCGCAGGCGGCCATTGCGTTCGAGAAAGGCCATCAGCGCGACGAAGAAGCCGGCGACGACGAGCAAGGCAATGGCGGCGAGAATGAGCCGAGCAGTCATCCCCAGCGGCGGTGCGGCAGCGGGTATGAGCGCCACGATACCGCTGTCGCCAACCAGCGTTTCGATCAGGTCAGCAGGCGCGGCAAACGTCCCCGCCCCTGCCAGAAGGCCGAGCAGCAGCGCCAGCGCCACCGTCTGCCCCCGCTTTGCGCGCGAAATCATCGTCACCCCCATCATGCCGCCAGCCCGATCGGGCGGCGACGCCCAAGCATTGATTGATACACCGGCGCGTAACGCGCAATATTCTTTGCCCAATCGCGCTCGCGCTCGACAAAATTCCGTGCCGCATCGCGGATCGCATCCCAGCGAGCGCGATCGGCAAGCAGCCCGGCAAGCGCAGCAGCGATCGCGACGGGTTGGCCCGGCGGGAACAACGTGCCGGTGACGCCGTCCTCGATCAGCTCGCGATGCCCGCCGACATCCGAAGCCGCGACGATGCGGCGCTGCGCCATCGCCTCCAGCGGCTTGAGCGGCGTCACGAGATCGGTGAGCCTCATCCGTTTGCGCGGATAGGCGAGAATGTCGATCAGGCCATAATAGCGCTCGACGGCGTCGTGCGGCACGCGCCCGGCAAAGCGGATGCGACCGGTGACCGGCGAGGCCGCCGCCTGGATGCGCAGCGCCTCGTCCATCGGCCCGCCGCCGACGAGGAGCAGATGCGCCGCCGGCCGCGCCTTCACCAATGCGGGCATCGCGGCGATCAGATCGTCGAGGCCTTCATAATCGTAAAAGCTGCCGATGAAGCCGATCGTCTCCGCGCCCGCCAGGCCGAGTTCGGTGGCGAGCGCCTCGTCGCGCACCGCGGGTGCACCGAACAGGGTGAGATCGACGCCGTTGGGCGAGACGACGATCTTTTCGGCCGCGACACCGCGCGCGATGAGATCGTCGCGCAAGCCTTCGCAGATCACGGCGACGGCATCGACGGCATGCGCCGCGCGCGTCTCGATGAAGCGCGTCAGGCGATAGCGCGCCGCACCCTCGCGCCCGCTTCCGTTGCCGACGGCCGCATCCTCCCAGAAGGCGCGAATTTCGTAGAGCAGAGGCAGGCCGTGACGCCGCGCCACCCGCAGCGCGGCGAGTGCGTTCATCACAGGCGAATGAGCGTGGAGGATATCGGGCCGCCAGCTGCGGATGACTTCATCCAGCCGCCGCGCGAGCGACCGGATTTCGCGCCACTCGCCGAGCGGCGCCGGCGCGGGCGAAGGCATTTGCGTGCGGTGGAAATGGAGCCCGTCGATCCACTGCTCCGCCTCGCCCGGGGCAGTGTGGCGCGGCCCGGTGACGGCGGCAACGTCGATCCCCACCGCCTGCTGCGCCTTCAGGATCGCGCGCGTCCTGAAACTATAGCCGCTCTGCATCGGCAGGCCATGGTCGAGGATGTGGAGCACGCGCATGACGCGCTTTTGCCAGCCGGGCGTTAACGTCTCGTCAACCGCAACGCCGCGCGCGATCGGAGGTGGCGCGCCATGCCTCATTCTTGTATGCAAGAATCGCAAACGGGGAGAGGCTGATGAAATTGTCACTGGCGACATGCCTGCTGCTGAGCGCCGCCGCCGCCACGGCGCAGACCGCGCCTTTCAAAGCCGGCGACCCGCTGGGCGTCACTACCGACGGCAAGCGCACGCCGATTTCGCGCAACGTCCGTGTGTTCGGGGCGATCGTGAATGCCGAGAGCTGCTCCTACGATGCGACGCGCGACCTGATCGTCACGGTCAATCGCGGGGCCGAGCAGACGCAGGCGCCCAATGACGGCTTCGTCTCACTAATCAACCATGACGGCTCGGTCCACACGCCCAAATGGATCGGGGCGACGCGCGACGGGCTGGTGCTCAACCAGCCTTTCGGCAGCGCGATCCACGCCGGCCGCCTCTACCTGGCGGACAGCGACGGCGGCACGGCGGACGGGGCGAAGAAAGTCGCGGTGCTCCGCATGTTCGATATGGTGACAGGCGCACCCGCAGGCGAAATCCCCGTCCCCGAATCGCCATGGTTCAACGACATCGCCATCGCCGCCGACGGCACCGTCTATGCGTCGCAGAGCGGAACACCCGACGGCACGACGCCGATGCGGCTGTTCAGGATCGCCCCGGACGGCAAGGCGAGCGTCCTTGTCGACGGCGCCCCGCTCGCGCGCCCCAACGGCGTCGCGATCGACAATGACGGCAATATCGTCGTGCTCAACATGAACGACACGCGCGTGTTGACCTTCGCTCCGGACGGGCGGCTGTTGAAGACTGAGCAGTCGGCGCAGGCGGGAAGCGACGGCGTCGTCATCATGCCCGATGGGACCAAATATGTGAGCAGCGTCCAGCTCGGCGGAGTCACGCGCATCCGCCCCGGCAAGCCGCCCGAGCTGATCGCCAGCGGCATCCCGAGCGCGGCATCGATGTGCTTCGATCCCAAGGCGCGTCAGCTCGTCATCCCGATGAACCTGAACAACGGGCTGGCCTTCATCGCGATCGACTAACCTGCTTCATCATTGCGAGCGCAGCGAAGCAATCCAGAGCTATGTCCGGAATCTTTCTGGATTGTTTCGCTGCGCTCGCAATGACGGGGAGCGCTTGTGGAGGCTGATGCGCCTCGGCGTCCGATCAGGTCGCCGGACCGGCTCTATGCGGCCACTTGCCCGCCTGCCGCCGCCAGATCGTGGAGCGCACGCATCTGGGCGAAGGTGACGACCTGTTCCGCCAAAATATCGATCTGCGTCGCAATGCCCTTGTCGCTGATCGCCCCATCCGCGCCGAAGACGGGCTGCATCGAATTGACTGCCACCGCCATCGGCGTCGGCCAGCCACGCAGCGCATGAGTGATCGAGCGTAGCGTCGCAAGCGTCGTCCCCGTCGCCTGCCATCCGGCTGCCGAGGCGATCAGCCCCACCGCACGTCCTTCAAAATAGACTGCTTCGTCCTCGGCCATGTCCTGCACATAATCGAGCGCATTCTTGATCAGGCCGGAGACCGTGCCGTGATAGCCCGGCGACGCGATGATGACGCCGTTGGCGCGGCGCAGCGCATCGATCAGCGCCAGCGCATGATCGCACCGCTCCGCGCTGGTCGGCGCATACATGGGCAGATCGAGCGCCGCGCCGTCGAAGATCATCGTCTCGGCACCCAGCGCCGCACAGCGGTCAAGCGCGCGGCGAAGGAGCTTTTCGGACGAACTGGCCGGCGTGGCCGTGCCGCCCATTCCGACGATGAGCGGCCGGCCCGTCGCCTGCAGCATGGCGTTCATCGGCCGGCGATCAGTTGAACGTGACCTGCCGGCCACCGCGCAGGAAGGCGATGGCGTTGCGGCGCAGGTGGTTGGTGCCGGGATTGAGGATCGGCTCGGGCGAATATTGCGCCAGATACACCCGACGCATCTTGGGCGTGGTATTGGATCCGGTGGCGTGGAGCGCGAGGCTGGAGAAAGCGACGATGCTGCCTGCAGGAACTTCCAGCGTCACGCCTTCCGCATCGCCGGTATAGCCGACCAGATCGTTGCTGCCTTCCTGGCGGATATGCGGGACGATTCCATCACGCGATTCGGGCGCCTGCGAGAAAGGCAGGATGCGCACCGTGCCATTTTCGACCGTGGTGTCGTCGAGCGTGCACCAGCAGGTGAGGTAAGGCTTGTGATCGGCCGGGCCGCCATTGCCGACGACATAGCCCGAATCCTGATGCCAGCTGAACGGCATGCCCTTGTCGGCGCCCTTCACGACATATTGGTCGTAAAAGAAATAGGCGTCGTCGCCGATCGTGGCGCGGCAGACGTCGGCCATGACTTCGCTGAACAGCATATCGCGCAGCCCCGGCTGGACGCGCTGGCATTCGCCCGCGAAATAGCGCTTGCCCTTGTGGCTGATCCCGTCGACCTCGACGCCGAGCTTGTCGAGGCGCTCATCCTCGCGCTCGATCACGCGCGTGCATTCCTCGCGCAGCAGATCAAGCAGCGGGCCTTCGAGCGCACGCTCGAACACCGCATAGCCTTCCTTGGCGAACTGCTCGCGCTGGGCCGAATAATCCATTTTTCTCTCCAAAGAATTTCTGTCCTTCTTCCGGGCATAATAGCGCCGGGCAGGCCATCGCATCCAATCAAATTGCGATAAGAGTTCATGTGTATATACTATGTCTCATGCGAATGAGACAGGTCGAGGCGTTCCGCGCCGTGATGATGAGCGGCGGCATCACCGCTGCCGCCGCCATGCTCAACATCAGTCAGCCTTCGGTGAGCCGGCTGATCGCCGATCTCGAACGCGCGGTGGGCTTTCGCCTGTTCGATCGCCGCGGCGCGCGCGTGCACCCGACCGCGCAGGCGCAGGCTTTGTTCGAGGCCGTGCGCCGCAGCTATACCGGCCTCGACCTGCTGGAGCAGGCGGCGCGCCGCATCCGCGCGCATCCGGTCGGCACCGTCAGGATCGCGGCGCTCGCGGCGATCGCCATGTCGATCCTGCCTGCGGTCATCCAGCGTTTCCGCATCCTTTATCCCGATATCAAGATCACCGTCGAATCGATGGGGCAGCGCGCGATCGAGGAGCATGTCTTCCTCGGCCAGGCCGATCTCGGCATCGGCGTCGACATTCCGCCGCGCGAGGGCATCCGTTCCACCGCCATAGCGCGCGCCGAATATGTCTGCATCCTTCCCGCGGGACACCAGCTGGCGGCGCGGGAGAGGCTGACCATGGCCGATCTTGCGGGCGAGGAGTTCATAGGACCGATGCATGAGGCCGACGCCCTGTGGAACGGCATCGACAATGCGATCGAAACCGCCGGCATCCCGGTTTCGCGGCGGCTGGAGACACAGCATTCGCAGATCCTCTATGCCTTCGTCGAAGCCGGGCTGGGCGTGGCGATCGCGGAGCCGTTCAGCGCGCCGCTGTTCCACCGGCTCGGGGTCGCCGTGCGCCCCATCGCGCCCCCCGTCCATCTGGACTTCGCGCTGCTCGAACCCGACATCGGCCCGACGCCCGAGATCGTGAATTGCCTGCACGCCGAGGTCATTCGCGAAACGAAAGCCTGCCTCGATCATGTCAAGGCATTGATTGCACGCAAGCCATAGCATTTGGACATAGGACCACAACAAATCTCGATTAGACTGCAATGATTGAAAGGTGCAGCTTTCAAGCTGGCAACATGACTGCGTTGTCAATTAATTGAGTTGATATTAGGGGCGCAAAATGCGTCTTTGATATTCGCCGACCATGCGGATGACAAAGCCGCTGGCGGTGCCCAAGGGGAGGATTTGAATGACGATATCGAAGGCGAAACTTGGCCTGGCGTTGACGACCGCGTTGACGGCGACATTGGCCGGTGCTCCCGTTCATGCGCAAACGACGACGAGCGCCAATGCAACCGCGACCGACGAGACCGGCGTCGGCGACATCATCGTCACTGCGCAGAAGCGTGCGCAGAACCTGCAGGACGTGCCGCTGGCGATCACGGTGGTCTCGGGCGCCCAGCTCGAGCGCGCGAACGTCAACTCGGCGGAGCAGCTCTTCCAGCGCGTCCCCACCCTCACCTTCCGCAAGGGCAATACCAACAAGGACTCCGCGCTGTCGATCCGCGGCGTCGGCACCATTTCCTTCGCCTCGGGCGTCGAGCCTTCGGTCTCGACCGTCATCGACGGCGTCGTCTATGCGCGCACCGGCCAGCAGACGTCGGATTTCCTCGATGTCGAGCGGATCGAAGTGCTGCGTGGCCCGCAGGGCAGCCTCTTCGGCAAGAACGCGTCGGCGGGCGTGATCAATATCGTCACGCGCGATCCGAGCGACCATTTCGACGGTTTCGCCGAAGCATCCTGGTACGAAGGCAATGAATATCGCGTGCGCGCCGGCGTTTCCGGCCCGCTCGGCGAAGGGCTCAAGGCCTCGCTGACCGGCTTCTACGCGCAATATGACGGCAATGGCGTCAACGTCTTCAACAACCACAAGATCAACGGCTACGAGCATTGGGGCCTGCGCGGCAAGATCGTCTACGAGCCCAGCGACAAGGTGAAGCTCACCCTGATCGGCGACTATTCGAAGAACAACGATAATGGCTATGCCGACAGCATCGGTCTCGTCTTCCCGTCGGCGTTCAACAATGCGGTGTTCATCCCGTCGCTCGCGCCGCTGAAGCTCGACGGCAAGAACAAGAATATCGACAACGACCTCGATCCGCTGACCAAGGACAAGAACAGCGGTGTTTCGCTGCAGGCCGACATCGATCTGGGCGCCGCGACGCTCACGTCGATCACCGCTTATCGTCATTGGTACAATTATCAGCAGCGCGACGGCGACTTCCGCTCCGACGCGCCCAAATATGTGAACACCGGCGTGGCATCGGGCGACGTGCGGTCCCACGATCGCGGCGACCTGAAGTTCGACCAGTTCACCCAGGAGTTGCGCATCGCCTCCGCGCACCCGCAGTTCCTCGAATATGTCGCAGGTCTCTATTTCTACAAGACGAAAGAAGTCGACTATTTCAACCGCACGGTCACGGCCTGCACCGCGTCGACGCTGCCGACCGTCGGTGGCCTGACGCCCTGCGCGCCGGGTTCGTCGACTTATGTGACCAACCAGGGCAATGCCGACTTCACGACCAGGCTGACCAGCTATTCGGCTTTCGGCCAGGCCACGATGAACTTCACCGACAAGTTCCGCGGCATCGGCGGCGTGCGCTGGACGCACGACAAGGTCTCGTTCGACTTCGCCCGCACCTCGACGCTGACGACGGCCTTTCCCGGCGTGAACCCGGGCTTCTCGGCGACGGGCGCGACCAACGCGGACGGCTGGTCGGGCAATGCCGGCCTGCAATATGACGTGGACAAGAACGTCATGACCTACGCCACCTACACGCATGGCTATAAAGGTCCGGCGATCAACGTCTTCTTCAATATGCTCGGGCGCGACACCGGGCCGATCAAGCCCGAGGAATCGAACGCCTATGAAGTGGGCTTCAAGACGCGGCTGTTCGATCGCCGCCTGACCTTCAACGTCGCGGCCTTCTATGCGAAGTACGACAATTATCAGGCCAACTTCTTCGATCTGGTGGCCGGCCAGGTCGTCACGCGCCTGACCAACGCGGGCACCGTTTCCACGCGGGGCGTCGAAGTCGACTTGAATGCGGCGATCACCGATCGCTTCTCGTTGAACGGCGGCTTCAGCTACACCGACGCGCACATCAACAAGTTCAACTGCCCGACCGGCGCGCCGACCAATTGCGCCGCCACGCTCAACGGCAAGCCGCTGCCCTTCGCGCCCAAATATAAGGGCACGGTGACGGCGGACTGGCGCCTGCCGCTGGGCCTGGAGGCGTTCAACGTCGACTGGAACAGCACGGTTTCCTACCAGAGCCGGACGCAGTTCGACATCAACCAGAACCCCTATGCCTTCCAGACGCCCTACGCGATCTGGGACATGGGCCTCACGCTGCGCACCAAGGACGACAAATACAGCCTGTCGTTCATCGCCAAGAACCTGACCGACAAGCAGTTCGTCATCCAGCGCATTCCGAACGGCACGTCGTTCATGCGCCAGATCACGCCGCGCGACGCCCAGCGTTATGTCGGCGTCACGGGTCGCGTGAACTTCTGAGGCAACGAACCCGCCGGCTCCGGCAATCGCCGGGCCGGCGGGTCATGCCAGTACTGCGAGAGGCCTGAACGATGCTCGGACTGATGCAGGACTGGCCTCTGACGCTCGATCGGATCATCGATCACGCCGCCGAATGGGACGGCGACCGGCCGGTCGTCGGGCGGAATGGCGACGGGGCGATCGAGCGCAGCGACTATGCGACGATCCGCACGCGGGCGCGCAGGCTTTCGGTCGCACTCGCGGCAATCGGTATCCGGCCCGGCGACCGGGTGGCGACGATGGCGTGGAACAACCTCCACCATCTCGAGGCCTGGTACGCGATCATGGGCATGGGCGCGGTGTGCCACACGCTCAATCCGCGCCTTTTTGCCGACCAGCTTCGCTACATCATCGACCATGCCGGGGACCGCGCGATCCTCGTCGATCCCTGCTTCCAGCCGCTGCTCGCCGACGTGCTGGCGGGCATGAATTTCGACGGGACGATCATCGTGCTGGGCGGCGAGGGAGCGGTCGATCGCGGGTTGTTTCCTGCTGGGTTGTCGGTGGAAACACAGGTGTCGGGCGCCGATCCTGCGGAGGCGCGGTGGGGGGCGTTCGACGAAGCGAGCGCCTGCGCGCTTTGTTACACTAGCGGAACGACGGGCAATCCCAAGGGCGTGCTCTATTCGCACCGCTCGACGGTGCTTCATATGCTGCTGACGCTGCAGCCCGACGTGTTCGGGCTGTCGATCAACGACGTCGCGATGCCGATCGTGCCGATGTACCACGCCAATGCCTGGGGCATGCCGCTGTCGACCGCGGCGATCGGGTGCAAGCTGGTGCTGCCCGGCGCGCAGCTCGACGGCGCATCGCTGCACGCGCTGATCGAGGCGGAAGGCGTGACCTTCTCCGCCGCCGTGCCGACCGTCTGGCAGGGGCTGCTCCACCATCTCGACCTCACCGGCACGCGGCTGACCAGCCTGAAGCGCGTCATCATCGGCGGCGCCGCACTTCCCGAAAGCATCGTCCGCCGGCTGCGCGAACATGGCGTCGAGACCGTGCAGGGCTGGGGCATGACCGAGACATCGCCGATCGGCACCCATGCCAAGCTGGCCCCGGCGGTCGCCGCCCTGCCCTTCGACGAACAGATGCCGTTCCGCCTGAAGCAGGGCCGCCCGCCCTTCGGCATCGAGCTGAAGATCGTCGACGATGCCGGCGAGCGCCTGCCCCACGACGGCGCGACGCCCGGGCGGCTGCACGTGCGCGGCCCCACGGTTTCGGCGGGCTATCTGGGCGGCAAGGCCGGCGACATCCTCGACGCCGAGGGCTTTTTCGATACCGGCGACATCGCGACGATCGACACCCACGGCTATATGGCGATCGTCGACCGCGCCAAGGATGTGATCAAATCGGGCGGCGAGTGGATCAGCTCGATCGAGATCGAGAATATCGCGTCGGGCCACCCCAAGATCGCGCATTGCGCGGTGATCGGCGTGCCGCACCCGCGCTGGGACGAACGCCCGCTGCTCGTCGCCGCGCTGCATGCCGGCGAGGAAGCCAGCGCCGACGAACTGCTCGCCACGCTCGAGGGGAGGATCGCACGCTGGTGGATGCCCGATGCCGTCGCTTTCATCGACGCCATGCCGCTGGGCGCGACGGGCAAGATCGACAAGAAGGCGTTGCGCGCGCGCTTCGCCGACCCCCTTCAGACCGACACCGAAAGGACCGTTTCTCATGGCGCTTGAGGCGCTCGACTCCGGCTTCGCGATCATCATCGACGGCAAGACCATCATCGATCACCGCGCCGACGCCCCGGCCTTCTTCATCGGGCGCGGCGAAGCGCATGTGCAGGGCCATCGCGGCCATTTCAACATTGCCGAAGACGTTATCGATCGCATCGCGCTGACGCATGCCGAAGTTAGCGGCGCGACGGTGCGGCTGGCCGAGCAGGCCGGATCGCCCTGGCTGCTGGAACTGACCGTGACGGCGCGCGGCAGCGACGCCGGGATCGCGCTGAAGGCGATCGACCCCTCCTATAACCGCCTGTGGCTGCGCGCCCCTGCCGAGGCCGGCGAGCATGTGTGGGGCGGCGGCGAGCAATTCTCCTATTTCGACCTGCGCGGCCGGCTGTTTCCGCTGTGGAGTTCCGAGCCCGGCAACGGCCGCGATCCCGAATCCGCGCTGTTCCAGCAATGCGAGGCCAAGGCCACGGGCGCCGGCGGCAGCTATGCCCATACCAACTATCCGCAGCCGACCTATCTGAGTTCGCGCCGCTATGCGCTGCACATCGACAGCTATGCCTATGCCGCGTTCGATTTCCGCGCCGCCGATTTCCACGAGATCGAGATCTGGGAAATCCCCGCGCGGATCGAACTGTGGGCACGCCCGCATTTCACGGACCTGGTCAGTGCGCTGGCCGACCGCTTCGGCAGGCAGCCTGCCCTGCCCGACTGGCTGCTGAAGGGCGCGGTGATCGGCCTGAAGGACGGCGACCAGAGCTTCGAGCGGTTGAAGCGCTTCGAGGAAGCCGGGGCCGCCATCTCGGGCCTGTGGTGCGAGGATTGGGTCGGGCTGCGCATCACAAGCTTCGGCAACCGGCTGTTCTGGGACTGGCAGTGGAATGCCGATCGCTACCCCGACCTGCCAAAACGCATCGCCGAGATCGGCGAACGCGGCATCCGCTTCCTCGGCTATGTGAACCCCTATCTGGCGGTGGACGGGCCGCTTTACGCCGAGGCGGCGGCCAACAACTATCTCGTCATGCGCCCCGACGCCGACGAGCCCTATGTCATCGATTTCGGCGAGTTCGATTGCGGGCATGTCGACTTCACCAACCCGGCGGCGGTCGACTGGTTCGCGGATGCGATCATCGGGCGCAACATGATCGATTTCGGCCTTTCGGGCTGGATGGCCGATTTCGGCGAATATCTGCCCGTCGACGTGCGGCTGGCCAATGGCGAGAGCGGGATGACCGCGCATAATCGCTGGCCCGCCTTGTGGGGCGAGGTCAACGCCAGGGGCGTGGCGAGCCGGGGCAAGACCGGCGAGATCATGTTCTTCATGCGATCGGGCGCGGCAGGCGTGCAGGGCCATTGCCCGATGCTGTGGGCAGGCGACCAGGCGGTCGACTGGAGCCGCCATGACGGCATCGGCACCACCATCTGCGCCGCGCTGTCGGCGGGGCTGACGGGCAATGCCCACAGCCATAGCGACACGGGCGGCTATACCAGCCTGTTCGAGACGCTGCGCACCCCCGAACTGGCGATGCGCTGGATCGAGATGACGGCCTTCACCGCGATGATCCGCACGCATGAAGGCAACCGGCCGCGCACCAACACCCAATATGACGACGACCCCGCGCTGCTCGCCCATTTCGCGCGGATGACGCGGATCTATGCCTATCTCGCGCCCTATCTGCGCCGCCTGTCCGACGAGGCATCGCGGACGGGCATGCCGATCCAGCGCCCGCTGTTCCTCCATTTCGAGGAGGATCCGAAGACCTATGCGATCCAGACCGCCTATCTCTATGGCGCCGACCTGCTCGTCGCACCGGTGATCGAGGAAGGCCGGCAGGATTGGACGACCTATCTGCCCGCCGGCGCCGACTGGGTGCATGTGTGGAGCGGCGCGCGCTTTGCCGGCGGGCGGGACGCGACCGTCCCCGCCCCCTTCGGCCAGCCGCCGGTCTTCTATCGCGCGGGTTCGGCCGATGCGGAGCTGTTCGCGGGGATGGCGCGACTGTAGCGGCGGCGCGGGCCGTTCAGTCCCATTCGACCGGGGCGATGCGGCGGACGATCAGCAGCCAGCTCAGCGCCGCGACCAGCGTGATCGCCGAGGCAAGCGCGAAGGCGACCGAGAAGCCGCCCGAGCGATCGACCAGCCAGCCGGTGATCGCCGGCGCGACGATGCCCGCGCAGTTGCCGAAGAAATTCTGGAAGCCGATCCACTTCCCCCCTGCGCGCGGGCCGGCGAGCGTCTGCCCCGAGGCGAAGAGGTTGCTTGCCGTCATCCCCGTGAACGCCCCGAAGACGACGAGCGCGCCGACCGACAGCCAGACATTGCCCGAGATCGGCAGCAGCAGGCAGACGACGATCACCAGATTGCCCGCGACCATCATCGTCATGCGCGCGCGGTTGACGCTGGCCCCGCCCGCGATCCAGCGATCGGCGAGCCAGCCGAACAGCGCCGAGCTGATCCCCTGCGCCAGATAGACCAGCCCGCCGATCGCGGCCATGTCCGTCATCGCGAAGCCATGCACCTTGACGAGGTAGAGGGGCAGCCAGGCGAGGACGAAATAGAAGCTGTAATTGCCGCAGAAATGCGCGAGCGAGGCGCCCCATGCCTCGCGCTTGCGCATGATCTGGCCAAAGGACGGCGGCGGCAGCCTGACCGCGTGCGGCGCGACGGCGGTGCGCGGCAGGCGCAGCCAGGGGATGAGCCAGAGCAGCGACACCGCGCCGAAGATGAGGAAGCTCGGCCGCCAGCCGATCGACGCCATCAGCATCCCGCCGGCGAAGATGCCGAAGGCGGGGCCGATCGACAGCCCCATCGCGGTCGCCGCATTGCCCGCGCCATAGCGTTCGGGCGGGAGATGATCGCAGAACAGCTTCGACGATGCGGGAAAGGCGACGCTCTCGCCAAGGCCAAGGATGAGGCGGAGGACGAACAGCGAGAGGAATCCGCCCACGAGCCCCGTCGCCATCGTCGCCACCGCCCAGATGGCGAGCCCGGCCGCCAGCACGCGATAGGCGCAGTAGCGCTGCGCCAGCCAGCCGGCGACGAGCTGGCCCGGCGCATAGGCCCAGAAGAAGGCCGAGACGAGCAGGCCGAAGGCGGTATTGTCCAGCCGCAGCTCATCCTTGATCAGCGGACCTGCCGTGGCGAGGTTGCCGCGATCGACATAGTTGATGAAGATCGCCACGCCGATGAGCGCTATGAGCGCCCGGGCATGGTTCGATCCGGCGGACGACGGCACAGCGACGCTGACCATATCCCCTCTCCCCTGCGCGCGAAGCTATGCCTCCGCGCGGGCGAGTCAAGATGTATACAGTTTTGGTCAGGCGCGCGTCGCCGCCACGGCGCGGAGGACGGCGACGAAAGCGGCGACGAGCGCGCTGCGGCTGCGGTTGCGCAGCAAATGGATCGCATCGCGCGTCTCCTCCCCCGGCGGCAGCGGCAGCGCGACGAGGTCGCCCCCGGCGCAGGCAAGGGCTGCGAGCGAGCGCGGGACGACAGTGATCGCGCGGCCGCTGCGCGCCATGTCGAGGCAGGCGGCGGTCGAATCCAGCTCATAGTCGGGGAAGGTTCCCGCCGCGACGCGCGGACGGATCGCGCGCGGGAAATTGCTGCCCGGCGCAGGACGCGGCAGCGCCCAGGGCCAGGCGGCGGTATCGGGACGGTCGCTGCCCAGCAAGGGATGGCCGGCGGCGCAGACGAGCATCAGTGGCTCGGGCGGCAGCGGGATGCACAGCACTTCGTCGGCATGGCCCGAAGCTGCGAACTTGGCGCGATCGCAAACCACCAGATCGAGCCGGCGATCGACCAGCGTTTCGAGCAACCGGTCCGACGGGCCGCCGGTGACGGTGACGCGCACCGCCGGATGATCGACGGCGAAGCGCGCGATCGCATCGGTCAGCAGCGGCTGGAGCGGATAAGGACCGGCGCCGACATGCACGGTGCCGCTGCTCGGCTGCTTGAGGCCGCGCGCTTCCTGCTCGAGATTGGCGGCGGCGGCGATGACGTCGCGCGCGGAGCGGATCAGCCGATCGGCATCGGGCGTGGGGCGGACATAATGGGTGGTGCGATCGAACAGCGGCGCGCCCAGTTCCTCCTCCAGCTTCTGGATCGACCGGGTGAGCGCCGACTGCGTCAGGCTCTGTTCGGCGGCAGCGCGCGCGAAGCTGCCGAGCCGGTAGAGCGCCTCGAAATGGCGGAGTCGCCTGATGTTCATCGCCTGCTCAGCACCTCATTCCTGTTTTGCATTACCAACGCCATGGCCATTCGCATAGCGTGAAGCGCATGACGACGACTTTCCTCGACGCGCGGACGCGGCGCGCGACCTTCGCGCGGCTGGAGGAGCGGAGCTTCGACCTTGCCGTGATCGGCGGCGGGATCACCGGCGCGGGGATCGCACGCGATGCCGCGATGCGCGGGCTGTCGGTCGCGCTGGTCGAGGCGCGCGACTATGCGAGCGGGACGAGCAGCCGCAGCTCCAAGATGATCCATGGCGGGCTGCGCTACCTGGCGCAGGGCGATGTCGCGCTGGTCAAGGAAGCCGCGTCCGAACGGCAGGTGCTGCGCCGCATCGCCCCGCACCTCACCCGCCTCACGCCCTTCCTGATCCCCACCGTATCGATGGCGATGTCCGCCAAGCTGCGCGCCGGGCTGTGGACCTTCGAGAAGCTGGGCGGCGTTCCGGAAGCCGAGCGCCATGAGGCGATCAGCCTGTCCGAGCTGCAGCGGCGCGAACCTTTGCTGCGCACAAACGGGCTGAACGGCGCGGTGATCTATCCCGAGTTCCTGACCGACGACGCGCGGCTGGTGCTCGCCAATATCCGCGCGGCGCAGGGCGCGGGCGCGGTCGTCGTCAACCATGTAGCGGCATCCGGGCTGACCGGCGACGGGCTGGTCGCGCGATCGACGCTGGCGGGCGAGGATCTGGGCGCGCGGATCAAGGCGCGGCTGGTGGTCAATGCCGCCGGCGCGTGGGTCGACGAGGTGCGCGGGCTGGAAGCGGGCGAAGGCGACAGGCGCCTGTCGCTCAGCCGCGGCATCCATCTGGTGCTGCCGCGCGAGCGGCTACCGGTCAACGCGACGATCATCATCCGCGCGCCCGACAAGCGCAGCATTTTCGCGGTGCCGCGCGGCGCCTTCACTTATCTCGGCACCACCGACGTCTTCCACGGCGGCGCCGATTACTGGCCCGCGCCCGAGCGCAGCGACATCGACTATCTGCTGCGCGCGACCGAGAAGGCGCTCGACACTGCGCCGATCGGCGACGACGAGATCGTCTCGCTCTGGTCGGGCGTGCGCCCGCTGATCGCGCAGCCGGGCAAGAGCGCGAGCGAGGTTTCGCGCAAGGACGAGATCTGGACCTCGCCCGGCGGGCTGGTGTCGATCGCCGGCGGCAAGCTGAGCGCCTATCGCGCGATGGCCGAGCGCGTCGTCGACCTTGTCGTCGAGCGGCTGGGCGCCAGCGCCGCACCCTGCACGACGGCCGAGCAGGCGCTGCCGGGCGGTGCCGCGGTGACCACGCCCGCGATGGCGGGGCTCGCCCAGCTCGATCCGCAGGCGGCCGAACGGCTGATCGGCCTTTATGGCGGCGAGGCCTGCGCGATCGCGACGGCGGGCGGCGATGTTGCGGCCGAGGCGACGCATGCGGTGACGCATGAGGGCGCCGCGACGCTGGAGGATTATTGGGTGCGGCGGAGCGCGCGCGCCTGGTTCGATCAAGGCGCCGGGCTGGCATCGCTGGCCCCCGCCGCCGCGACGATGGGCGCGCTGCTTGGCTGGAGCGACGCCGACCGCGCCGCGCAGATCGCGCATTGCCGGTCAATCGAGAATGAGAGCCGCCTGCTGCTGCAGCGGAGCCGAGGAGAGGATCAATGAGTTCGATCGGAGAAAAGCTGGCGAGCGCGATCGGCGCCGACCGCGTGGCGAGCGAGCGCGATGCGCTCAACGCCCGCCGCTACGACCAGTGGGCGGTCAAGCATCTGCGCGACTGGCGCGGCGAGGCGGTGCCCGCCCCCGGCTGGGTCGTGCGCCCGCAATCGGTGGAGGATGTGCAGCGCATAGTGAAGCTCGCCGCCGAACAGCGCGTTCCCCTCATCCCCTTCGGGCTTGGCAGCGGCGTGTGCGGCGGGATCGAGCCGACGCCCGACGCGATATTGCTCGACATGGGCGCGATGAACGCCGTGCGCTTTATCGACAACGAGGATCTGCTCGCCGGCTTCGATGCCGGGCTCAACGGGCTCGAGGCCGAAGAGGCGGTGGCCGCCGAAGGGCTGACCACCGGCCACTGGCCGCAATCGATCGGCATCAGCAGCGTCGGCGGCTGGGTATCGACGCGCGCATCGGGGCAATTCTCGACCGCCTATGGCAATATCGAGGACATCATCCACACGGTCGAGGCCGTGCTGCCCAACGGCGAACTTGTGACGCTGGGCAAGGCGGTGCGCGCGGCGGCGGGGCCGGATCTGCGCCACCTGCTGATGGGCGCGGAGGGCACGATGGGCGTGATCACCGGCGTCACCCTGTCGCTGCGCGCCAAGCCCGAGCATCGCGACTACAGCATCTTCTATGCCGACGACATGGCGGCAGGGTTCGAGGCGCAGCGCCGGATCATCCGCGCCGACTGGCGCCCCCCGGTGATGCGCCAATATGACGGGCGCGAGGTCCGCCGCCTGTTCCGCGACCATGAGCGCGGCGGCAAGGCGATGCTGCTGATGATCCACGAAGGGCCGCGCTCACGCGTCGCGGCCGAGATCGCGGCGATGGCGGAGATCGCGCAGGAAGCCGGGCTGGAAGCCGGCGATCCGGCGGCGGCCAGGCAGTGGATCGAACGGCGCAACCATGTGCCGACCTGGCGCGACATGTTCGAGCGCGGCTATGTTGCCGACACGGTCGAGATTTCCGGCAAGTGGAGCGAGATCGCCGCGATCTACGACGACTCGATCGCGGCGCTGAACGCCATTCCGGGCGTGATCAACGCATCGGCGCACAGCTCGCACGTCTATCGATCGGGCATCAATCTCTACTTCAGCTTCGCCGCCACCTTCGAGGACAGCGCGAAGATGGAGCCCGCCTATTTCGCCTGCTGGCGCGCGATCATGGAAGCGACGGCGAAGCATGGTGGCGGCGTGGCGCATCATCATGGCGCGGGTCGGCTGCGCAAACCCTATCTGCAGCACGATCTGGGCGAAGGCGGGGTCGCGCTGCTACGACGGATCAAGCAGTGTCTGGACCCCGAAGGGATCATGAACCCCGGCAACCTCATCCCCGATGCCTGAACTGCTGCTCGCGCTCGACGCGGGCACGACGGGCGCCCGCGCCATGCTGGTCGATCCGGCAGGCCGGGTGCTGGGTATCGACAAGCGCGCGATCGAAAGCCGCTTTCCGGCCCCCGGCCATGTCGAGCAGGACGCCGAGGCGGTGTGGGAGACGTGCCGGGCGGTGATCGGCGGCGCGCTGGCCGCAGCAGGGCGCAGCATGGCGGACGTCGCGGCGATCGGCGTCACCAGCCAGCGCGCCAGCATCGTGCTGTGGGATCGCGCGACCGGCAGGGCCGCCGCGCCGATGCTGGTGTGGAGCGACCTGCGCGGCATGGAGGAATATAAGGCGCTGCGCGCGGCGGGCTTCACCGCATGGCCGCAAGTGCCATCCGCCAAGCTGCCCGCCGCGATCGCGCTGGCGGGCAAGCCTGCCGAAGCGCTGCAATGGGGCACGCTCGACAGCTGGCTGATCTATCGGATGAGCGGCGGCGCGGCGCATGTGACCGACGCATCCTGCGCGTGGATCACCGGCTATTACGACTATGCGCGCGGCAGCGGGTGGGACCCCGCGCTGCTCGCGCACCAGCGCCTCCCCGAAAGCCTGTTTCCGGCGCAGACCGAGAGCTGGGGCGCGATCGCCGAGACCGATGCGGCGGTGATGGGCGCGCGCGTGCCGATCAGCGCGCTGATCGCCGACCAGCAGGCCAGCCTCGTCGCGCACGGCGCGCTGGAGCGCGGCGACTGGAAGCTGACCTACGGCACATCAGGCGTGCTGATGGCGGTGACCGGCGACGATCCGACCGCCATCCACCGCAGCATGCCCGCCGAGGCGATGGCCTTTGCCGGCGGGCGGCGGCGCTATTGCATCGAGGGCATGGTCATCACCACCGGGTCGATGATCGAATGGCTGTGCGGGCCGATCGGGCTGTTCGCCGCCCCCGCCGCGCTGGAAGCCGCCGCATCGTCGGTAGCGGATACGGGGGGCGTGTTCGTGCGACCCTCGCTTGCCGGGCTGGGGTCGCCGCACGGGCGCTTCGACGCGCGCGCGCTGATCGCCGGGCTGAGCTTCGCATCCGGCCCCGCGCACATCGCGCGTGCGACGCTGCAGGGCATCGCCTGGCGCTTCCGCGACATCATCGACGTGATCGGCGAGGCGCTGCCGGTGCCCGAGGCCGTGCCGGCCGACGGGGGGCTGAGCGAAAGCGCGACGATGATGCAGTTGCAGGCCGACGCGCTCCAGCGCCCGGTGCGGCGTCATGCCGTGCGCGAAGGCACGGCCTATGGCGCGGCGCTGGCGGCGGGCATGGGGCTGGGGCTGTTCGGCGAGAGCGACCTCCGGCGGCTCGCGCGCTACGACGCCGAATTCGTGCCGCAGATCGGCCGCGACGAGGCCGATGCCGCCTATGCCGACTGGCAGCGCGCGGTGCTGGGCGGGGAACCGTGATCGCGTTGCAAGCCCGGCCGTTCGTGTCGAGCGAAGTCGAGACGCATCCATCGTGGCGTGCCTCGACTTCGCTCGGCACGAACGGAGAGCGGTGGGCGGGCAGGAAAAGATATGAGGGCGCGCGTCCCCTGCCCTGCTCAGGGTGCGCCGTTCACCTCGCGCCACAGCGTGCGGACGATGTCGCGCATCCGCTGCGCCTCGTCCCACCGGTTGCTGAGTTCGGCGCCGTCGGGCGCGGTGATCGCGTAAGGCGGAGGGCCAAGCTCGCACATGAAGGGCAGCGCATCATCGGCCCCTGCCCTCTCCAGCCACAGTTCGAAGCCGCGCCGCCACCAGGCCATGTGCTGATCGAGCCAGCCGCGATGCTGGGGCGAATCGAAGGCGACCTGCACCTGATGCGTGGTCGAGACTCGGCCATGGAAGTTGCGCGCGTTGGCGAGGATGCGCTCGATCGCCGCGAGCTGATCGGGACGGAGCGGCAGTTCCATCTCGCCCGCCACCGGATAATGCGACAAATCGCAGGTCAGCGGCAGGTCGGGCCGCGCCTCGAGGATGCGCAGCGTGAAGAGCAGGTCGTTGGTGAGGCGGCCGCGATGCGTTTCGAACCAGACGGGGAGCGGCGCATCCTTCGCGACCGCCACAAGGCTGTCGACCAGCGCCAGCGCGTCGGAAAGATGCGCGACCGGCCCCGCGATCTGCACGTTCAGATGGTGCGCGCCCTGCCGGTGGGCCTCGGCGATCCAGTGGGCGAGCTGATCGGCGTCATGCGCAAGCACCTGCCCTTCCCAGGCAAGGCCGAGCGGGTTCATCGCCTTCGCGACGCCCGCCGTGCGCGCGATGCGCGCGACGTTGACGCCGACGCCGTCGAAGCCCGCCGCGACGACGCGGGCGAGCGCGGCGTCCAGATCATTCTCGATGTCGAAGCCCGGGCATTTGTCCAGGCCCCAGACCGACTGCAGCACCAGCAGGCGCGCCATTTCATTCTCCCCATCCGACAACGTTGTCATAAAATCACGGATCGGGGTGTCAATCACCACCGCGAGAGGACGCCATGGACCAGACCACCCACGCCCCGCCAGCCATAGCGCCCGTTTCCCCCGGCTATCGCCGCTATGCGCTGAGCGTGCTGCTGGTGATCTATATACTGAACTTCCTCGACCGGCAGATCGTCTCGATCCTTGCCGAGCCGATCAAGCACGACCTGAAGCTGGCCGACTGGCAATTGGGGCTGCTGACCGGGCTGGCCTTCGCGCTGTTCTACACCGTGCTCGGCATCCCGATCGCGCGCGTGGCGGAAACGGGAAACCGGCCACGCATCATCGCGGGCGCGGCGGGGCTGTGGAGCCTGTTCACGCTGGGCTGCGGCTTCGCGCAGAATTTCGCGCAGCTCGTAATGTGCCGCGTCGGCGTGGGCATCGGCGAGGCGGGCTGCACGCCGCCCGCCCATTCGCTGATCACCGATTATACGCCGCGCGAGAAGCGGGCGTCGGCGCTGGCCTTCTACGCGCTCGGCACCCCGCTCGGCGGCCTGTTCGGCATGGCGCTGGGCGGCGTGATCGCCGATGCCTATGGCTGGCGCACCGCCTTCCTGATCGCGGGCGCGCCCGGCGTGGTGATGGCGATCGTCGCCTGGGCGACGCTGATCGAGCCGCGCAGCCGGCTGGCGGCGGACCTTGCCGCCCAACGCGCCAGCCGCCCCGATTTCCGCACCGCCATGGCCGAGATCAGGAGCAAGCGGACCTTCTGGCTCATCGCCTTCGCCGCCGCGATCAAGGCCTTCATCGGCTATGGCGCGGCGGCCTTCATCGCGCCCTTCTTCTTCCGCGTCCACGCCGCCGAACTGACGCCGATCGCCGCGAGCTACGGGCTGGGGCTCACGGGTTTCCTGGGGCTGACGCTGGGCGTCGTGCTGGGGCTGACGGGAGCGGTGGGGACCTGGCTGGGCGGCTTGCTGGCCGATCATTACGGCGGCCGCGACCTGCGCTATTATGTCGCCATCCCGGCGATTTCGACGCTGATGGGGATTCCCTTCTACATCGCCGCGCTGCTCTCCGATTCGGCGATCTTCGCGCTCTTCATGTTCGCCTTCCCGCCGGTGCTCAACACGCTCTGGTACGGGCCGGGCTATGCCGCGATCCAGGGACTGGTGCGGCCGCAGACGCGCGCCACGGCGTCTGCGGTGCTGCTGTTCCTCGTCAACCTCATCGGGCTGGGGCTCGGGCCGCTCGGCGTCGGCGCGACCAGCGACCTGATCGGCAAGACGATGGGCCTCGGCGCCGCCGAAGGGGTGCGCTGGTCGCTGCTGATCTTTATCATGTTCGGCGCAGTCGCCTCGGCGCTGCTCTGGATGGCGCGGAGCTCGATCCGCGAGGAGATTGTGAGTTGAGCATCGCAAGCATCGCCCTGCCCCGCATCATGCGCATCGGCGCAGGCGCCGCGCGCCAGCTGCCCGAGGTGATGGAGACGCTGGGGCTCCGCAACCCGCTGATCGTCACCGACGCCTATCTGCTGGCGAGCGGGCGCGTGGCGGAGCTTCAGGACATGCTGAAGGCCGCAGGCTTCGCGAGCCGGGTGTTCGCCGACACGGTGCCCGATCCCACCGTCGCGTCGATCGACGCCGGCACCGCCTATCTTGGCGAAGGCGCGCATGACTGCGTCGTCGGCTTCGGCGGGGGCAGCCCGCTCGACAGCGCCAAGGCGATCGCGACGCTGGGCGTCCATGGCGGGCGCATGGCCGACTACAAAGCGCCGCATGTGCAGGATCGCCCCGGCCTGCCGGTGATCGCGATCCCGACGACCGCGGGAACGGGATCGGAAGCGACGCGCTTCACGATCATCACCGACGAGGCGACGGACGAGAAGATGTTGTGCCCCGGCCTCGCCTATCTGCCGGTCGCCGCGCTGATCGACCATGAGCTGACCTTCACCAAGCCGAGGCGGCTGACCGCCGATACCGGGATCGACTCGCTCACCCATGCGATCGAGGCCTATGTGTCGAAGCGCGCCAACGGCTTCAGCGACGCGATGGCGCTGGCCGCGATGCGCGCAATCGCCCCCAATCTCCGCCGCGTCTGCGCCGACCCCGCCGATGCCCCCGCGCGCGAGGCGATGATGCTGGGCGCGACGCAGGCAGGGATCGCCTTTTCAAACAGTTCGGTCGCGCTGGTCCACGGGATGAGCCGGCCGATCGGCGCGCATTTCCATGTGCCGCACGGCCTGTCCAACGCGATGCTGCTGCCCGCCGTCACCGCATGGTCCGCGCCGGCGGCGCTTGCCCGCTATGCCGATTGCGCGCGCGCGATGGGCGTGGCCGGGGAAGGCGAAGGCGATCAGGCGGCGGTGGCGCGGCTGCTGGAGGAACTGGCGGCGCTCAACCGCGACCTCGATGTGCCGGGGCCGGCGGCATGGGGGATCGACGCCGCGCGCTGGGACGCGCTGGTGCCGACCATGTGCGCGCAGGCGGCGGCTTCGGGATCGCCGGCCAATAATCCGCGCGTGCCCGACGCCGGCGAGATGGCCGGGCTTTATGCGCAGCTGTGGGCGGGATGACGATGTTCGACGGCCAGGTCGCGCTCGTCACCGGCGGCGGAAGCGGGATCGGCGCGGCGACGGCGCGCATCTTCGCACGCGAGGGCGCGAAGGTCGCGATCGCCGGACGGACATTGTCCTCCTGCGAAGCCGTCGCCGCCGAAATTACGGCGGCGGGCGGCGAGGCGATCGCGCTGCAGGTCGACGTGACGTCCGAAAGCGCGGTGGCGGCGATGGTCGCCGATATTGTGGCGGCCTTCGGACGCCTCGACGCCGCGTTCAACAATGCCGGCTATCTGGGCGAGAAGGCCTCGGTCACCGAATGCACGGCCGAAGACTGGGACATGAGCTTCAACGTCAATGTGCGCGGCGTGTGGCTGTGCATGAAGCACCAGATCCCGCAGATGCTGGCGCAGGGCGGCGGCGCGATCGTCAATACGGCGTCGGGGCTTGCCGAGTTCGCCTCACCGCGCATGGCCGCCTATGTCGCCGCCAAGCATGCGGTGAACGGGCTGACCCGATCGGCGGCGATGGATTTCGGCCCGCGCAACATCCGCGTCAACGCCATCCTGCCCGGCGCGACGCGGACGCCGATGCTGCCCGGCCATGACGATGCCGGGGATGCGGTGCTCGCGTCCCTGTCGGCGCAGGTGCCGCTGCGGCGGATCGGCACGGCCGAGGATCAGGCGGAAGCCGCCGTGTGGCTCTGTTCCGGCCGTGCGGCCTATGTGACCGGCGTGTCGCTGATGGTCGACGGCGGGGTGACGATCAAGCGCTGGTAGCGGCGAAGCCGTCAGCCTTGCCACCTTGCCCGCAAATGCGGACCGTTCCGTCATTGCGAGCGAGGCGAAGCAATCCAGCATGTCTGTCGTCGGACTGGATTGCCGCGCTACGCTCGCAATGACGGGGAGGCAGACGCCCCTCCCGCGCGTTCGTCAGATCACCAGCGGGCCATGCTGCATGTTGGGCAGGACGTGGCGGGCGAAGAGATCGGCCTCGGCGGCGTGCGGATAGCCGGAGAGGATGAACGCCTCGATGCCCATGTCCTGATAGCGGGCGAGCTTCGCCAGCACCTGATCGGGATCGCCGACGATCGCGGCGCCGCAACCCGAGCGGGCGCGGCCGACGCCGGTCCACAGATTATCCTCGACATAGCCGTCGTCCGACGCCGCTTCGCGCAGGGCAACCTGCGCGTTGACGCCCACCGACGTGGAATCGAGCGACTTGGCCTTGATCGCGGCGCCGGTCTGCGCGTCGAGCTTCGACAGCAGGCGATCGGCGGCGGTGCGCGCCTCGGCCTCGGTATCGCGGACCACGACATGCGCGCGATAGCCGAACCTGAGCGTGCGGCCATATTTGGCGGCGCGCGCGGTCATGTCGGCGATGATCTCCTTCACCACCTCCTCGCGGTCGGGCCACATCAGATAGACGTCGCAACCCCTGGCCGCCGCATCGCGGGCATCGGGCGAAAGGCCGCCGAAATAGAGCGGCGGCGCCTTGCCCGAAACGGTGCCGACGCGCGGCGGATCGAGCTTCAGCTTCCAGAACTCGCCGTCATGGTCGAGCGCTTCGCCGTTGAGCAGCGTCTTCAGTATGTGCATCGCCTCGACCGTGCGCGCATAGCGCGGGGCCGATGCCAGCGTCTCGCCCGGCATGTCCGACGAGATGATGTTGACGGTCAGCCGGCCGCCGAGGATGCGATCGATCGTCGCGATCTGGCGCGCCAGCTGCGGCGGCCAGGTCTCGCCGATGCGCACCGCCATCAGCAGTCGGATGCGCTTGACCAGCGTCGCGATCGCCGCCGCGAAGGCCGTGGTGTCGATACCCAGCGCATAGCCCGAGGGCAGCAGGATATTGTCGAAACCACCGCTTTCGGCCTGCAGCACGATATCGCGGCAATGCTCCCAGCTCGATTTCAGCCTGGCGTCGGGAACGCCCAGAAATTCATAGTCGTCATCGCAAAGCGCCGAAAACCAGCTTACCTCGCATGTCCCCTGTGTCATGGCAGTGCCTCTCCCATCGATGTCTGCAGTACGGCGTACCACTCGGCGCGCGACCAGCGCGGGGCGAGCGCCTGTGGTATCTCCTTGATACGATCCGGATTCTGGGTGCCGACGATCGGGATCGGACGCGCGGGATGCGCCATGATCCAGCTATAGGCGGCAGCGGTGCGCGACACGCCAAAGGCTTCGGCCTTGGCATCGAGCAGCGCGGCGACCGCGCGCGCCCGGTCGTCGCGCGGATCGGCGATGCGCCCGCCGCCGAGCGGCGACCAGGCGAGGAAGGCCATGCCCTCGGCCATCGACTGATCGAAGATCCCGTCGAACAGCGGATCGAGCTTGAGCGGCGAAAATTCCGACTGATGGCTGACCAGCGGCACGGTGAGATATCTGGCGAGCGCCGCCGCCTGAGACGGCGTGAAGTTGGACACGCCGATCGCCCCGATCTTGCCGGCGCGGTGCGCATCCTCAAGCGCGCGCGCGACATCCTGCGGGTGGGCAAGCAGATCGGGCCGGTGGATCTGCCAGAGCTCGACCCGGTCGGTGCCGAGCCGCTTCAGCGACGCATCGATCGCCGCAGCAAGGTAGGCCGGGCTGGAATCATAAGGCGTGCCGATGACGATGCCGCCCTTGGTGGCCAGCACCATCCGCTCGCGCAGCGACGGCGCCTCGGCGAAGACGCGGCCGAGCAGCGCCTCTGCCGCACCAAAGGCTTCGCCATTGTCGGGGCCGTAGATGTCGGCGGTGTCGAACAGCGTGACGCCGGCCTCGAACGCAGCCTCGACACGGGTGCGCGCGGCGGCGACGTCGTCACCGGCGAAGCGCCACATGCCCCAGGCGATCGGGGCGACCGAAAGCCCGCTCTTGCCGAGCGCGACTCGCTCCGACGGGGCTGGGAGATAATCTGACATCGCTGTCATATGGCATAATCCTCGAACGATTGAAAAGGGGTGGCGTGATATTGTGTTGAAGAAATGCGCCTCAGGCGCATTTGGGGGCACCGGCCCGCTCCCCCGCCCGGCCTCCCATCCAGGATATGCTGAGGGGGAGGTCGGGCG
>NZ_JBYTEN010000006.1:0-175101 GCF_058790595.1 Sphingomonas sp. EU05-FHT14C10 | reverse complement strand
AGTGAAATCATGGAAAACCGAAGGAAACCTGCGTCTCTCGCCGCCACGCTCGACATAAACTGCGACTGCAAAGAATATGTCCTCGACTATCTCGCGCACAGCTTCCCGGTCCAGCTCTACGAGCCGTTCAGCGACGGCGAGGGCAATCTGTCCTCGCGCCCCGTCTATCGCGACGGCGTGGCGGTCGAATGTCGCGAGGCCGTCGCTCGCCGCGAGGCCATGATCGAGCAATTGGCGGCGCTGCCTCCGGTGCCCGGTGCGCTCGACCAGATCCTCCATCGCTTCGGGTCCGAGCAGGTTGCCGAGGTGACCGGACGGTCGCGCCGTATCGTCGCGAAATCTTCCGACAGCGGAGCGCCGCGCTTCGCGGTCGAGACGCGGCCGGGCGCGGCCAACCTCGCCGAGGCGCAGGCCTTCATGGACGACGCCAAGCGTATCCTGGTCTTTTCCGACGCGGGCGGGACCGGCCGCTCCTATCACGCCGATCTGGGCGCGGTGAACCAGCGGTTGCGCGTTCACTATCTACTCGAGGCCGGGTGGAAGGCCGATGCCGCGATCCAAGGATTCGGGCGCACCAACCGCACCAACCAGGCGCAGCCGCCGCGCTTCCGGCCGGTCACCACCGATGTGAAGGCGCAGAAGCGCTTCATCTCGACGATCGCGCGGCGCCTCGACACGCTGGGCGCCATCACGCGCGGCCAACGCCAGACCGGCGGGCAGAACATGTTCCGCGCGCAAGACAATCTCGAATCGCATTATGCGCGCGACGCGCTTCGCCAGCTTTACGGCCTGCTCGTCGCGGGCAAGGTCGAAGGCTGTTCGCTCCTGGTGTTCGAGGATGCGACCGGTCTGTCGCTGATCGATTCCGGGACAGGCGGCCTCAAGGACGAGTTGCCGCCCATCACGACCTTCCTCAATCGCATGCTGGCGCTGACCATCGCGCTTCAGGACATTTTGTTCACGGCGTTCGAAGGCCTTCTCGCCGCCCGGATCGAAGGTGCGATCGCGAGCGGCGTCTACGAGATCGGCCTGGAGACACTGGCGGCCGAGAGCTTCATCGTGACCGATCGGCGGTCGATCTATACCCATCCGGGCACCGGTGCCGAGACGCGCCTGCTTACGATCGCGCGCAAGGACCGCAACCAGCCGCTCGGGCTCGAACAGGCGCTGGCCCGCGCGCGCGGCGTCGACGCGCTGCTGCTCGTCAATGCGCGGTCCGGCCGTGCCGCCGTGCAATTGCCGTCGCGCAGCCTGCTGCTCGACGATGGCAGCCTCGAACGCCGCATCCGGCTGCTTCGTCCGATGGAAGCGCCGACCATGGCGCTCGACGCAATGGCCGAGACCGAATGGGAGCGGGCTGACCCGGCGGCATTCGCCGATGCCTGGAATGCCGAGCTTGCGACCATCCCAGAATTCGATACCAGCACCATGCATGTCGTGGCGGGGCTGCTGCTACCGATCTGGAAGCAGCTCCCACGCGAATCCTCGCGCGTCTATCGGCTGCAAACCGATGACGGCGAGCGCATCATCGGCAGGCGCGTCTCCGCCGCCTGGGTCGCCGCGACCATCGATGCCGAACGCCCGGCGCTCGGCGCCGCCGAAGCCTGGCCGATGCTGCTTGCCGGCGAGGCCGTGCTGCACCTCATCGAAAGCCAGTCGCTCGCGCGCGTCCGCGCCATGGGCGTGCATCGGATCGAGCTCACCGGCTTCAACGATCTCGGCGTCGCGCGCCTGAAGGCGCTCGGCTTGATCTCCGAGATCATCTCGTGGAAGCTACGGCTGTTCGTGCCGACGGGGGCCGAAGGCGCGGAGGTGCTCGCGCGGCTCATGGAGCGGTTTCCGCTCCAGAAGGTCACCGAGCGCAACCCGGCGAAAGCCGCTTGAGGATGCGCCCCATGGACAATCCCGCAACCGAAATCGCGCGCCGCCTCGCCGAACGCGCCGAGGCGGTGTGCCGCCGCTATCTGTCGAACGGACACCGCGAAGGCCGCTACTGGCTGATCGGCGATGCCACGAACACGCCGGGGCGCAGCCTCTATGTCCGCCTTGCCACAGCCCGCGACGGGAGCGGCAGTGCCGGCAAATGGACCGACGCCGCGACCGGCGATCATGGCGATCTGCTCGACATCATCGCCCGGGTCGAAGGGCATCGGCAGCTGCGCGACACGCTCGCCGAGGCGCGGCGCTTCCTGAGCCTGCCCGTGCCTGGCCCCGATCATGATGGCGATCGAGCACCCGCCAGTCCCGCGCCCATGGGCTCGCCGCTCGCGGCCCGCCGGTTGTTCGAGGCCTCGAAGCCGATCGCGGGCAGCATTGTCGAGGCCTATTTGCGCGGACGTTCGCTGACCGGATTGCGCACCTGCACCGCCCTAAGATTCCATTCGCGCTGCTATTATCGTCCGTCCTGGGACGATCCGGCGCATACCCGTGGCGCCTGGCCGGCAATGATCGCAGCGGTCACCGACGAGGATGGCACGCTCACCGGCGTCCATCGGACATGGCTCGATCCCGGTGCATGCGACAAGGCGCCGATCGCCTCCCCGCGCCGCGCCATGGGCAATCTGCTCGGCCATGGCGTGCGCTTCGGTCGGGCCGGAGCGGTCATGGTCGCGGGCGAGGGAATCGAAACCGTCCTGTCGCTGCGCATGGGGATGCCCGGCATGCCGATGATCGCCGGGCTGTCGTCCGCGCATCTGGCGGCGCTGCGCTTCCCAGCCGAACTTCGGCGTCTCTATGTTGCGCGTGACGACGACCCCGCGGGTGACACCGCAGCAGCGACCCTGGATGGTCGGGCGCGCGATGCCGGGATCGAGGTCCACCCCCTGCAATCGCGCCTCGGCGACTTCAACGACGACCTGCGCCGGTTCGGGCTCGATGCGCTCCGCGTCGCCTTGCGCGATCAGCTGCTCCAGTGCGACGCCGATGGGTTCCTCAAGCTCCGCGTATAGCCCGCTATCCGGAATGCCTTCCTTTTGGGGCCGCGCGATCGGCCTTGCTAGAGGGCGACCGGACGGCAGGCGCGCCGCTGCCGCAACGCCGGGCGGCGGCTATTTTCCGCCGGCGGGCAGGCCCGCCTTTGCAGCGCGAAGCAAAATAGCCGCCGCCCGGCGTCCTTTGCTTCGCTGCGGCCCTGCGGGTGCGGCCCCGGCGCGCCCACCGTCTTTCGTCGCCTGGCAAGGCCGCGAAAGGCGCGGCCGCACTGGAAGGCGGCATCATGACCAGCGATCGATCCGAACCCGAGCATGCGAGCTCATCCACCGGCGTCATTCTCCAGGAGCTTCAGCTTTACGCCTATCGCCCCTTTTCCGACGAGCCCGATCCCCGGCCGCTGCCCGAGGATCGAATGGTCTCGGGCGCCGTCGCCGACATGTTCGATGCGCTGGTGGCGACGCTCGAGGACACGCGGCTCGAGCCCGATCTCGAGGATCTGCTCTGGGGCGTCACCAACGTCTTCCACCGCGCCGCCGAACGCGTGGAGCGCGAACTGGACGACAACGAGGTGGCGCAGCGGCGCAGCCAGCGCGAGCAGGACGGGTCCGAAGTCCGCTCGGTCGAGCTCGAACGCCTGCTGCTCGAAGGCGCCACGCTGATCGAGCGCCGCGACGCCATGGAATTCTTCCGCGATGCCGCGACCGAGCAATTCCGGCTGCATCTCCGCAAACCGTGGAGCCCGCGCTCCGGGTCGGTCGCCAATCGCAAGGCGCTCACCGCCGCGATGATCGACAGCCGGGACTTCCTGAACGCTCGGCGCAAGGCCGAACGGGACGTGCTCGTCCCCGCGGGGCCGAAGATCGCCTTCACCGCCGGCCAGGATTTCAACGACCACCGGCTGATCTGGCAGGTGCTCGATCGCGTGCATGCCAAGCATCCCGACATGGTGCTGCTGCATGGCGGGTCCGATACCGGCGGCGAGCGGATCGCCGCCTGCTGGGCCGATGCGCGCAAGGTCGCGCAGATCGCGTTCAAGCCCGACTGGACACGTCACAAGAAGGCCGCGCCGTTCAAGCGCAATGACGCGATGCTGTCGGTTCTGCCGATCGGCGTCATCATCTTCCCCGGCACCGGCATTCAGGACAACCTTGCCGACAAGGCCCGGGCGATGGGTATCCGTCCGATGGATTTTCGCAAACGAGATGGCGGCTGAGGGTCCGTGTGATCTTGCGCGGCCAGGCGATGGCGAACGCTGGGACCGGCCAGCCAGTTGAACGCGAGCCCCACCCCGCTCTTTGAGGCGCAATCCTTGGTCCAGCCCGGAACCTGACGCCGTCAACCCGTAAAGGGTCCGCTTACGCTAGCGCGTGCGGCCGCTCCCGGCTGCGCCTCCCGCGGTGACGGCGGTTCCGTTCCGGACGCTTCGGGCGCCCGTCGAGCGGGGGTGGTCCTCGCTCCCGACGGGAGTCCCGGACATGCCGCTCACCCTTGCCCAGTCCCACGCATGGAACCTCGCACGCACGCTGATGGCCTGCATCGTCGTATTTCATATCGACGAGAAGCTGTTCGGCGTCGTCGAGGCCCGCGAATATGACGGCGATCCCGCAGCGATCGTGCGCGAATATGATCCCTTTGTGCGCTGAGCCGACCATGTCGCGCCGGGCACACGGGATCGCTGGAAAGCGATTCCCGGATGCCCGGATACGCGCTATGGATAGCCCACATCGTGCGCTGTGGTGGTGGTGGAGAGCGCGTCCGACGGCTGGGCCGTTATTACGGAGGACGCATTGATGCTCGCTGTTCCGATCCTGATCGCGGTCGCGCTCTTTCTGATCTGGGTGCTGTTCAAGCTTTCCGTCCACGCGCTTTCCCTGTTCGCGGGCATGGCGGTCGCCATGCTCACATGGCGCTCGGGCGGCACGCTGTTCCCTGCGGCGCTCGCGGGCATCGCTGTCGCGCTGCTCATCGCCGCGACGGGGCCGATCTTGTTCGCGTCTGCGCGAACGCCGCTGGGCCGTGCGATGGTCGCGCTGCTGTTCGCGGCGCCGGCGGCATTTACCGCCTATCATGCCGCGCACGGCATCGCGGCTGAGGTCGCCGGTACGGGCGCATGGAGCGGACCGACGGCATTGATCGTCGCCTTCCTCGTCGGTTCGGTCGCGTGGCGGCGGATGACGCCGTCCGCATAGCTTCACCCGGTTTTGGTGCGAACGCTTGCCGTGGTGGTGCCCGCACTGCCGATCGGCTCGTCCCCGACGCGCCTTGGGGTGACGTAGCGCGATTTCGGAAAGATCGTGCCGTAGCCGGAGACCGTGGGACGATCGCCATCACGTCCCTGCCTTTTGATCTGCGGGGTTCGCCATCCTCGTCCCCGGTCCGATCGATCCCGCCCGCGGCCTCTTCAATGGCTGAGCTGGCCGGGGGACGGCTGCGCCTCGAAACGCCTTGGCCGCAACCGCGCGCCCGAAACTTTCTTCCCCTGGGCTGGCGCCCATTCCTCGCGAAGCAAGAAAGCCCCGGCCCCGCAGTCCTCCGCTGACGCTGCGGGCAGAGCTGCGGCGGCGTTCGCACCCGGCCCTTGCACGCCATCGAGGCCGCACAGGGCGGGCTCGAAAACCAAGGAGTATCATCATGGCGAACATCGGCAGCTTCAAGAAGGTCGGCCAGGACTATCAGGGCGAGATCGTCACCCTCAGCGTCCAGGCCAAGGGCGTCCGGATCGTTCCGGAGGACAATCGCAGCAACGACAGCGCCCCCACCCACCGTGTCTTCGTCGGACGCGCGGAAATCGGGGCGGCCTGGGCCAAGACCTCGGCCGAGCAGCGCGACTATCTCTCGGTCAAGCTCGACGACCCGAGCTTCACCGCACCCATCTTCGCCAACCTCTTCGATGACGAGGAAGGCGGCACCTACAGCCTGATCTGGTCGCGCCCGCGCCGCGCCAGCAACGACTGAGCCAACGAGACGCCCCGCCCGGCTCTGCCGGGCGGGGCTCTTACCATGTCGATCCGCGTCCGGTGCTCCGATGCCAGGCTGTAGCGAACGGCGCCTTCGACGTTGTGATGAGCGGACAGGCTTGTCCCCGCCGGGGCATGATGTTCCCCGGACGCAGGGCTAACCCCGTTGCGGGCGCGATCGTGCCTCGATGCCGTGCCGGCGTGTCGCAGAGAGGACCGGCGCGCATATTTGGCGTCGATCGGCGCGCTCGTTGCCGCCCTCCTGGGGACAATCGCCTGCCCGATCCGGGTCTTCCGGCCATCCGTGCCGCCGGCACAGCTGGGCATCTCGCAAACGGGTTCCGAGGTGCCTCATCGCAACGCCGCATGTCCGTGTCGACACGACATCAGACGAAGCGCGGCCGCTCGATCTCGCCGACTTCGCGCAGGAGTTCCTGCGCCGGAATCCGGACTATCGCCGCGACTGGCACGACGCGCAGTCACTTGCGGCATCCGCCGGAAAGGGAGGGCTGGCCCGGCATTGGGGTTTGGCCTTCTTCTTTCGATCCGGACCTTACCGCCAGCGACGCGCCGGCGCTCTGGCGCGCCGACGCCGCCGCGTCGGTCGTCGCGCTCGATCGCGCGCCTCCCGGCTTCGCGGGCGTCTGCGCCCTTGCGGGCATCGGCGTCCCGGCAGCCTGCGGCGAGGATGCCGCAGGACGCCACCTGGTCTATGAGACCATCACCGCCCGGCATCGCTTGTGGCTGCGCACGCCGGACGACGACGCGCCGCTGGTCATCCTGCTGAAGCTGACCGCCGATCCGATCGCGGCGGACGCGGCCGACGCCGCTCGGCGCTTCCTGTCGGGCGCGCCATTGGCCGCTGGTTCGGCCGCGCTCCACCCCAGCCGCTTCCAGCGCCAGCGGCTGGCGCTGCTGCTGCGCGTTCTCGATGCCGATCTCGCGGGCGCCAGCAACCGGCAGATCGGGAGCGGCATCCTCTATCCCTGGCTGGCGGAATTGCCCGCCGACAGCTGGAAATCGTCAAGCGAGCGCCGGCGCACGCAGCGGCTGATCGCCGAAGCCCGTCACATGATGCGCGCCGGCTACCGCGATCTGCTCGCCGGACGCTGACGCTGGTTTCGATTGGGGGCGACAATTTTGCGACCCGCATTTCAGCCGCTCCGCCGCCCCGCCCGTCGCCCTCCATGATCACCGGCAGATGGACGGAACTGGCGGTGGTCGCCGGTCGCCCGCTGGAGACCGAAAGATGAGTGGATCCGTATCCGCCGCACCGCAACGATTGCTCCGCACGCCCGACGCCGCGCTACTGCTCGGCCTGTCGGCCCGCACGCTCGAAAAGCATCGCTGCTATGGGACCGGGCCCGCCTATCGCAAGCTTGGCGGCCGCGTCGTCTATGCGATCGAGGATCTGCAATCCTGGGCCGAGCTGGGCGTGCGGCGCTCGACGTCGGATCCCGGCAAGGGTGTGGTCCACCCGGCCAAGCGCATCGCGCTCCCTGACCAGGGCCTTGCCGGCCCGGTTCGGCGCTGACGACCGGTACAGCCTGTGACGGCCGCCATAACCGCCAGCGATCGGCAGCTCGATCTGTTCCGGGCGATACCCGGCGAGCTCGCGCCGCGCGACGCCCAGGACCTGATGGCCTGGCCGTTCTTCAGCCTCGCCAAGTCACGGCGGGTGAAGCCGATCGATTTCCGGATGGGCGACGTCTCCATCCAGGTCGAGGCGACGCCCGAGCATGGCATGGCGACGATATGGGACGCCGATATTCTCATCTGGGCGGCAAGCCAGATCGTCGAGGCGCGCGACCGCGGCCGCCCGACGTCGCGCCTGATGGCGACCACGCCGCATGCCATCCTGACGTTCATCGCGCGCGGCGTCTCGCAGCGCGACTATGAACGGCTGAAAGCCGCGCTCGACCGGCTGCAGTCGACCACCGTCGCGACCACGATCCGCCAGCCACTCCAGCGGCGGCGGCACCGTTTCTCCTGGATCAACGAGTGGAAGGAACGGCTCGACCCGCACGGGCGGCCGCTCGGGATCGAGATGATCCTGCCCGACTGGTTCTATGCCGGCGTGCTCGACCAGGCGCTCGTGCTCACCATCGACCGCGCCTATTTCGACCTGACCGGGGGCCTTGAGCGCTGGCTTTACCGGATCGTGCGCAAGCATGGCGGGCGTCAGCGCGGTGGCTGGAGTTTCGACCTCGCGCACCTCCATTTGAAATCCGGGGTGCTGTCGCCGCGCAAGCAATTCGCCTTCGCGCTGCGCGATATCGTCCGCCGCCAGCCGCTCCCCGGCTACCGCCTCGCGCTCGAATTCGCGCTCGGGCGGGAGCGGCTGAGCTTCGTCGCGATCCCGCCCGATCCCTTCGATGTCGCGATGCGCCGGGTCGGCCTCAAGCCTGTGGATAAGTCATGATGGGACTCGTGCCATCCTTGACCCGGCACCTCGTGCCATCGCGAACCCGAAGCTCGTGCCATCGGAAACCGGAATCGGCTCCAAATCACTGCGCTCGCAGCGATTTTCCCGCGCCTAACCATGCTAACAAAGAATCCTTCGGATTCTATCTAACGTCTGGCGGCCAAGGCCGCCCGTCGCGCGACGGGCGCGCGACGAGCCGCAGTCGCGCGGGCATGGCCCGACCCGCTCCGCCGCTCGCTCGGCGATCCCCAAGGAGAAACTTGATGTCCCGCATCGCATCGGCGGGCGCGGATCGCGGACATGCGTCCGCATCCCCGGCCAGCCGTCTCACCCATGTCGATCTCCTGTGGATCGAGAAGCGCGTCGAGCGCTGGATACGCTTCGGCCGCATCGCGAACGACCGGATCGTCGACCGGCGCCGGCGCGTGGTCGGCTTCCGGCCCGGCGAGCCCTTTGCGTTCGTGTCCTGGGCGGCCAACGATCACGGCACGATCGCCTCGCGAATCGATATCGTCGCGCCGGTCGCGCCTGGCGCGCCCTATTCGACGCTGCCGTTCGTGCAGCCCGGCGGCGAATTGCTGCTCAGCGTTCATGGCTGCCAAAAGGTCGAACGCGTTCTTCGCACGATCGACCTGGTCGAAGCGATCGGCATCTATGCGGGCGATGCCGCCGCCGATCACTGGCGTCATGTCCATAACCGCGTGACGGCGGGATTCGAGCCCAGGCCCTATTCGATCGCGCGCCACCGCGCGTGGCTCCAGCGCCGGGAGCTCGGAGCATGACTCGGTTCGGCTATGTGATGCTCGCCTATTTCGCGGCGATGGCAACGATCATCACGGCGTTCATCAACCCTGCGCCGCGCCTGATCTGGAATGCCAGCGCGAGCGTGCCGATCGGCCTTTACACGGTCGATCGGACAGGCCCGATCGACCGTGGCTCGTTGGTCCTCGTCACGCCGCCGGAGCCGCTCGCGCGCTACCTCGCCGAGCGCCACTATCTGCCGCGCGGCGTGCCGATGCTGAAGCACGTCGCGGCGATCGCCGGACAGCGCGTCTGCCGGTCTGGCGTGCGGATCCTGGTCGATGGCGAGCATCTCGGCGATGCCCGGCTGCGCGACAGCCGAGGCCGGCCACTTCCCATTTGGAGTGGCTGCCGCGTGCTCGCGGCGGACGAAGTCTTCCTGATGAACGCCAACGTTCCCGACAGCCTCGACGGCCGCTATTTTGGCCCGCTCGCCACCACGACGCTCGGCGGCACGCTTACGCCGCTCTGGCTGCAGTCCGACCCGGATCAGGTTCGGGCGGCATCGCCGCGCCGCTGAATTTCGCTGAACTCAACCCCCCAAGTGATGGAGATTCCCATGTCGCAGATCGGTGCCTTTGTCCGGACGCCGGACGGCTTTTCCGGCCATCTCAAGACCCTGACGCTCGACGTCGAGCTGCGCCTGGTTCCCGCCGATGCCGAGGGGGAGAATGCGCCCGATTATCGCATCCATCGCGGCAGCGACGGCCAGGGTCCGGAAGTCGGTGCCGGCTGGAAGCGCACCGGCGAGCGCGCCGGCGCCTATGTCTCGCTGCTGATCGACGACCCGGCGCTTCCCCGGCCGATCCACGCCAATCTGTTCCAGTCCGGCCGCGGTAGCTCGGATCATCATCTGCTGTGGACGCGTCCTTCGCGCCGCGATGCGCGGGACTGAGACGATGCGCTTTTGCCGCGTGCTGGGCATTTTCACCGCGATCTGGACGAGCGCCATTGCAGCGCATGATGCGGCCTTCGCGCAGCCGATCGAGGTGCGTGATGTCGGTAGTTCGGTCGCCGGTTACGTGACCGAGGCGGCGCGGCGCTTCGCCATTCCGGAGGCGTGGATCTATGCCGTGATCCGCATCGAAAGCGCCGGCGATCCGCGCGCGGTATCGCCCAAGGGCGCGACCGGCCTGATGCAGCTCATGCCCGCGACCTGGGAGGCGATGCGCAGCCGATACGCCCTCGGCAACGACATTTACGATGCGCATGACAACATCATCGCCGGGGCCGGCTATCTGCGCGAAATGTACGATCGCTATGGCGCGCCGGGGTTTCTCGCTGCCTATAATGCGGGGCCGGGCCGCTACGAGGATTATCTCGCGAACCGGCGCGGACTGCCTGCGGAAACCGTCGCCTATGTGCGCAAGCTCGCGCCGGTCATCGCCACGGAAGCCACTGTCCGGGCGCCGGCATTCGCTCCCGACCCGCTCGCCTGGACGCGATCCGCGGTGTTCGTCGTGCGATCACGGCGCAGCCCCGTCGGCGCCGAAAACGTGGCAGAAGGCGCGAATTCAGCATCACTGCCTGCAGCGGAAGACCGCCGTTCTACGTCCTCCGATGGCAAGCCGAACGGCCTCTTCATCCCTCTTTCCGGCAAGTCTCCATGACGGTGCGGATGGCCTGCAGATTGCGGGATCGGATGCGAGGTCCGGAGGCCGAAGCTTGGGACGGGAGGCTCTGGACCGCAGGTTGGAAGCGACGGCGAGATAAAAGCACCGCCGTCGCGCGGGGTGCATGTGGTTGGTTTGATTGCGGTTTTCGCGCCGTCTCTCCACTTCGCCTGCCGTCGCTCTCCAGGAATTGTTCAATCTTTTCAAGCTTCCGAACGCCGTCGGCGGGCAATTTCAGCTCTGAGCCGGCTCGATGACTGGCGGCGAGGATGATTTCCGTATCAGGCCCGGCAAGGGGCGGGACGGCGGGGCGGCCAATATGCGCCGCGCGACCCGGCTGGCCGCTCAGGTCAAGCGCGCGTCCATGCGCGGCGGACAATTGCGGCGATCATCCGCCAAGCGCTCCGGCGGCACCGGCGCGCTTGGCCGCGGCCGCAGGGCCGCACTTTCGGCCCGGCTGCGATCCAATGCACGCCGGGTCGTCATCAAGGCGCGCGTCGTCCGCCAGTTCGGCACTCGCTTCCGCGCCGCGCCGCTCGCCCGGCATATCGCCTATCTCGAGCGCGACGGCGTCACTCGCGACGGCAAGGACGCAACGATGTTCGACGCGCGGTCCGATCGCGCCGATGGCGACGCGTTCGCCGATCGGTGTGGCGACGATCGCCATCATTTTCGTTTCATCGTCTCGCCCGAGGACGCCACCGAGCTCGCCGACCTGAGGACCTTCACGCGCGAGCTGATGGCCGATGTCGCGCAGGATCTGGACACTCGGCTCGATTGGGTGGCGATCGACCATTGGAATACCGACAACCCCCACGTCCATGTCCTGGTCCGCGGCGTCGCCGATGACGGGCGCGATCTGGTGATCGACCGGGACTATATCCGCAGCGGCATGCGCGCCCGCGCCGAGGAACGCGCGACGCTGGAGCTTGGCCCGCGCAGCCAGCGCGAGATCGAGGCGGCTTTGACCCGCGAGGTCGATGCCGACCGCTGGACCGGCCTGGACGCCGGCCTCGCGCGCATCGCGGACGATCAATCGGGCAGGATCGACCTGGCACCGTCGCCCGAGGACAGCGATCCGCAATTGCGCCGCTTGCTGGTCGGCCGCGCGATGAAGCTCGAGCGGCTCGGCCTTGCCGATCAGCTGGGACCCGCGAGCTGGTCGTTGAAGCCGGGAATCGAGCCTGCCCTTCGTGACCTCGGGATGCGGGGAGACATCATCAAGACGATGCATCGCGCGATGCTCGGCGCCGGCCGCGCCCCCGACCCGGCGGGGTTCGCGCTTCATGGCGGCGATACACAGGAGCCGGTGCTGGGCAGGCTTGTCGAGCGCGGCCTGCACGATGAGCTGCAGGGTACCGCCTATGCAGTGATCGACGGCGTGGATGGTCGCACGCACCATCTGCGATTCGACGATATCGACATGACGGGCGACGCCCGCCCGGGCGCCGTGGTCGATCTGCGCTCCTGGCAAGACAACAGGGGAAGGATCCGCTTGTCGCTCGCGACACGCTCCGACCTGCCGATCGATGCGCAGGTCACCGCGCGCGGCGCGACCTGGCTCGACCGCCAGCTGGTCGCGCGTGAGCAGGCGGCGACGGGCGGCGGGTTTGGCGCGGAGGTCCGCGACGCGATGGCGGCACGCGCGGAACTGCTGGCGGGCGAAGGGCTGGCGAGGCGGCAGGGCGGGCGCTTGGTGTTCGCGCAGGATCTCATCGAGACGCTGCGCACCCGCGACCTCGACGATGCGGCGGCGCGGATCGGTGATCGCACAGGTCTCGCCTATCAGCCCGGTGGGCCAGGCGAGCCTGTTGCCGGCGTCTATCGCGAGCGCGTGACACTTGCCTCTGGCCGGTTCGCGATGATCGATAATGGCCTGGGGTTCCAGCTCGTGCCCTGGCGGCCGGCGCTCGAACAGCATCTGGGTCAACATGTCAGCGGCACGATCGCGCCGGGAGGCGGGGTCGATTGGAGCTTCGGTCGTGCGCGAGGCCTTGGCCTCTAGGTCAGCCTACGCCGCAGCCTGTCATTGTGCGCCAGGCTTCACTCGACAGCCATTCGCGGCACCGCGCGCTTGAATTCCGCTTGCCCGGCGTCCGACTTCTCTTGCCGGAAAGGAAGGCGTGCGTGTCCGCGACCAAGATTCTCTGGGGCCAGATCCTCATCGTGTTCGCGATCGTGATCGGCGCGATCTGGGGCGCGACACAGTGGACCGCCGCGGCGCTTGGTCACCAACCCGAGCTCGGACCGCCCTGGTTCGTGTGGCAGGGCTATCGAATCTACCCCCCGCCAGCCTTCTTCTGGTGGTGGTTTTCGTTCGACGCCTATGCGCCCGCCATTTTCCTGCGCGGCGCGGCGATCGCCGCTTCGGGCGGGATTGCCGCAATGCTCGTCGCGATCGCGATGTCGGTCTGGCGCGCCCGCGAGCTCAAGACGGCGGAAACCTACGGCTCGGCGCGCTGGGCCAGCCCCGGAGAGGTTCGCGCCGCGGGCCTGCTCGGTGACGATGGCGTGGTCCTTGGCCGGTACGGGAAACATTATCTGCGTCACGACGGACCCGAGCATGTCCTGTGCTTCGCGCCGACGCGCTCGGGCAAGGGCGTCGGTCTGGTCGTGCCCTCGCTGCTCACCTGGCCGGGCTCCGCGATCGTCCATGACATCAAGGGCGAGAATTGGACGCTGACCGCCGGCTTCCGGTCGCGGTTCGGCCGCGCGCTGCTGTTCGATCCCACCAACGCGGCTTCGGCCGCCTATAATCCCTTGCTCGAGGTACGGCGCGGCGAATGGGAAGTCCGCGACGTCCAGAACGTCGCCGATGTCCTGGTCGACCCGGAAGGTTCGCTCGAACGGCGCAACCATTGGGAAAAGACCAGTCATGCCTTGCTGGTCGGCGCGATCCTTCATGTGCTTTACGCCGAGCCCGACAAGACGCTGGCCGGCGTGGCCGCCTTCCTTTCCGATCCCAGGCGGTCGATCGAGTCGACGCTGGCGGCGATGATGTCGACGCGGCACCTGGGCGACGCCGGGGTCCATCCGGTCGTCGCATCGGCCGCACGCGAGCTGCTCAACAAGTCGGAGAACGAGCGTTCCGGCGTGCTGTCGACCGCCATGTCGTTCCTCGGCCTCTACCGCGATCCCGTCGTCGCCGAGGTGACGCGGCGCTGCGACTGGCGCATCGCCGACCTGGTCGATGGCGCGCGGCCGGTCACGCTCTACCTCGTGGTTCCGCCGTCCGACATCAGCCGAACCAAGCCACTCATCCGGCTGGTGCTCAACCAGATCGGGCGCCGGCTGACCGAGGAGCTGACGCCCAAAGGCCGGCGGCAGCGCGTGCTGCTGATGCTCGACGAGTTCCCGGCGCTCGGGCGGCTCGATTTCTTCGAGAGCGCGCTCGCGTTCATGGCGGGCTACGGCCTGAAGGCGTTCCTGATCGCCCAGAGCCTCAACCAGATCGAGAAAGCCTATGGGCCGAACAACGCGATCCTCGACAATTGCCATGTGCGCGTAAGCTTCGCGACAAATGACGAGCGGACCGCGAAGCGCGTGTCCGACGCGCTCGGCACCGCCACCGAGATGCGCGCGATGAAGAATTATGCAGGGCACCGGCTGTCGCCATGGCTGGGGCATCTGATGGTCTCGCGGACCGAAACCGCCCGGCCCCTGCTGACGCCGGGCGAGGTCATGCAGCTGGCGCCCGACCGGGAGATCGTGATGGTCTCAGGCGTCATGCCGCTGCTCGCCAGCAAGGCGCGCTATTTCGAGGATCCGCGGCTGTCCGCCCGCATCGTCGCACCGCCACCGCAGCTTGCGGCGCAACGGTCCGTGCCGGTGGACGACTGGTCCGGCGCCCCGTCCGCCGCGGCGGGTCCACCCACCCCGGCGACGACGACGGCAGTCGCCGACGACGCCGGCGGCGACGCGGCAAACAGCGGCATCCGGCGGGAGCCCGAGCTGCCGGTCCAGGAGGAAATCGTAGCGCCACCGGCGGTGCCCCAGCGCGAATTCGACTTTGTCGAGGATGATGCCGCCGAGGCGAATGCGGTGCGCGCGCGGAGGGCACAGGAAGGCGCTCGCCGCAACGCGCGCGTCGCGAGCCTCGATCCCGATGACGGGATCGCGCTGTGAGCGGCAACCGTCTCAAGCATACGTTTCGCCTGCCGCCGGACCTGTCGCGCCAGCTTGCCGACTATGCCGCGCGCAAGCGCGTGTCGCAGGCGCTGGTGGTCGAGACCGCGCTGGCGTCGTTCCTGTCGCCGGACGGATCGGAGCGGCTGGAAGCCGCGATCAGTCGCCGGCTCGACCGGTTGAGCCGGCAAGCCGACCGGCTGGCGTGGAATATAGATCTCTCGAACGAGACGCTGGCGCTGTTCATCCGGTTCTGGCTGACCACCAACGCGCCGCTTCCCGATACGGCGCTCGCTGCCGCCCAGGCGATGGGAAAGGAGCGATGGGAACGATTCGTCGAATCGCTCAGCCGCCGCATGGAGTCCGGACCTCGGCTGGGTCGTGAGATCTCGCAGGATGTCGATGCCGGGATCGGATCGGAAGGCGAGCGGGACAGCTAGGTTCGCGCCTGATTTCGGTCACTTCAGGAAACCGGAGCCGATGCCTGCCAGCGTCTCGGCGATTGCATCCGGCTCGATCGCCATATAGGGGGGAGGGGTATGTCGCATCTTTCCGACAATCAGGCGCTCGTCAAGCGGGTGCGGCGCATCGCCGGCCAGGTGGCCGCGATCGAGCGTGCGCTCGCCGGAGGCGAGGATTGCGCGACCACACTGCATCTGGTCGCGGCGGCACGCGGCGCGATGAACGGCCTGATGGACCAGATCGTGGAAGCCCATCTCCAGGAGCATGTCGTCCGGCCGGGGCTCTCGGACGAGGACCGCGCGAAGGGCGCGGCGGAATTGACGGCGGCGATGCACCGCTACGCGAAATAGGAATTCAACATGGCGAGCCTTCCGGAAATCGAGGCCCTTGGTCACAGCCACGTCTATCTGGGCGCGGCGCATGACGAGAATGCGCGGCGAACCCTATGGGTGGTCGCACTGACCGCGGCGATGATGCTGGTCGAGATCGCTGCCGGCTATATGACCGGCTCGATGGCGCTGCTCGCCGATGGCTTCCATATGGCGACGCATGCGGGCGCGCTCGGCGTCGCAGCAGCAGCCTACGCGTTTGCCCGGCGGCACGCGCGCAATCCGGCCTTCTGCTTTGGGACCGGCAAGGTGGGCGACCTCGCGGGCTTTGCGTCCGCGCTGGTGCTCGGCTTGATCGCCCTGGGCATCGGGACTGAGTCGATCATGCGGCTCTTCGCGCCCGTCACCGTCGCCTTCGGCGAGGCCACGATCATCGCAGTGGTCGGGCTCGGCGTGAACATCGTCAGCGCGATGCTGCTCGGCGGCGGGCATCACCACGATCACCACCACGGCCATGGCGATCATCATCATGATCATCACGCCGACCATCACCACGGGCATGCTTCAGGGTCGCGCGACAACAATCTCCGCTCGGCCTATGTCCATGTGCTGGCCGATGCGCTGACGTCCGTGCTCGCGATCGCGGCGCTGCTGGCGGGCCGATTCCTGGGCTGGACCTGGATGGACCCGATCATGGGGATCGTGGGCGCGGTGGTCATTGCCCGCTGGTCCTGGACGCTCATGCGCGACACGGCGGCCGTCTTGCTGGACCGGACCGACGACCATGTCGCGCAGGAAATACGCGATCTGGTCGAAGGTCCCGGCGATGCCCGCATCGCGGACTTGCATGTGTGGCGCGTCGGTCCCGATGCGCATGCGGCGATCGTCAGCGTCGCAGGGTCTTCGCTTGCCGCGGCGACGGTTCGTGCACGGCTCGCGCCCGTGCACGAAGTTCGCCATCTCACCGTCGAGATCTGCTAGCGCTTCCGGCGCATCCCTGGCTTGCGCCCCAGTCCGATCTTCTGCGCCATCTCGCGGCGCGCCTTGGAATAATTTTCCGCGACCATCGGATAGTCGGGCTTCAGGCCGTAGCGCTCGCGATAGGTCTCCGGCGTAAGATTATGGCCGGAAAGGTGGCGGCGCAAAGTCTTGTAGGGCTTGCCGTCGATCAGCGAAATGATGTGATCCTTGGACGCCAGCGACTTGCGGACGGACACAGCCGGCGGATACTCGACTTCGGCCTCCGGTGCAGGAGTTTCCGTTGCGGCCGAAGGTGCAGCCAACTGCGACACTGCTTCGTGCATCCTCTTCAGGAAGGCGGAACTTCCTCGGCCGTGGCGCGCGTGTTCGGATTGGTAAGCCAGGCGATCGTCAACTCGGTCGCCAGCTCCAGCGCGCTCGTTTCAGTTGCTTCGTCGGCCATCGGAATCTCCCCTGAATAGATTTCGCACTAGCTACGTTGCGATTCTGGTCAACGGCCAATCGAAAGTGCAGTGCGGCGCCCTGATCCGAGACCTTCTGCCGGCCGATCGGATTCTTGCTGGCTCGCCGATCCTTTGTCTTTCTTCGCCAGCCTGCGATCGTCTCCGATAGTTGTTGCGAAGCCGGGTTTTGCTCCCCTCTTAGTCGACCCCGTTCGCTGGACCGCATGTCCGGCATCCGTCCGGGGACCGACATGGCCGTTCATCCGATCCGATCCGAAGCGAGCAGCCGGGGTGCGCGGATGCTTCGGACCGCGCTCGGACCTTCGATCGCCAAATGGCTCGGCGACGGGGCCGTTGTCGAAGTGATGCTCAACCCGGATGGGCGACTTTGGATCGACCGCTTGGGCGAGGGCATCACCGATACCGGCGAGATGCTTGCCCCCGACGATGGCGAGCGGATCGTTCGCCTCGTCGCGCATCATGTCGGCGTCGAGGTCCACGCGCATGCGCCGCGTGTTTCCGCCGAGCTTCCCGAAACCGGCGAGCGCTTCGAAGGCTTGCTCCCTCCCGTCGTTGCCGCACCGGCGTTCGCGATCCGCAAGCCCGCCGTCGCGATCTTCACGCTCGACGACTATGTCGATGCCGGCATCATGACCGCTGGCCAGGCCGATGCGCTGCGCAACGGCGTCGCCGGCCGCTGCAACATCCTGGTGGCGGGCGGGACATCCACCGGCAAGACCACGCTCACCAACGCGTTGCTCGCGGAGGTCGCCAAGACCGGCGACCGCGTCGTGCTCATCGAGGACACGCGCGAGTTGCAGTGCGCGGCGCCCAACCTCGTCGCGCTGCGCACCAAGGACGGGGTTGCGACACTCTCCGATCTCGTGCGCTCCAGCCTGCGGCTTCGCCCCGATCGCATCCCGATCGGCGAGGTGCGCGGCGCCGAGGCGCTCGACCTCTTGAAGGCGTGGGGAACCGGGCATCCGGGCGGCGTCGGCACCATTCATGCCGGAACCGCGATCGGCGCGCTGCGGCGGCTCGAGCAGCTGATTCAGGAAGCGGTGATCACCGTGCCCCGCGCACTGGTCGCAGACACGATCAACCTGATCGCGGTGCTCACGCGCGACGGCCATGGCCGCCGGCTCTCCGAACTCGCCCGCGTCGAGGGGCTCGGCGTCGACGGCGACTACCGCCTGACCTTTCTCTCAACCCCGGCATCCGGAGGCCATTCATGACTCGTCTCTTCGTTCGCTCGCGCGCCACGCTCGCTCTCGCCGCTTCCGCCTTCGTCGCGGCCGCCTATGCGCGGCCCGCCTTCGCGGCGGGGTCGTCGATGCCCTGGGAAGCCCCGCTGCAGTCGATCCTCGAAAGCATCGAGGGGCCGGTCGCCAAGATCGTCGCGGTGATCATCATCATCGTGACCGGCCTGACGCTCGCCTTTGGCGACACGTCGGGCGGCTCGCGCCGTTTGATCCAGATCGTGTTCGGGCTTTCGATCGCCTTCGCCGCAAGCTCCTTCTTCCTGAGCTTCTTCAGCTTCGGCGGCGGGGCGCTCGTCTGATGGACACGGGCGAGCAGATCCCCGGCTATTACGCGCCGGTGCATCGCGCGCTGACCGAGCAGATCCTGCTCGGCGGCGCGCCGCGCGCGGTGGCGATCGCCAACGGCACGCTGGCCGGAGCCGTCGGGCTGGGTCTCAGGCTGTGGATCGCCGGCATGGTGATCTGGGGGATCGGGCACTTCCTCGCGGTCTGGGCGGCGAAGCGCGATGCACAGTTCGTCGATGTGGCCCGCCGCCACCTTCGCTACCCCATTTTTCTGCGCGCCTGAGGCCGAACGCGATGATGTCCCTTCGCGAATATCGCCGCCACGCCGCCAGCCTCGCCGACTTCCTGCCTTGGGCGGCGTTGGTCGCCAAGGGCGTGGTGCTCAACAAGGACGGGAGCTTCCAGCGCTCGGCACGCTTTCGCGGGCCGGATCTCGATTCCGCCACGCCCGCCGAGCTCATCGCGACCACCGGCCGCCTCAACAATGCGCTGCGTCGCCTCGGCTCGGGCTGGGCGATCTTCGTCGAGGCGCAGCGTCAGGCGGCTGAACATTATCCGCAGGGTAGCTTCCCCGATGCCGCGTCCGCGCTCGTCGATCGCGAGCGGGCCGAGCAGTTCGCGGAACAGGGCGCCCATTTCGAGAGCCGCTATTATCTGACGCTCTTGTGGATGCCGCCCGCCGAAGATGCAGCGCGCGCGGAGGGCTGGCTCTACGAAGGCCGGGCCACGACCGGCGTCGATCCGCGCGAGGCGCTGGCGAGCTTCATCGACCGCAGCGACCGCGTTCTGCAACTCGTCGAGGGCTTCGTGCCGGAGGTCGCGTGGCTCGGCGATGCGGAAACGCTCACCTATCTGCACAGTACCGTCTCTACCAAGCGCCAGGGCGTCCGGGTCCCCGAGACGCCGATGTATCTCGACGCGCTGCTGGCCGACGAGCCGCTGACCGGGGGCCTCGAACCGCGCCTCGGCCATAACCATCTGCGCACGCTCACCGTCACCGGCCTTCCGACCGTCACCTTTCCCGGGCTCCTCGACGATCTCAATCGTCTCGCCTTTCCCTATCGCTGGTCAACCCGCGCGCTGATGCTCGACAAGGCCGACGCGACCAAATTGCTCGGCAAGATCCGCCGGCAATGGTTCGCCAAGCGCAAGTCGGTCGCCGCCATCCTGAAGGAGGTGATGACCAACGAGGCGTCGGCGCTGGTCGACAGCGATGCCGCGAACAAGGCGGCGGATGCCGATCTTGCGCTGCAGGAGCTGGGCTCGGATCATGTCGGTCAGGCCTATGTCACCGCGACCGTCACGGTGTGGGATCCCGACCCCGGCATCGCGGCGGAAAAGCTCCGGCTGGTCGAGAAGGTCATCCAGGGCCGCGATTTCACCGTCATCGCCGAGGGGATGAACGCGATCGAAGCCTGGCTCGGAAGCCTGCCCGGCCATGTCTATGCCAATGTGCGCCAGCCGCCGGTCTCGACGCTCAACCTCGCGCACATGATTCCGCTGTCCGCCGTCTGGGCGGGGCCCGAGCGCGACGAGCATTTCGATGCGCCTCCCTTGTTTTTCGCGCGCACCGAGGGTTCGACGCCGTTTCGCTTTTCGCTTCATGTCGGCGATGTCGGGCACACCCTGATTGTCGGCCCGACCGGTGCCGGCAAGTCGGTCCTGCTCGGCCTGATGGCGATGCAGTTCCGGCGCTACGAGGGCGCGCAGCTGTTCGCGTTCGACTTCGGCGGGTCGATCCGCGCGGCGGCGATCGCGATGGGCGGGGACTGGCAGGATCTCGGCCACAGCCTGTTCGACGGCGCAGCGGGGAACGTTCTCCTGCAGCCGCTCGCCGCGATCGACGACCCGGCCGAGCGCAACTGGGCCGCCGAATGGCTCGCCGCCATCCTCGCCGCCGAAGGCGTCACGATGGACCCGCCGGCCAAGGAGCATCTCTGGTCGGCGCTCGGGTCGCTTGCTTCCGCGCCGGTGGCGGAGCGCACATTGACCGGCCTCGCGGTGCTGCTCCAGGCACAGGCGCTCAAACAGGCGCTCGGCCCCTATTGCGTCGGCGGTCCCTATGGCCAGTTGCTCGACGCGGAATCGGAGCGGCTGGGGCAAAGCCGGGTGCAGGCGTTCGAGACCGAAGGCCTGACAGGAAGCGGCGCCGCGCCCGCGGTCCTGTCCTATCTGTTCCATCGTATCGAAGGCAGGCTCGACGGCTCGCCGACGCTCATCATCATCGACGAAGGCTGGCTGGTGCTCGACAGCCCGGCCTTTGCGCAGCAGTTGCGCGAATGGCTGAAGACGCTGCGCAAGAAGAATGCGAGCGTCGTCTTCGCGACGCAGAGCCTCGCCGATATCGAGACCAGCACGATCGCGCCGGCGATCGTCGAGAGCTGCCCCACGCGCATCTTCCTGCCCAACGAGCGCGCGGTCGAGCCGCAGATCACCGCGATCTATCGCCGGTTCGGGCTCAACGATCGCCAGATCGAGATCCTCGCGCGCGCGACGCCCAAGCGTGATTATTATTGCCAGTCGCGCCGCGGCAATCGCCTGTTCGAGCTTGGCCTTGGCGAGGTTGCCCTCGCCTTCACCGCCGCTTCGTCCAAGGCCGACCAGCTCCGCATCGCCGAATTGACCGGGACCGAAAGCCCCGAGGACTTCGCCGCGGCATGGCTGCGCGCGCGCGGCGCCGATTGGGCGGCCGATCTTTTGCCCGCCATCAACCAGGAGGTGACACCATGAAGACGCTTTCCCTTCGCCTGCTCATCGCCGCGGCTGCGGCACCGCTGGCGCTCGCCGTGTCGGCCGCGCCGGCGCACGCCCAGTTCGGCGGGATCGTCTATGATCCCACCAACTATTCCCAGAACGTGCTGACCGCGGCTCGGACGCTCGAGCAGATCAACAACCAGATCAAGTCGCTGCAGAACGAAGCGACCGCACTGATCAACGACGCGAAGAATCTCGCCTCGCTGCCCCTCTCGCAGATCGCCGAGCTCCAGGCACAGGTCCGCCGCACCCAGCAGTTGCTCGGCAGCGCCCAGCGCATCGCCTATGATGTGCAGTCGATCGACAAGGCGTTCAGCACCCAATATCGCGGCGTCAGCATGTCGTCGTCGGACCAGGCGCTGGTCGATGGCGCCAAGGAACGCTGGGCCAACTCGGTCGCGGCCTTCGAGGACGCGCTCAAGGTGCAGGCCGGCGTCGTCGGCAATATCGACGGCGCGCGCGACACGATGAACAATCTGGTGACCGCCAGCCAGTCGGCGAGCGGCGCGCTGCAGGCGGCACAAGCCGGCAACCAGTTGCTCGCGCTCCAGTCGCAGCAGCTCGCCGATCTGACCGCGATGATGGCGGCACAGGGCCGTGCCCAGGCGCTCGAAGCCGCGCAGCGCGCGGCCGCGCAGGACCAGGGCCGCGAGCAATTGCGCCGCTTCCTGTCGCGCGGCACCGGCTACCGGCCGGGCGGCGCCAAGATGTTCCACCAATAGGGCCACTGCGATGCAGGCCAAGTCTCTCGCCCGAGCTGGCGCGGTTGCGTTCGTCGCGGTCGCGATCACCGCAGCGGCGATCCAGATGCGGGATGGTCCCTCCCATCCTCCGGAAGGGCCGATGCCCGCGCCAGAGGCGAACCGCGACCCGTTGCGCGCCGAGCTCGTCCGCTGCCAGGCGCTCGGCCAGGACGGCGCTAGCGACGCGGCCTGCCTGCGCGCCTGGGACGCAAACCGCCGCCGCTTCTTCGGCCTGGCCGGACCAGCCACCGCGCGAGGCGCGAACGAGCGGCCCTCGTCGGGACTGCCCGGTCCAACCGACGGCAAGGCGAACGAGGATCCAGTTGCGAAAGCGTCGGCACCCGCGCCGGCCGGAGGTCACTGACATGGGCGGAACCGGCGTCGTCGACCGCTTTCTGGAGGTCTTCACCAGCTATATCGATTCCGGCTTCGGGCTGCTGCACGGCGAGGTCGCGTTCATCGCGACGACGCTGATCGTCATCGACGTGACGCTCGCGGCACTGTTCTGGACGCTCGGCGAGGGCGACGACATCATCGCGCGCCTGATCAAGAAGACTCTGTTCGTCGGGATCTTCGCCTATATCATCGGCAACTGGAACACGCTCGCGCAGATCGTGTTCAACAGCTTCGCCGGGCTGGGACTGAAGGCCAGCGGCACCAGCTTCACCGCCGCCGAACTGCTCCAGCCCGGGCGCGTCGCGCAGGTCGGTCTTGATGCCGGCCAGCCGATCCTCGAGGCGATCTCGGGGCTGATGGGCTATATCAGCTTCTTCGAGAATTTCATCCAGATCGTCGTGCTGCTGTTCGCATGGCTGATGGTGCTGCTCGCCTTCTTCATCCTTGCGATCCAGCTGTTCATCACGCTGATCGAGTTCAAGCTGGCGACGCTTTGCGGGTTCGTGCTGATCCCGTTCGGCCTGTTCGGCAAGACCGCCTTCATGGCCGAGCGCGTCCTCGGAAACGTCGTGTCGTCGGGCATCAAGGTGCTGGTGCTTGCCGTGATCATCGGCATCGGCTCGACGCTGTTCGGCGAGTTCACCTCGGCGATCGGCAATGCCGAGCCGACGATCGAGGATGCGATGACGATCGTGCTCGCGTCGCTCACCTTGCTCGGTCTCGGTATTTTCGGTCCCGGTATCGCCAACGGTATCGTCTCGGGCGGGCCGCAGCTCGGTGCAGGCGCGGCGGCGGGAACGGCGCTTGCCGCCGGCGGCATGGTCGCGGGCGGTGCGGCCGCCGCCGGCCTTGCTGCCGGTGCCGCCGGCGGTGCCGTGGCGAGCGTCGCGTCAACGGGCGCCCGCGCTGCGAGCGGGGCCGCGAGCGCCTATCGGCTGGGTGCCGAAGGGAAGACCGGCGCCGCCAGCATCGCAGGTGGCCTCGGCGGTGTCGGCAAGGCGGCGGCCAATGCGGCGATGTCGCCGCTTCGCCGCGCCGCTGAAAGCCTGCGCCGGTCCCCGTCAGCCACCGCCAGCGGACAGAATACGCAGGCCGCCGGCGACACCGCTGCTTCCGGGCCTCCCGCCTGGGCGACCGCAATGAAGCGGCGGCAGGCACTCGGCCACGCCGCGACGATCGGCGCCCATACCCTGCGATCGGGCGACGGCGGCGGCAGCGCCGGCTCGGCGATCGACGTCAGCCAGAAGGATTGAGCCCTCATGTTCCGACGCCCGTCCATTCACTACGGCAAGACGCCTGAGCCCGAGACGCCCTATCAGCGCGCAGCGCAGGCATGGGACGACCGGATCGGCTCTGCGCGCGTGCAGGCCCGAAGCTGGCGGCTCGCCTTTTTCGGCGCGCTCACGCTTTCGGGCGGACTCGCCGCCGGGCTCGTCTGGCAAAGCGCTCGCGGCACGATCGTCCCCTGGGTGGTCCAGGTCGACAAGCTCGGCGAAGCCCAGGCGGTGGCGCCGGCGAACGCCGATTATCGGCCGAGCGACCCGCAGATCGCGTTTCACCTGGCGCGCTTCGTCGAGCAGGTGCGCGGCATCGCCGCCGACCCGATCGTCGTCCGGCAGAATTGGCTGCGCGCCTATGACTTCACCACCGACAAGGGCGCGATAGCGCTCAACGACTATGCGCGCACCAACGACCCGTTCGCCAATATCGGTAAGGCGCAGGTCGCGGTCGACGTCTCGAGCGTGATCCGCGCCTCGCCGGACAGCTTTCGAGTCGCCTGGACCGAACGCCATTATCAGGAGGGCAATCTCGCGGCGACCGAGCGCTGGTCGGCGATCCTCACCATCGTCGTCCAGCCGCCCCGCACGCCCGACGCACTCCGCAAGAACCCGCTCGGCGTGTTCGTCAACGCCATCAACTGGTCGAAGGAACTCGCCCAATGAAGTCCACACGCTCGCGCCGCGGCGCACTTCCTGCGTTGCTGCTTTCGGCCGCACTGCTACCCGGCTGCACCGCCGCCGCGGCGAGGCCGCAGAGCATCGACTTTGCCGCCGCGGCCAAGGCGGCGCCGGTCGAGGATCCGCCCCGGCCCATCGAGATCGTCGCGGTCCCGACTCCCTTGCCCCTGCCGGGGCAACTCAAGCCGGCAGTCGACACGCCGATGCCGCGAGAGGAATCCGATCCCAAGGTCCGCATCGGGTCCGCCAATGCCGCGGCGCGCGTCCAGCCAGTCAGGGACGGCTTCCTCAACGCGATCCAGCAATATCCCTGGGCCGAGGGCGCGCTGTACCAGCTCTATGCGGCACCCGGCCAGGTGACCGACATCGCGCTGCAGGAAGGCGAGCAGCTTGTGGGGCCTGGCCCCGTCGCGGCCGGCGATACGGTCCGCTGGATCATCGGCGATACCGTCAGCGGCACGGGTGCCGCGCAGCGCGTCCATATCCTGGTCAAGCCGACACGCGCGGACCTTGCCACCAATCTGGTGATCAATACCAATCGGCGCACCTATCATCTCGAGCTTCGCGCAACGTCTGCAACCTATATGGCGTCGGTTTCCTGGATCTATCCGCAGGATCGGCTGATCGCGCTGCGTGGCAGCAATGCCGCAGCGGAGGCAGCCACGCCGATCGCCTCTGGCGTCGATCTCGCGTCTCTCGACTTCCGCTACACGATCGAGGGCGACCGGCCGCCCTGGCGGCCGCTCCGCGCGTTCGACGATGGCCGGCAGGTCTTCATCGAATTCCCGGCCGGCATCGCGCAGGGCGAGTTGCCGCCGCTGTTCGTGATCGGCATCGGCGGAGCCGGGGAGCTGGTCAACTATCGCATGCGCGACCGTTTCATGGTGGTCGATCGGCTGTTCGCGGCGGCCGAGCTACGCATCGGCGACAAAAAGTCGGAGCGGAAGGTACGCATCGTGCGCGACGATGCGCGCCCGGCCCGAAAGGACCGGCGATGAGCGAAGGCGAGGAGGGCGCCGGTCCCGCGCCGGAGCTCAGGCTGCGCGGCGATCCGCCGCGAGTGATGCGGCTGTCGCGAAAGACCCTCGCACTGCTCGGCCTCGCCGCCAGCGCGGGCATCGGCGGGTCGCTCATCTACGCGCTCCAGCCGGCGCGGCATCAGGCGAGCGAGGAACTCTACAACACGGATGGCCGGGCCACCGCCGACAGCGTCACAAGCGCACCCAAGGACTATGGCGAGATCCCGAAGCTCGGCCCACCACTCCCAGGTGACCTCGGCCGACCGATCGTCTCCGCTCAGCAGCGGGGAGCCGATGTGCCGCCGCCGCCAATCGGCGCGCAGCCCGGTGCCGGCCCGCCCGCCGCGAACGCCGCGGCAAATGCGGCCGAGGCGGCACGGCAGCGGGTACGGCAGGAGCGCGATGCGGCGCGGACGAGCAAGCTGTTCCTGAGCGGCGCACCGGCGGCGGGCGATGCAAGTGCTGCAATGCCCTCCGTCAATCTGCTCGCGGGAGCGGAGCGGCCGGCGGCCGCCGCCCTGCCGGCTGCGTCGGCGCAGGACTCAGCGGGCGACGGCCAGGCCGCGAAACGGACCTTCATGAGCACGACGGTCGCGCGGCCGGCCAGCGCCGAGCGTCTACAATCGCCATCCTCGCCCTATCTGCTCCAGGCCGGGAGCATCATACCCGCGGCGTTGATCACCGGCATTCGCTCCGATCTGCCGGGCCAGATCACCGCGCAGGTGACGGAGAATGTCTATGATAGCCCGACTGGAAGGCTTTTGCTGATCCCGCAGGGCGCGCGGCTGATCGGGGAATATGATTCGCAGATTTCGTTCGGGCAGAACCGCGTGCTGCTCGCCTGGGACCGGCTGATCTTCCCCGACGGCCGTTCGATCACGCTCGAGCGCCAGCCGGGCGCCGACGTGTCGGGGTTCGCGGGCCTGCAGGACAGCACCAACTATCATTGGGGCGGCATCGCCAGGGCGGCCTTGCTGTCGACCCTACTCGGCATCGGCGCCCAGGTCGGCTCCAACAACGACGACAACCTCAGTCGCGCCATTCGCGAGGGAACTTCGGACACGATCAACCAGGCCGGGCAGCAGATCGTGCGGCGGCAGCTCAACATCCAGCCGACGCTCACCATCCGCCCGGGCTTTCCCGTCCGCGTCATCGTGACGCGCGACTTGGTGCTTGCTCCGATTGCGAAGGAGGCGCGGTGATGGCGAAACTCAAGCTCGGACCCTTGGCCGACGACAAGCCGGTCCGGATGACGATCGAGCTTCCCGCAGCCCTGCACCGCGACCTCGTCGCTTATGCCGCGGCTCATGGCGCCGAGACGGGCCAGGCGCCATTGCCACCCGCCAAGCTGATAGCACCGATGCTGGAGCGCTTCATCGCCACCGACCGGGCATTCGCCGCCGCCCGGCGCGGCTTGCCGAACGGTCAGGACAAATAGCGCGCGGAGCGGCGCGGATCGCGCGGCGCAGCGCCCTGCATCAACCGACCAGCGCCTTTTCGAGATCCTGATGCTCGAACGCACTCGCCATGCGCTCGATCTGCGCCGGCGTCAGCCCGTTCTGGGCGGCTGCGTCGCGCCAACTACGCGTGGCGGCCGCCACTTCGGCGGCGACCCGTTTGGCGTCGGGAAGCTTGATGCCGAATGCGCCGGCCACCGACAATGCTGTGTCGAGCGACGCCTCGTCCTCGACCTCATTGAGCGTCAGCGCATGGATGCGCGGCTTGACGTCGGTCGGCATCGGATTGAGGTCGTAGGCGGGCGCCAGCCGCCAGCCTTCGCGCTCGCGCAGATAGCCATGATTGCGCAGATGGTCGTCGGTGTTCGAGATCAGGATATTGAAGACCATCCGCCGCCAGAGCTGCGCGGCGTCGGCTTCCGGCTGCGCGCCGTCCTGGCGCAGGATGTCGACCAGCTCGAGATAGCTGCGCGCGTCGCCATCGGCGGCGCCGAGCGCGGTCAGTGCCGACATGAAGGGAATGCGCTGGCCGTCCTCGCCGCGGTCGAAGCGGTGCATGATGAAGACCGGGCGCTTGAGCACGATGTCGAGCCGGCTGGCAGGTACGTCGATGCCGGCGCGTTCGGCGAGCAGCATCGCGGTCGCTTCCCAACGCGGTACCGGCCAGTCGTCGCTCGGCGCGGGGAATTTGGCGATCATCAGCCGGCCATCCGCACTCCGAACCGACGCCTTGGGACGAGCGCCGCCGAGCGAGGCGCCGGGCGCCAGCAGCAGCTTCAGATCGTCGTCATTTTCCTTGTCGTTGAGGATCCGGGTCGCCGCCGACAACAGCCGCGACAGCGAGACGAGCGGCGGGATCGGACGGTCGGAACGGGCCAGATAGGCATCGCTGCCTGCCTCTGCGAAGCGGAGCGCCCCCAGCCGCGTCTCGTCTTCGACCAGCAGGAGGAAGTCGGCGTCGAGCAAGGTGCGCGGCGCGCGGCCCTCGGCGCGCGCGGCACGGCGCTCGCGGCGCAGCAGCAGGTTGCGGCCCCAACGATCCGGAGCCGGGTCGGTGAAGGCGTTGAACAAGCCGCCGGCGGTGTGGAACTGGCCCGATCGCAGCGGAAGGTTCGGATCGAGCGCGAAGCCGTGCGGCCGCGCCAGCCAGCCGCGGTCATATTCGAACGTGGCGGTCTCGCGTGCGCCTTTCGATCGCGCCCAGAGCCGGCCGACCGGCACCGTCTCGCCTTGCCAGTCGATATGGACGTCGAGTTCGCGTTCCATGGCGGTCAGCGCTCCTGGCGCTTGGACGCGCGCGTGCGGACGGGCAGCCGTTCGATGTCGAGCGATTTGCCGACCTCGTCAGTTTCCGGATCCGCGAGCTCGGCGAGGCGTTCGGCCAGGCCGAGCGTGAACAGGACGGTGGCGTAGATGCCCAGCGCCACGCCCGGATCGCCGCGCTCGACGCGCGTGATCGTGTTGCGGCCGACAAAGGCCCGTTCGGCCACGGTCGCTATCGTGAGGCTGCGGCGCTTGCGCGCGGTCGCAATGTCGGTGCCCAGCTTGGCCAAGGCCCGCCTGACCGCGAGAGGAAGCGCTGTCTGCGCGCGTGAGGCTTTCATAGCTGCACCATAAAAGTGGCAATATCGAAGTTAGCGCACTCTTTATGGTGCAAAGTTTAAAGTTTCAAGGGCTTCGTGCGAACAACGCACCAAAAATGGTGCGCAAAGCCACTTAATGCCGTATTTTTGGTGCGATACACGAGAGGGCGCGGCTTCCAGCACATTCTGAATAGCCATATCGCACTGCCTTACGCGTGGCGCAGCATGAGCCGACCATGTCCATACTCGCCGATCGCCTGTCTTTCTGCGCCACGCTACGCCGGCACCAAATCCTTGTTGCCGAACAGGGTTTTCCGCTTCTCTTAATCGCCCCCGACGCCGGCGCGCTCCGCATCCGGCTGAGGGGAGATACAAGTGACCCACGCCCGTCCAGTTCGATCCGCCTTGCCGGCCACGCGCCGGTTGCGCCGCCTTGCCGCGCAGATCGCCATCGCCGCCGTCGTCGCGGCGCCCGTTCCAGCCCTCGCCAACAATTATGGCGAGAGCCTCGCCTGGCAGTTCATGAGCCCGGCGGAGCGCGCCGCACAGATCGCGATGCTCGACATGATCGAGAAACGGCGCGGCGGCTATTACGCGGCGCCGATCTATAACACGACCATCGCGCGCCAGTATAACTGCTCGATCAGCGCGACCGCGACCGGCAATAGCGGCGCGCAGACCGCGCTCGCCAATTCCCCAACCGTGACGGGCGCCACCGCGACCGCGACCGGCAACGACAGCACGACCAGCATCGGCGCCGGCCGCGCGAATACGACCGTAGACAGCGGCCAGACCAACAGCGGCGCCATCACCTCCGGAGTCGAAGGCGCGACCAGCGCGACCGTGCGCGGCGTCGCCTGGCAGGCGCTCAATTCGTCCCAAACCAATAGCGGCGACCAGTCGGCCAGCGTTCAGGCGAGCAATGCCTGCACATTCGGGGCACTGAACTGATGCCGCGGCCGAGCGAGGGCAATCGGCTTCTGCGCTCGCGCGCCTTGCGCGTCGCCGGCGCCGCGCTGCTGGCGACAAGCCTCTCGGCGTGCGTGAGCATGCACCAGCAACGCCTGGCTCCCGGCGAGGAACCGACGCTCATCGGGCCTGCCGTGCGCGACAACCGGACTCCGATGGACGGCGCGCTCGCATGCCTCGCAGCAGGGATCGCCGCACGCGGCAAGCCGCCACTGGTCATCGCCGTCGGCGACGTGCGCGACTATACCGGCAAATATTCGGTCAGCGAAGGCAACGCCATCACCCAGGGCGGCGCGCTGATGGTCTATTCCGCGCTCGGCAAGCTCGGCAGTGCCGTGGCGCTCGCCGAACGCTTCGATCCCGTGATCGCCGAACGCGAGCTCGGCTATACCGATCGCCGCCAGCTCGGCGACGGGCAGATCCACGACGTGACCGGCCCGACGGGTGCGGGCAAGGTGCCTTGGCTTCCCTATTTCGGCGGCAGCATCGCGGCGTCCGATTATTACATCGTCGGCGGCATCACCGAGCTCAACTACAATATCCGCTCGGGCGGGATCGAGACCGGTGCCAGCGGCATCGGCCCAAAGGCGCGGACCTTCACCCAGTCGGTCGCGATCGATCTGCGCATCGTCGACACCCGTTCGCTGCTGGTGGTCCGGACCGTGAGCCTCACCAAGCAGTTCACCGGCTATGAGGTCGGCTTCAATATCTTCCGGTTTTTCGGGTCCAGCCTGTTCGACATCAATATCGGCGCCAAGGGCCAGGAGCCGCTCCAGCTCGGCATCCGTACCGCGCTCGAGGAAGCGACATTGCGGCTGGTCGCCTCGGTCACCAAAGCCGATCCCGCGCCCTGCCTGGCCAGGCGCTCCTGGGACGGCGACGCGGTGCCGCCACCCACCACGCACATGCTCCAGCTCGTATCGGACACGGCGGCCCGGGCCGGCGCGGCGGTCGGCACCGCAATCAACGCCGCCGTGGCGGCCGAGGCACGCGACGCGGGCGGCGTCATATCGCTCCCGTTCGAGATCGGCTCGGCCGAGCTCACCGGTACGGCGGCCTCGATCATCGATCAGATCGCCGCAGCCGCGGCCAAGGCGCCGGTCGACGTCGCCATCGTCGCGCGCGACAGTGAAACGCTCGACCCCGCCAAGCGCGATGCCCTGACCGATCAGCGCATCGCCGCCCTGGTCACAGCGCTCGCCGCGCGCGGCATCGCCCCGGCGAGAGTCGCCATGCGCTGGCGACCGGCGCCCACCGACACCGCCGTTCAGCATGACCGCCCGGGCCTTCAGGCGCTCGCGCGGCTCCGCATCGCCAACTGAACCCGCCTCCCTCCAGCCGCAGGAGGCGCCGCCCCTCGAACCGACGACTTCGACCAGCCCCACCCCATCTCCAGGAGCCCATCATGTTCAAGACCCCATATTCCCGTCATGCCCGGCGCGCCCTTCTGGCCAGTGCCGCTGCCCCCGTCCTCGCCGCCATGCTCGCCATCGCCCCCGCCGCGGCGCAGACCGCCGACAGTGCGGTGAAGGGCGCGCGCATCGCCGCGAGCGAGCAGATCAACCGGTCGGCGCCCATTACGGCCGACGCCAGCGGCACCGCCAACCGGATCGCCGCAACCGGCGCGATGGAGGACTCGCGCGCGGCGCTCGACGACAATGAAGTCGCGGCCACGGCGCGCGGCAATCGGACCACGCAGAACATGACGCTCGGCATCGCCGACCAAGGTCTGGCCTATGGCCCCACCACGCTCGCGGCAGGTGCCGGCGGCCTCCGCGCCGATGCCGGCAGCGTCGTCGCGGTGAACCAGCGCGGCATCGCCTCGCCGGTGCGGACGGACATCGTCGGCGCGCAGATCTCGCTCGACAGCGGCGCGGCCATAACGAGCAGGCTCGAGGTCGCGGGCAACGACGCCGAAGCTGTGGCCCTTGCAAACGACGCCGCCGGCACGATCGACCTGACCGGGCTCGGCGACAGCGGCGCCGGCATCGTCGGCCTCCAGCGGACCGATGCGTCCTCCCTGGTGGCTGCGCGCGCGCTGGTGCGCACCCAGCTCGCCACCGGCGCGGCGTCCGGCAGCGATCTCGCGCTCAGCGGCAATGTCACGCGGGCGCTGGGCTATGGCAATTCGCTCACCAGCGACCTCGGCGTGAAGGCGACCGATATCGGCATCGCGCCCGGCTATGGGATCGCGTCGGTCGTACCGAGCGCGAGCGACGGCGACCCCGCGGTCAATGCCGCCTACGCCGTGCTCACCAGTCAGATTCTCGGCGGCAACGTCCAGGGCTATGCCACCGGCGCCGATGCGTCCGATCCGTTCGCGCTGATCGTTTCCGGCGATCTCGATGGCTCCTCCGCCGCCAACGACGCGAATTCACTTGTCGCGGGCGGCTACGGCAACCGCTCCGCAAACAGCCTTGCACTCGATGCCGTGTCGATCGCGCGCGCTGCGTCCGGCGAAGGTCCGGTGGGTGGCGCCGTCGCCAACATCACCAATGTGCAGCGCATCGCGGGCGCCGGTGTCGCCGGCACGACCGTCGGCGGCGCGATTGCGGACGTGTTGGGGAATGTCGATGGCGCCATGCTTTCGGCATCGACGAACGGCGTGCGTGCAGTCGCAACCGGCAATCTCGCCGAGGGCAATCTGCTCGACGTGACCGCCAGCACGATTGACGCCTGGGGCATGGATCCCCCTTCGGGACCGGTCGGGACCGCGCAGTCCGGAAATGACGGCAGCGCCACGGTCAGCGCGGCATTCAGCGCCCAGAACGTCCAGGACTATGGCACCGGCGCGATCGGCGCGAGTGCCATCGGCGCCGGGGCGCTGCTCCAGACCACCGCCGATATCGATCGCTCGACGTTGCACGCTGACGACAACCTCGCCGCCGCCGCCGCGACCGGCAACAGCGCGCTGACTGCGCTGACGCTCAAGGCCTCGACGTTGCGCGCGAGCGCCGACGTCAACAATGTGCAGACCGGTGACGGCGACGTTCGGGCAGCGATCGGCTCCGCCGACGATCCCGCCGGCGCGACCATCGCGCCCTTTGGCATGGTTCGCGCCTCGCGGCTGACCATCAGCGGGAACAGCGTCGCCGGATCGGCGATCGGCAATGTCGCCGACAGCAGCTTGACCGTCGAGGCCGGCTCGATCGCCAACGGAACCTCGCACGAGGACGCGGTCGCCGGCCCGCTGCCGTTCGGCTATGGCGCCGCAGCCACCTTCGCGCTGGCGAACACCCAGAAGCTCGGGCAACCCGCGCCTGGCAGCGAAGGCGGCACGGCGGGCGTCCATATCGCCAGCAACGTCATCGGCCGCTTCGCCGTGACCGGCGACGGCGGTGCGGAAGGTTCCTCGCTTGTAGTCGACGGCAATGTCCAGCGCGCGACATCGCTCGGCAACAGCGCGGCCAATCGCCTGTCGGTGACGGCCGCCAACCTCGACGACCTGACTTCCCCGTCTGCGGGTTCCGCGCTCTCGTCGGCGCAATATGGGCAGGCGGACGTCCTCGCGTCCTCGGCGATGAAGGTCGCCGCCAAAGGCGCGGTGACCGATTCCACCGTGTCGCTGTCGGGCAATTCCAACCAGGCGCTCGCGGCGATCAACGATGTCGACAATCGCCTCGCGCTCGATGCCGTCGGCATCGGCACGCTGACCGGCACCGATACCCGCGTGTCGATCGGCACGGCGCCCGCCATCATCGGCGATCAGGTGCTGGCCAATGTTCAATTCGCGGCCGGCACCGCAACTGCTGCGGCGAGCACGCGGCTGCGCAACGGCGATTCGGGCGGCGGCCTGGTGGCGTCGCGTTTTGCGATCGAGGACAATGCGACCGTGGCCGAGGCTTCGGCGAACCGCGCGAGCAACTTGGTCGAGATGTCGTCGGTCTCCGGAACGCCCGCGACCGGCATCGGCAATCTGCAGCAGAGCACCGCTGCCGTCAGCGCGTCGGCGGTGGCCGGCGCAGCGTTTACGGTCGCTGGGTCATTCGCCGATCCGGCACTGCGCGAATCCTCCGTCTCGATCGGCGCGAACACGGCGAGCGCGCTCGCCCGCGGCAACGTCGCGGACAACCGGCTCGACTTGGCCACAGGCGCTACGCCGGCATCGTCGACGCCATCAGTCGACATCGGCCGGTTCGACGCCTCGGCGCGCGCGATGTCGGCCGTGCTCAACTCCCAGATCAATTACGGGAGCATCGCGGCGAGCACGACGGGCAGCGGCTATGGCGTTCCGCTCAACGGCGCCGGCGCAGCCGTCATCGGCTCCAATGTCGCAGTGACGGGTAACGCCGCCTCCGCCGCCGCCTATGGCAACGCCGCCAGCAACACCGTCTCGGCCATGGCGCTCGGTGGCCTTCCCAGGGCGGCAATCGCCAACGTCCAGGCCAATTACGGCCCGGTCACCGCGCGGGTGACGGGCACCGGCTTCGGGATGCTGTCGGGTCCCCTGACCGGCAGCGCGATCACCATCAGCGGCAATCAGCCCGCCGCGATTGCGACGGGCAACCAGGCGACCAATATCGTCACCGCCATCCGCTAAGCCAATCCGCGGCGGGTCGCCCGCGCCCCCTGGGCCGGCTCGCATGCGGGAAGGGCCGCCACGCTCCCCCTGTCGTGGCGGCCCTTCGATTATCGCTCCCTTAGTCTCTGTCACGCCGTCAGCGCGGCAGCGGACGGCCATAACGATCGGCGAGCAATTGTAGGAAGCGGCGGACGATCGGATTGTCGTTGTCGTGGCGCCAGTGAACGCCCTGGTCGAGCATCGTCGGACCAAAGGCGTCATGCACCTCGCGTAGCAGGGCTTCCCCGTTGCGGAATGCCGCAGGCGCAATGCCGGTCGACACCGTGACGCGGTCTCCGCCGGCAAACGACAGGATATTGTCGCGGCCGACATCCTGCACGGCGATCGGCGGCCGGTGTCCCGGGCCCGAAAGGCGCGCGACGATCAGATCGGCCAGATCGGGACCTGGATCGGCGGCGGTGACGGTGAAGCTGCAATGCCTGAGATCGGTCCAGTAGAGCGGCTCGCGCTCGGCAAACGGATGCCCGGGCGCCAGCCCGATCAGCACCAGCTCGCGCCAGAAGGACAAGGACGCGATCATCGGCCGCGAGGATTGGCCGGTGCAGATTGCGAGGTCGAGCTGGCCCCGGTCGAGCGCGTCGAGCAGCGCCGACCGCCCGCATTCGCGCGCTTCGATGTCCACGTCGGGCCAGGTGGCGCGAAAGGAATTGAGCGCCGCCGCCAGGTCGCCCGCCGCCAGCGAGCCGTGGAATCCCAGCCGCAGCGTGCCGGCCTCTCCCTTGGCGAGCGCGCGGGATTCGCGGTGCAGCGCGTCGATGTCGTGGATGATCCGGCGGGCTTTGCTGAGAAAGCGTTCGCCGGGGTCGGTCGGCACGACGCCGCGCGTCGAGCGGCGAAAGAGCGGAAGGCCGAGGCGCAGCTCGAGGTGCTGCACGCGCTTGCTCAGCGTCGATTGCTTGATTCCGAATTGCTCGGCGGCGCGGCTGAAGCTACCGCTATCGGCGGCTGCGAGGACGTAGCGCAGCAGATGGACCTCGATCATCGACCTTCCCCGGCCGGGACGTGCTACGATGACCGCGCCCCGCATCGACAGAGAATCGTGGGCACGCGACTCGGGGACAATTCCAAGAAATGGGGGCGGCCCTCGTCGGCTTGGCTAGCTGCCACCCGCATTTGGCTCTCGCGCGACCGCACGTCGACCTTATGTGAGGATAAGGAGCGGAGCGCGTCTTGCGCTGCCGACGATGCTTGGCGAGTAACCGATACGCGATGGCGCTTGCCGACAAGATCACCGTTCAAACGCTTCTTTCATACGCGCGGGCCTGTATTTCCGTTGCGCGCGCTTGCACGCAGCTCGGCGCGGACGGCTATCACCACACGATCATTCCGAGCCGCGGCGCCGCGCCGATTGAGCGTGGCGCGCTGTCCTATTTCCACGCGGTCGTTAAACCAGCGATCCGGGGCACGCCGTTCGAGGATGGAATGCGCCGTCATCTGGAAGGACCGCTGGGGTCTTCGCTCTACTTGCCCTTCACGGCGGATTCCTGCGGCGAAATGGACGGAATCGCGAGCGGCGACGTCAGGGCTTTCTGGACCAAGGTGCTGGCTGCGATCGTGCGCGGTGACCTCGCCGATCCCCACTATCGATTCTTCTGTTATGTGCGCGACCGCGTTTGCCGGGTGGGGTTCAAGGCGGCGCTGGAAGACCATGTGCGGTCCGGCCGCTTCGTGTTTCTCGATACTGTCGTGTCAGGCCGCGCCATCGCGGAGATCATCGACGCGTTCGATGCCGAGGGACTGACCGACTGTCATTATATATTGGTCGTCGACGAGAATGGCGCCAGGCTGACCGCCGCGAACCGCCGCAAGCTCGAGGCCTTGCAAACCGCGGGTCGGGCGACACTCCTCAACGTGGACACGTTGTTCACAGAGGATCAGGGACCTGCCGTGAGCGGAATCTGGTGCGTCTCCTGCCCGGAGCTGATGCAGGTGGCCCGCGATGAGATACCCGACTTCGCCCATGGCGCCATCGGTGCCGGGATCTATTATCACGAGGTCCAGCAGCGACCCGACGCATCCAACGTCAACGTGACGGTCGGGATCGCGAAGCTCCATCAGCTGATCTGGCAGGCCGTCCAGGTCGTTGCCTGCCCAGAGGCGCTAATGGAAGATCTCGATTCAACAGGATTGTTGAGTGGCGCCTTCGACCTCGACTGGCAGCTCATGCGCCCCGAAATCATGGGCAGATGGCTTGAGGAGGAAATCGCAGTCTACCGCGAACATATCGATCGCCACCGCCTGTTCGATCAGGCGAGCACGCACGCGATCGCGCAGCCGAAGCTCCTCGCGGCCGCGGTGGAAAAACCGCGACTGGCAGTCTCGAGTTCGCACGCATTGCGGCTTCATTTCACCAGGGACGAGGCCGCCCGGCTCGTTCGAACCTTTCGGGAGGAGACGACCGGCCATGCCTGAGTGGGACCATGCGGGCAGCCGCGCGTCGGCGGGCGCCGCACTGGAAGCGATCGCGCTGGCGAGGCCCGCCCAGTTGCGTGCACGCGACCTCTCGCGACTGTCCAAGCTGCCGTTCAAGGCAGCATTCTATCGCGACAGCCTGCTCTGGCGGATCGAGGAGCTCGGCCGCGCCACGCTTCGGGCATATGACGAAGGCGACCATGTCGCCGGCATCCTGTTGGCGCGCGGTACGATCGAAACGGTGGCCGCCTTGTGGGAGCTTCATCGGCTCGTTTCCGATTATCGTGGCGACGCGATCGACGCCCTCGACGAAGCGTTGATGAAGATGCTGATGGGATCGCGCGTGCGCGACGACCGGCCGGCATCGCCCAACATCCTCACCGCTCTCGACCGGATGACGAAATCGTTGCCCGACTTCCGAGCGATCTATGACCAGTTGAGCGAGTTCGCCCATCCGAACGACGCCGGTACGGCCTCCTCCTTCGCCAAGCTGGACATCGTGCGGCTCGAAGCGACGTTCGGCCCGGCGGGCGAAAATCACGATCGCCGGGCATGGCTGTTGATCGAGGGACTCGCGACGTCGCTTCTGCTCGTGCTTCCACTCTATCGTGAGGTCTGCGCTGGCTTTCCGGCTTTCGCACGCCTCTGCGACACGGACGCCGAGCGGCTTTCCGAAGGCTAGAACCGCGCCAGCAGGTGACGCGCAAGTTCCAGCAGACCATGCGCCACTTCGCCAAGCAGCCCGATCGCGGTCGTCCATGTAAGCGCCTTGATCGAGTTCTTGATCAGCTCGTCGACCGCCAGATCTCCCTTCTTTGCGAGCCAGGAGCCCAGCTTGGCGCTCCAGCTTCCAAATCGGCGCGCCAAGGTCGCGAGCCGCGTGGGATCTGGCGCTTCGCGTTCGATCTCCGAGCGCGTTTCCTCGATCGCGGCGCGCATCTCGGCTGCGTCTTCGTCGCTGTAAGGCGGTAGTCCAATCGTCTCGGGAGGGGCATTGTGGCCGATATTCGCGGGCGCTGTCGGCAGCGCCGCCAACACCGTCTCCAGCGCATCGAGCCGCCGCAACACCTGCGCGCTGATCCGCGCGGTCTCGCCATCGCGGTCGATCGTTTCGCCCTCGGGCTCGGGATGCTCGTAATAGTCGCCGCTCGACGTCGGCGCCCATTCCGTCGTGCCGTCCTTTTCGATCAGCTCGATTGCCTCGTCGATCCACTTGGCGTCATATTCATAGCCGAACTGGTCGCGCAGCACGTCCCCGGCATCGAAGGGGCCGCCCCAGGGATAGAAATAGCTCTGATTCTCGCTGTCTCGTGGCGTTTCGTTCTGCGGATCTTCGAACTGCTCGAAGAACCAGTTCTCCATTTTCTCGAGCGCGCGCCGTTTCGCCTCGGCCTCGCGTTCGCGCTCGGCAGCCTCATCGTCCTCGATCTGCTCCCAATATCGCCGCTCTTCCTCGGCGTCTTCGTCGCGGCGGCGGCGCTCTTCGTCACGATCATCGGCCATTCTATCATGCTAGCCACCGCGCGGCCGCCGGTCCAACGACTATCGCTCCCGCGACACGGCGTGCACCCGCATCGATTGACGTGGGAACAAATAAGGAACATATTGCGCTGGACCGGTTATCGGGAAGGTCGTGCCAATGGACACGGCGGTCGGGCTCGGACGTTTCTCTTGCCATGACACGGCCTTCGCTTCACACCATCAAGCGCCCGGGCGGGCGACGCGGGGAAGGAGGCGCCCTCATGGCGCAAGCACTGATGACAAGAGCCTGGACGGCATGACCATGCAGCTCGCGTTGAGCGATGCCGGCCCAGCTTTATCGCCGATTTCCCCACGTCGTGAACTCGGTGCCTATGAGGCGCTGTGGCTGGAAAAGGGCGCCACCTTCAAAACGCTCGCCGAGCGATTCGCGGCCGATCCCAGTGCGCTTCCCTCCGATTTCGTCAGCCCCGCGATCGCCGATCAATGTGCCGCCGACGTGATGAAGCGACTCAAACAGGCGAACGTCCATCAGTTCGGGGTGCGCATCCACCACGCCGGCGACTATCCCCAGAAACTGCGCGATGCCCGCCATCCGGTCGAACTTCTCTACTATCGCGGCGCCTGGGAAATCACCGAGAGTCGTTGCGTCGCAGTGGTCGGAAGCCGCGAGGCGTCCGAGGACGGCATCCGGCGCGCGGCACGTCTGGCGCGCGAGCTCGTCGACCGCGGTTTCACTGTCGTGTCCGGCCTGGCCAAAGGCGTCGATTGCGCGGCACATGCGGCTGCCATCGCGCGGGGAGGGCGTACCATCGCGGTCGTCGGCACGCCATTGGGCGTCTGCTATCCCAAGGAGAATCTCGAGCTGCAGGAGACGATCGCCCAGCAGCACCTGGTGATTTCGCAAGTTCCCGTTCTGCGCTACGCTAAGCAGGCGCCGCCGCAGAATCGGCTCTTCTTTCCGGAGCGCAACAAGACCATGAGCGCGCTGACCGAGGGCACGATCATCGTCGAGGCAGGCGATACATCCGGCACGCTCACGCAGGCGCGCGCGGCGCTCCATCAAGGGCGCAAGCTCTTTATTCTCGACTCTTGCTTCCAGCGCTCGGATATAACTTGGCCCTCCCGCTATGAGGCCGAAGGCGCAATCCGCGTCAGGACGCCCGAAGATATCTGGAGCGCGCTTGGTTGACGGCATCCGGCTTTCACTGATCGATGACAGCAACCGTGGCGATCACTTTCACCTCACGGCGGACGATACCTGCTATTATCTGTACGAATACACGTCGCATCGCGATTATTCGTTCAGCGCTACCAACAACCTGATCAGCAACCTCAAAAAGAAACCAAGCCAGGCCGGCCAGGCGCATTACCACTATAAGGGCCGGGCGATCGCAAGCTGTGCCCGGGCGCTCGCCGGCGCTCTCAATCCCAATTGGCTGGCCAACGCGACGCTGGTGCCGGTTCCCGGTTCCAAGGCCGCCGGTCATCCTGATCATGACGACCGGATCGTGCGGATTTGCCGCCTGATGCGGCAGCCCGCACCGGACGTGCGGAATCTGGTGATCCAGGGACAATCGACAAATGCGTCGCACGAGGTTGGCCAAGGCGACCGCGTCACGGTCGAGGAACTGCTCGATCTCTACTCAATCGACGAAGCCGCGACGAAGCCCGCTCCTCAGGCAATTGGCATCGTTGACGACGTCCTCACCGCGGGCACGCATTATCGCGCCATGCACACGGCTTTGTCGCAGCGCTTCCCTGGCGTTCCGATCATCGGATTGTTCGTGGCGCGCCGGGTTTTCCCCGACGACCCGCTGGACTTCGATGATCTATGAGGTGGGATTTTCACGATCGGGACGCGGCAATGATCTTCGGATGCGCTATCCTGTGGAAGTGAACGACACTGTCCACTTCGATCCACAGCGGGTCAGCGATTCGCACGGCGCGCATCCCGCTGCCGCGTGGGCTACGCGCAAGGACCGCCGATCCCGGAGCGGAAACCCTGACGAGACGCGCGCCTTTCTGGCGCTGGCGACCGTTCGGGGCATCGGCCAGAAGACGCTTTTTGCGCTAGCCGGTTCCGGTCGCGCCTTCGCGGATGCGCTCGATCAGGGGCCGACCGACGACGATCCCGGCGCAGCGCCGCCCGCCAGGCGCTGGTCGGCCGTGCGCAACCACGCGCTCTCACGCGGCGACGAACTCGCCGGCCTGCTCGAACGGCTGGGCGTTACCTTGCTGTTCAGTGATGATCCGCGCTTCCCGCCCCAACTGCTCAAACTCGAACGACCACCGCACTGGTTGTTCGTGCAAGGATCGATCGACCGTCTGGCCGATCCGTCTTTGGCGATCGTCGGTACGCGCAAGCCCAGCGCCGATGGCTTGTTTCTCGCACGCTACGTCGGCGAGTGCTTAGCGGATTGGAGATTGCCGACCGTGAGCGGGCTCGCCGCCGGGATCGATCAGCTGGCGCACGAGCATTCTCTACGCGCCGATGTCCCCACCATCGCAGTGCTCGGCACGGGAATTCTCGACGAATATCCCAAGGGATCAGCGTTGCTCCGAGATCGGATCCTGGCGGCGGGAGGCTCGATCGTCACCGAATATCTTCCCCAGGTTTCATACAGCGCCGAGAATTTCGTCCAGCGCAATCGCCTCCAGGCCGCGTTGGGTCGCATGCTCATACCCGTGGAATGGAATCGTCGCAGCGGCACCGCGCACACGGTGCGGTTCGCGACCGCGCTCGGACGGCCGATCGCCTGTCTGCGCCTGCCCGAATGGCCCGAGGATCGCGTCATGCTGGAACCCGGCCTCGGATACCCGGGCGGCGCCCTTTTCACGCTGCCCCGCGACCAGACCGCTTTCGACGCCTTCGTTCGCGATGCGGCTGGCCCCCCTTCGACTGCGCCTGCGGGGCAGCTCTCGCTATTCGGCGAACCCTGACATGCTCAAGGGGGCCATCTTCTCGTTGCACGACGTGCTTGTGAAGCAGGGCACGATCGATGGCGGCCTGTTCGGCGAGACGATCAAGCTGCTGCGCTATCTCAAGGGGCGCGGCGTCGAGCCGGTCTTCATCAGCAATCACGACTGGACGGTGTCGTCAGAGGGACCCGAGCGCCCATTCCGTGCCCTGCTCGAGGAGCATCTCGGACCGGTCAGCTATTTTATCGCCGGGCGCGAAGGCATGCCGTTCAAGCCCCGGGCCGACGCGACCGCTCACATCCTCGCGGCCAAGGGTTGGACCGCGCGCGAGGTCCTCTACGTCGGCAACACCACCGACGACATGAAGACCGCCGCCAACGGCCGGCTGCTGTTCGTCAACGTGATGTGGCACGGCATCGCCAGTCCCTACGGCTTCCAGTTCGACTCTCCGCTCGACGTTGCTCGCTTCGTTGATTGCCTGTGCCTGGGGTTGGACAGCTGGTTCTGGGCGCTCGAACAAGGCCCGTTGCGCGTCTATGCGCTCGCGCCGTTCACGACCTTGTCGGCCAAATACGCGCAGGCGCATGCATATTCCGAGAACGCGAAGGCGACGTCCAAGCACGGCCTCGGGGACGCCAATTTCTGGGGCCGCCTTCTCGCCGCCCGGGTCTATTTCTCCGGCATCGTCGACGAGATCGACTATATCGCCGCCTATCCCGGACATTCACCCGCGTCGAACCCCACGGTGATCGCGAACGCGCTCGACATTCTCGGAAAATCGCTTCGCAAGAGTTATCTGCCAGATCTGATTGTCCGGCACAGCAAGGCGGTGAAATCGCAGACGGCACGCGCCTCGGGCGGAAGCGTCGGCCTCGACAACCAGCTGAACACGATCCGTCTCAATCCGGCGCCCACGCGCGGTGTCGGGGGCAAAACCTATGTCTCGCCGCCAACCAAGGGCGGCAAGACGGTGCTGCTCGTCGACGATATCTGCACGGAGGGAAACAGCTTCGAGGCCGGGCGCGCCTATTTGCGCGCAGCCGGGGCGAACGCGGTCTGTCTGAGCTGGCTGAAGACGATCAACACTGACTATCGGCAGGTGGCGCCGCCGTTCGACCCATTCAATCCCTATGTCGCTTGTACTTTCCCGGCCGCGATTTCAACCACCACCCATTGGTATTCGAGCGCCGTCAGCTCGCATTCGGCGCCGACCAATCTCGCCGACGTCTATTCGCGATATTTCAGCTGGGCTTGGCCGCAGGGCCTGTAGCAGTCCCAACCGGCTTGTGCGCTGCTACGCGCACGCCCTCGACACCGACCAGGCAGTCGAATGGATGATGCCCGCCCGCCACGAACTCCTCGACCATCTTGGCGCGTTCCGGGTCGCTGCGCCACGTCGCCTGTGGGAATTCCATCAGTCGTTCGGGCGTGAACCCCTCATAGGTCACCCGCAGGCCGTCGACCTCTACCTCGGCCATCGTCGTGGTCGCGCAGACATCCGCTCCTTCATTATAACGCGCGACGCACGTCCGGATGTGCAGAATGTCGCCATCCGACCGCTCGAGCAGCCGTTCGAGCGTGCGGAAATTGAGGATCGGCGTCGTTTCTTTCCCGAAGAACATCCCGGCATTGTCAGACGTGATCACCAGCTGCTCGAGCACGGTCACGAATCCCTCGAAATGCTCGAGCCCTCCCTCGGGAAGGACTGAACGGATGAACTCGATCCCTTCGGGTTTCGCCAGAAATTCGGCGATCGCCTTGGTCTGCCGGAATGCCTTGGAGACATTGTCGGGCGCAAGCGCGCGCAACTGGTCCTTCGCCCAGCGCGGCGGTATCGGGCTTTTCACTTCGCAGACGAGCATCACGAACCCCAGAGTGGGCTCCTCGGCGATGACCAGCAGATCGATATCGGGAAGCGCGGGATCGATCGCGCGTAGCGACACGTCCGAGCGGCACTGAAAACCCTGGGCTTCGAATGCAGACTTCACCCGCCTGACGAATTGCGCACCAAGCGCGTTGCTCACATTCGAAAGAAACGCTTGCGGCCGCCGCTGCGCGACGACGCGGAGCAGCTGCACCAGCCCTTCCGATTTGGAAAAGTGACAGGGGCGCATCATGATCCGATACGGCGACGCCCCCTCGCGCATCAGCGAAAAATACGTGGAATCGACCCTGCCGGCGACAGCGGCCTGGTCGAACACCAGATCCTGGAGGATTGCCGCGACCGCATCGTCTGCGACGCCTGTTTCTTGCACCAAGTTGCCGCGCAATTCGCCCTCATCCATGAAGACGCACCCGACATTGCCGTTCACCGCCGCCTGGTAACGATGATAGAGCGCCTTCATCATCAGCACGCGATACACCGCGTGGAAATCGCGGTAGCTATAGCCGCCAAGGTCGATGTCGGCATCGGGCTCCAGGATCGAGAAATAGGCAGACAGCTTGCGGTCGGCATGCGCCTGGAGCAGCGCGTCAGCCGCTTGATGCGCTTCGCCGACTTCGAATTCCGGCTGGTCCTTCAATAGGCGTTTGAGTTCGTCGGGCACGTCGAAACCGTCGAAGACGCGCTGCGACAGCAATATATGCTCGTTCCATACGGTGAAGAACTGCCGTGGCAGCGTCCGATCGCGATACCTGATCTCGACATGGTTTTCGCCGAACGACCAGGCGACGGAACCGGGGGCATTATAGCTGTAGTAGAGCAGCTCGCGCAGGTGGTGATAATGCGCGCCGAACATCAGATCGATCGCCATCGGTTCGACCTCCGGTTCGGTACCCAGCCGGCCGCTCACCAGATGCGCCGAGAAGCTGTCGATCCCGTCATTGAGCGCGCTTTCCAGCCCGCCGTCCGGATAGTTGGTTGCTGCGGTTTCGGCCATGTTGCAGGCAAGCAGCAGCGCTTCATTGGCATCGAAGCCGTTTGTCGCGCGCCGCACCAACTCGGCGTCGAGCCGCGCCTCGAATGCCTGGATTTTCTCCTTGGCGACGCCGGTCATCTGGCGCGCCGGCATGCCCGCTGTGCGATCACACGGCACCATAGTCATAGTCGTCGTCGGGCCATTCGGCGCCGTAGAAGAAGTCGTGCCCGTCACCCTCGACCGACAAACCGTTGAAACCGCACGTCGCGGCCTTTACAGCAGCAAGCACGTCGAGCTCGATCCCCTCGGCCCAGCGACCCGGACGGGTCGTCACGGTGTAGCAGGCCTGCGCGTTCGAATCGCACCAGACCATGCTCACGCGCGCCCGGACTAGGTCCGGCAGGGCATCGACGATCGCCCGCATCTCGTCGAGCTCCGCCGCCACCGACCAGCGGCTTTCGAGCTGAACTCCGCGATAGACGAACCCGGCGACCGGCAGCTTCGGACCGGCATCCGCGATGTCGATCTCGCGCTGACGGTGCAATAGCGCCGCCAGTTCTGCCGACATCGCAACCGTCTCGACCGGCGGGGGATTGTCATTGTCGTTCATCGCCGCCTCCTGTCCGCGCGCATCGGTCGACCATACGCCGCATCACAGCTTGAAACTGCCGCGATCGGCATAGCCCACCGGCCGCACCTCGAGCGACGCCACTGTGGCGAGGCGCGCGCGTCGACAGCTGAAGCTGTCCTTCAGCCCCTGCGAGGAAACTTGCAGCCAGGCGCCGTCGCGGCGCTCCAGCCAGCCCGACGCATAGGCGTCGCCCGCCAGGAACCCGGCATAGGCCGCGCCCACCCAGCGCGTTCCTTCCGGCGCCGGCCATAGCGCCACATGCACTGACAGTTCATCATATCCGGCATCATGCACCGAGGCGATCGCGGGAATGCCCTCTATGTCGAATGCGAACACATAGGGATCGCGGCGGCCATATCGGTCCGGTTCCTTGCCCGGCCAGCGATTGTCGCCCGCGCGAATGGTGAACAGCCGCTGGTCGATGCCTGCGTTTATGCCGGCCACCAGCATGTTCCGCCACGCCCGTAGGCGCACGCTCTTATGGTATTTTGTCCGATTGTAGCCCACCGACCGCGTGCGCACGACACGATGGCCCTCCGCATAGCGGATATTGTCGAAAATCAACGATCGGTCGCTTACGCCCATCTTGCGCCCGCTCACCGCGTGCAGACGCGTCAGGAATGCGCTTTCGTCCAATAGCGCATAGTCCGGATCGTCGGGGTCGATGTCCTTCATCGCCGCCACCAGCGAGATGTTGGTGCTGTACCCGAGCGCCGAGGCCAGCGCTTCGGAAAGATGCGATGACTTGTCCTTGGGGAAACGCGTCTGAAGGGCGCGCTTGACGTCACGAACGCCGATATCGCTGAGCGGAATGGCCGCCATGGATCGTTCCTTCACCTGCGGTCGACGTCCACGGATTACGCGCCGACCTGAAAAGTGAAGGTCGATCGTTTGCGAGTATGAGTGTCCGCTTTAACCCCGTGGCAGGTCCGGCGAGACGGCCAGCGCCAGGTTCGCGCATTGGCGGGGCGTAAGTCAAGATGGTCTTGGCGAATAGGAACGGCCGTTCCCTGCAGGTTCAGCGCCGGAGCAGTCGCCCTAGCAGGGACACGTTCGGCGGTGCGGCCGCTGCCTCCACCGCTTGCGCCGCCGCGGCGCCCATCAGCTCGGTCAGCGTATTTTCGAAATCGCGAGTGACATCATCGAAGCCCGTCTTCGCATGCGCGATCTCATGGAGCAGCGTGCCCGCAAACGCCGGCAACGTCGCGAGCTGATCGCGTCGCACCACGATGCTGCTGCTCTGAGGGTCCCAGAGCCCCACGGCATCCGCCCCTGTCACGAAATCCGCGCGCATCGTTCGGCTGATCCGGACGCTCGCGACGTGTGCGGGCAGTCCGCCGGCGATCTCGGCGATCGCGTCCGTGTGGCGAAAGATCGCGTGCTCGCCCGGGGTCAGCGCTTCGGGCTCCACCCAGTCGAACGTAAAGCTGTCGTTCCATTCGGCCTGATATTGGCCGAGGTCGCGGATCGGCGCGCCCGATAGGTCGCGCAGGCCCGCCACCTCCGCCTGGATGACGTCGGGAACGGTTATGATCTCCATGCCGTCACCACGCGCGTGATCGACCGCGGACGCGTTATGGATCAGCTGATCAGCGGTCACGAACAGGTAGCGCCCGCTTGCATTGAGAATACGGCAGGCATGAACCGCGATTTCCTTCCATCGCGCTTCGTCGCTTCCCGCGCCCGATTGCAGCGCGACCAACTGACGCGCGAGCACGGCCGCCACTTCGGTGCCCGACGCCTGCAGCAGCATCTGCTTCACCCGGTCGGTATAGGCGGTCCTCCCGACATTGGTGCGCTCGCGGTTGAGCGCCTTGCGCATCGCTTCGGTCAATGAGGTGATATTGTACGAAAACGCGAAATTCTCCTCCTCGGCGACGAGCAGCCCGGCCACATAAACGCGTGCCGGATGCCCATCCTTTCGCGCGAGGATCTGCCCGAACCTGGTGTCCTCCAGCACCGCTTCATCCGAAAAACGCAGGAAGAACGCTTTGGCCTTCGCCATCTGCGCATCGCTCAGACCGGCGAGCACTACGGTGGTCCCGGCGCGCTGCGCGTCGTCCGCAGGCTTCACCACTGCGTGCAGGGTTACCACATCGTCGAACCCGTGCTTGCCTGTTTCGGCCAAGGCGATCGAACCGTGCGCAGAGTCGATCTGCACTTCGACGCCGTTGCGGTGGAGCGTCGCAAGCGCATCTTTGAGCCCGACACCGAACTTGCCGATCACCCGGCCGGGATTGGCGAGCTTCTCGCCGCTCTCGTTCTGCGTGAAATGCTCATAGCGCAGCCCACGACCATGATCGTGAATGACCCAGGCGCCGTCGGTGCGCTTGAAAATGTCGACATCTGCCGTGTCGCTCAACACCTGCTCATCCAGCGCGTTGGCGATCAACTCGCGTACCGCGTGCGCGTCCTCCCATGCTTCGAGAATCTTCTCGATATTGAGATCGAACAATCGTTCGTCGATCATGATGTCTCAGCCCCCGTCGCAGACGAACGTGCTTTGAATCGCAATATCGGTCAATCGATGGTGCCGGTAGGCAGCGCATGATCGCAATATTCGGAAGTCCTGATCTGGCCACCATCGAACGCTCGGATAGTGTCGGCGGTCCGCCAGCAGTAGGTATTCTGGCTGATCTTCACCGGCCGGATGGGCAGCCTAATCACCGGTGCGCTCTTCCGCCGCCGCATGGCGAAGCTGCTCCAACCGTTCCAGCGAGACCTGCTCGACGATCCCGCGCAACGTGGTCACGCACGCGAGGATTGCATTCAGATCCTCAACGGTGATCTCATAGGCGGTCGAATAGCGCGCCTCGACGTAAGCGCGCTTGAGCAACTGGAAACGGCGGCGGTCGATCCGCCGATCGCGCGGCCAGGCGTCGATCAGTCTCGGCTCGTTGTCCTCGGCAAGCGAGCGCAGGAACTTGATATTGTGCGAGCGCGGGAAATAGAGCGTGCGCGCCAGCAGGAAGCAGATGTACGCGCGCTCAACTGCCTGGTGGAGCGTGAACGCGGCGTCTTTTCGCTTATCTCTTTGGATGCAGAATTCGGCGATCTCGATCGCGTCATCCACCTTGGTGAGCCACTCCCTAAAGTAGCCGTTCGCCATCTCACTGGCGTCGGCTGCCGTTAGCGGCATCGGTGTGGTGAGCGGGTGGCAGGGCAGCTCGTAGAGGATGATGCCGTCGCGGGCGATGTCGACCCAGAAATACTCGCCGCGCTTGAGCGACTGGTTCACCTCGTCGAGCGAGTGGACGATGATGTTGACCGGCCGGGCGATCTCGGCATCGCGAAGAATGCGGTCCTCGGCGACGTACCAGTAATGCGCGATGTCGGTCAGGTCTTCGTGGTTGACCACCACAAGCAGGTCGAAATCAGATTGGTAGCCGTTGGCGGGCTCATCGACCCAATCGTCGCGGGCATAGGAGCCGAACAGGATGATCTTGAGGATCTTGCCGTTCCTGCGGCTGGGCGTCGTCGCCTTGCCGATCGCCTCGGCGAACTCCTCCATCAGCACGCCCTGGACACGTTCCAGTTCGCCCTGCTGTACCGCCGGCAGATGATCGACATCTTTTCTCATTGCTCGGAATCTTCGGCGACCAGTCGTCGCTTGGCAAGCGCCCGTTGTCGAAAGAATATTTGTCGCGCTACTATCGGCAGGTTCGGCGATTCCGGATGGCCGGCAGCAACAGTTGCCGGCGCGCGTTACCCACGCGGTTCTCAACTTCCGGGATCGTCGGACACCACCGAGGCGGAGCTGGCCCGCCGATGGGTAAGCGATCTGGCCATCGGATGCTCTCCGGCGCGTTACCTCTCAGGGAAGTGGGCGCGAGATTGCCTTGATCGCCTTCAGTCCCGAGCCGAACCGCGCGATGGCGTCGCGATGCTTCTCGAGTTCGGCATAGGGCAAGTATGCGAAGTCGAGATCGGCAACTCGGCTGAAGGCGGGCCGCCTGAGCTGCGCGCGGACATCGGCTTCGCGCGCGTCCGGTGCAACCAGGAACAGCCCTGCGGCCGCATGTAGATCGCCGCCCGACAGCGCGAGATCGAGCATGCGCACGATTCCCGAATAGATCGAAGTCGAGTGCTCGACTTCGAACGCAGCCGCGACGTGCTGATTGGCGCCCAGCCACAGGACGTCGATCAGCCGGATCGAATCCGCGCCGGGGCTGACCGCAATGGCTTCGGGCAGATGCTCCAGACAGCCTTGCCCGAGCGGCATGCCCCCGTGCAGCCGGCCGCGATCGTTGGCGGCGATCCACACGTCATAGCCTAGCGCCAGCCCCAAATCGCGCAGCCACGCCTGAATCTCGGCATGGGTGCGGTCGCTTTCGCTCTGCTGCGAAGCCACCTTGTCAAGCTTGCGCGCTTCGGCGCGCGCTTCTTCGAGCCGCGCCAGCCAGTCCTTTCCGCCCGCCAGGTCGAGCGGCGGCGCGGGATAGCGGCCCGACCCGATGTCGAACAACAGCCCGCCGATCGCGCCCAGGTCATTCGACAAAAGGTCGCGATATCGGTCGTTGAGATCGAGAATGCCCGCGCGCATCGCCAGAAAATGATCCCAGGACCCAAGCTTCACCTTGGCGCCGGTCAGCGCGTTGTAGCCATTGACGATGGCGGTGTTGAATGGCGGTACCAGCGTAGGGTGCAGGAAGTAGAGCAGGTTTGCGACCGCTGGTCCCAATCCCTTAATCTTGAGCGCATCGATCGCCCGGATATGCGCGATGATCTCCTCGGCCGTGTCGCAGCACGAGCAATTGTCGAGCAGCTGACCGAACGCGCGCTGATTGTCGGGATTCTCATAGATGTCGGGGATGCGCAGCTTCGGTTTCCACAGAAAGGCATGGTCCGCTCCCTTGAAGATCTGCCGCTGCTCGGCGACCGAATGGACGACCGTCTCCAGTGATGATCCCCGATAGGCGACGCCGAAGGTCCCGGCGCGGATTTCCGCGACTACTTGGCCCAGGCCACGGCGGATCGACCGAAAATTCTTGAGCCGCTCGTCCCAGAGGAACCAACTGCGATAGGTGGCGCCCGGGTCGTCCCGCCAGCGGCGAATGAGCTCACGCGCGAGATCGTTGCCGGTATCCGCCACGTTTGCACTCATTCTCCGCCCCCCGCCTATTCACCCGTTTGCCCGCACGGTAGCGCGGGCTGGACCACCGCGCAGCAGGCAATATTGCGTTTGTCGAGGCGACATTGTGTAACGACATCCACGACCAACGGCGGTCTGCCGATCACAACGTCTTCGATTTGCGGGATGAACGCGGGGGGCCAGCGGAGCGCACGCTGGCGGTTTTCTGCGAAACCGCCAGGGGTCGCGCGTCTTTGTGACCGCGTGGCACACTTCCTCCGCCCGGGGGGCGCGGCGGCGGCTGGCCCCCAGGCCCGCGCGCACGCCGCCGCGCCGGCCGGGCTCCACAAGGGTGCGTTTGTTGATGCGCTCCTTTCGGAGCGCAGGATTGGTTCGAATATTGTCTCCCAATCGGATGCATCTCGAAGCGAGGATTCGCGTGCATCTTGCGTTTCCGCCGATCGCGGTTCTACGTTCGGTCCGCAGCGCCGGTCGGCGGTGCAGAGGCGTGAGAACCTCTTTGGGTCATATTCTACCGGGCACGAGCGGCCGGGTGGCTGACGCGCATGTCCAGGCCGTTCGCGGCTAAAGGCGTCAGCGCAAGTTCCCAAACTTGTTCTCAACACCCGGCTCCTCGGCCGGCCCGCCTCGCGACTGGGAGGCGGACGATGGGCTGCGGAATCGAGCGGGACGGACGGGTTTGCGGCCGGTTCAGATTGGCCGCGCGTGACCGTCGGCTAGGCCGCGCCTGATGCCGCGCCACGCGCCCCTGCCCGATGCGCTCGACGATCCCGAACCTTCCGGCCCGACCACGATGGAGCTCGAAATGCTCTATCGCAACGAGCAGCACGCGCTCGTGCGGTTCTTCACCCGCTACCGCGCCAGCCCCGACGATGCGCGCGATCTGGTCCAGGAAGCCTTTCTGCGGCTTTCGCGGATCGATTTGCGCGGCGGCGTGATCGCCCGGCCCGAGGCCTATCTGCGCCAGATCGCGCGCAACCTGCTGCGTGACCGCGCGAAAGCGGCGCGCCGCCATGCCGAGGCGCTCCATGTGCCGTTCGACGATGAAGCCATTTCGGATGCGGATGAAACCCGCCGGCTCGAGGCGCGCGATAGCCTCAACCGGCTCGAAGCTGCTATGGCGCGCCTGAAGCCCAAGACTCGGGAGATATTCATGGCGCATCGGCTGGACGGGTTCAGCTATGCCGAAATCGCGGAGCACACCGGCATGTCCGTCAAGGGTGTCGAGAAGCAGATGAGCCGTGCGATCGTCGAGCTCAGGCGGCTCATGGATCGCGTTTGATGCCAGTGCCGGGCGGAAGCCCCAGCGATCGCGCGCTCGAACAGGAGGCCGGGGACTGGTTCGCGAAAATGCGCGGACCCGATGCCGATCGCCATCGCCTCGACTTCGAGCGCTGGCGCGCCGCCGATCCTCGCCGTGGCGCCGCTTATGCCGAGCTGGAGCAGGTCTGGCACCTTTCGGGCGGGCTGGCCGGCACGCCGATCGGCCGTGCACGGCATCTGCCGGAACGGCGCCCATCGTTCTTTGCGCTTCCGGGAATACGCCCGGCGCTGGCGGCGATTGTGCTTGTTGCGATCGTCGGTGCGGGAATCTTCATCTGGCGCGCACCGTCCGAGCCTGGCCCCACGGTCGCCGCCAAAGCCGGTACGCCTGCGGTCACGCGCGTCGGCGAGATCCGGACCCTGAAGCTCTCAGACGGCTCGACCGTCACGCTCGACACCGACAGCGCGATCGAGGTCGCCTTTTCGGATTCGGAGCGGATCGTCCGGCTGACGCGCGGCCAGGCGCGGTTCGATGTCGCGCACGATACAGGTCGCCCGTTCATGGTCGAAGCGGGCGATCGCACCGTCGTTGCGCACGGTACCGTATTCGACGTTCGCGTCGGCCGCGATGGCGTGCGGGTCACGCTGCTACGCGGCGCGGTCGATGTCCGCGGGCACGCGCCGGGCGGAGGCAAACCGGCGACGCTGGCGCAGCTGACACCCGGGCAGAGCTTCTCGGACGCGACCGGTGCGGCACCGCAGGTCGCGCCGGCGCCCAAGGGTGGCGAGCAATGGGTATCGGGCATGCTCAGCTTCGATGGCGCACCGCTTGCCGAGGTCGTCGACGAGGCCAACCGCTATTCGCCGCACAAGCTGCGGCTGGGCTCGCCCGCGCTCGCCTCGCTGCGGGTGACCGGCGCCTTCCGCGCGCTCCCCACCGAAGAGCTGGCCGCGAGCCTCGCCGCGGCATTCGATCTTCGTGTCGCCCGTCTGCCCGACGGTGATTTCGCCCTGAACGCACGCTAGCCACAAAGAGCTTTCGCCCGCTTCCCTCCATTTTGGGGGGTAATCCCGCTTTTCGTCGTCAAGCCCCCGACAGCCGCATCACCGGCGTCGAGCAAAGGGGAGACGAACATGCGATTTGCGAAGATGGGGGCGCTCGCTCTGTCCACCGCCATGGTGCTGGTGGCACCGGCGGCGATGGCGCAGGCGAGCGAGGCGCGCGACTATGACCTGCCGAGCCAGCCGCTCGGCGATGCACTCCGCCAGGTGGCGCTCCAGTCCGGGCGGCAGGTGATCGTCGCCAGCGAGCTCGTCGACGGGCTGCGCGCGCCAGCGCTCAAGGGCCGGTACGATGTCGATACGGCGCTCGAAATGCTGCTGCGCGGCACCGGGCTGAATGCCGTCCGCGTTGGCTCGACATTGGTCGTTCAGCGGGTACCGGCTGGCGGGAGCGCCGACGGAGCGGATGCCGGCAGCAGCGAAATCCTGGTCACGGGCACCCGGATTCGCGGCCGCGGTCCCGTCGGCGTGTCGGTCATCACCATCGACCGCGCCGCGATCGACCAGAACGGCTTTGCCACGACGCAGCAGATCGCGCAGTCGGTGCCGCAGAATTTCGCGGGCGGCGCCAACGAGAATACCAGCGGATCGATCACTGGCGCTGGCAACGGCAATTCCGGGCGCGGCTCGGGCGTCAATCTGCGCGGGCTCGGCCAGACTTCGACCCTGCTGCTGCTCAACGGCGACCGGCCGCCGCTCGGCGGGGTGGCGGGCACCTTTGCCGATCTGTCGATGATCCCTGCCTCGGCGATCGAGCGGGTCGAGATCGTGCCGGACGGATCGTCCGCCATCTACGGGTCCGACGCGGTGGCCGGCGTCGTCAACATCGTGCCGCGCCTCAATTTTCGCGGCGCCGAGACGAGCTTCCGCATCGGCACCGCCGACGGCGATTCGCAGGAATATCAGTTCAGCCAGATCTTCGGCACGCGCTGGTCAAGCGGCAACGCGGTCATCGCCTATGAATTCTACAAGCGCGACCGGCTGCGCGCGGCCGACCGCGCCTTCGCCACCGACGACCTGCGTCCGTTCGGCGGGCTCGATCGCCGCGGCAATTATGCGAGTCCCGGCACGATCTTCGCGGGCGGCCAGAGCTTCGCCATCCCGCGCGGCCAGAATGGCGTCGGATTGACCCCCGGCCAGCTCACTGCCGGCACGATCAATCGCGGCGACAGCTGGTACGGCGTCGACATCCTGCCCGAGCAGCGCCGGCACTCGCTGTTCGCCGCGTTCAGCCAGAATCTCGCCCCCAACCTGCGCTTCTACGCGCATGGCTTGGCCACCTGGCGCAATTTCGATCAGGCGGTGCGATCGAGTTCCGATGCGCGCCGGACGGTGCCCGTCACCAACCCCTTCTATGTCGACCCGATCGGCACGCACCAATCGGTCGGGGTCAACTACAGCTTCGTTCGCGACCTCGGCAACGAGCGCCAGCGCGGCCTGGTCCGCGCCTATGGCGCAACGGCCGGGCTCGAGGCGACGTTCGGGCGATGGACCGTCGATGCCCATGGCACATGGGGCAGGCAGGCCGAACGCTATGAGCTGCTCAACCGAATCAACACCGCGCGGCTCGCGCTGGCGCTCGCGGACACCAATCCGGCGACCGCCTACAATCTGTTCGGCGACGGTCCGTCGACCAACAAGGCGACGATCGACTCGATCCGGGGCTATAATAAGCGCGATTACAATGGGACCGTCTGGTCCGCGACGCTGCGCGCCGACGGTCCGCTCCTAGCGCTGCCGGCCGGTGATGCGCGGCTCGCGATCGGCGGGGAATATCGCGAGGACCGCTACCGCGACGGCGCGACCATCTCCTACACCTCGACGCTCACGCCTACCACGACGCCGCCGGCTCCGCTGCTCGACGTCCGCACCGTCAAAGGAGTCTATGCCGAGCTGCTGATCCCGGTGTTCGGCGGCGATGCCCGGCTTCCCGGCTTCCATCGCCTCGACTTCTCGGCGGCGCTTCGCAGCGAGGACTATAGCGATTTCGGGCGCACCACCAATCCCAAGCTGGGTCTTACCTGGGAGCCGTTTGCCGGCCTCAGCTTCCGCGGAAGCTATGGCAAGTCGTTCCGGGCGCCCAGCTTTCAGGAGCTGCGGCAGGACCCCGCGACGATGGGCTATTTCGCCTATGCCGCCGCCGATCCGCAGGCGCCGGGCGGCACGTCGAACATCCTGGTGATCCGCGGCAACGATCCCAATCTGAGGCCGGAGCGCGCGACGACCTGGACGCTGGGCGCCGACCTGAAGCCGGGTTTCGCCCCCGGCTTTCATGCGGGTGTGACCTGGTTCAACGTCGATTATCGCGACCGCATCGCGTCGCCGGCGGCCAATCTCGCGAACTTCCTGGTCAACCGCGACATCTATGCCCCGATCATCACGGCCAACCCGTCGCCCGCGCGCGTTGCCCAGCTCTTCGACTCGCCTTATTATCTCGACCTGTTCGGCATCCCCCGCACCGCGACTTTCGTCGCCGAGGTCGATGCGCGCCTGCAGAACCTCTCGGTCGTCAAGCAGTCCGGGCTCGACTTCGATATCGGCTATGCGCTCGATCTCGGGGGCGGTCGTGCAGAGCTCGGCGCGGTCGGTACCTGGATCTTCCATATCCGGCAGCAGCTGACGCCCACCGCCAAGGCGATCGACGTGGTCGGGACGGTCGGCAATCCGGTGGATCTGCGCATCCGGGGAAAGGCGGTCTGGACGCGCGGGGGCTTTGGCGCGGCTCTGTTCGTCAACTATGTCGACGGCTACACCAACAAGACCACGGCGGCCCCGGAACGCGTCAGGTCCTGGACGACGTTCGACCTCAACCTCAGCTATCGCTTCGAGCGCGAGCGCGGCCCGCTTCATGGTCTGCGCATTGCGCTCAACGCGACCAATCTGTTCGACTCGAAGCCGCCCTATGTCGCCTATTTCGTCGGCACCGCAACCAGCGGCTATGACCCGGAGAATGCCAACCCGCTCGGACGCGTCGTCGCGCTCCAGGTGACCAAGTCATGGTAAGCCGGGTCGCGCTCATCGGGCTCGCGCTCTTCCTGCCCGGGATCGCCAACGCGAAAGCCACTTCCTGTGCAGAACGCCTGCTACCGTCCGCTTCCGCCGCCGCCGGGTCAAAGCGGCCGATCACCGCACGGGATCTGGTCGAGCTGCGCGACTTCGGCCGTCCCGATACCGGGGCGATCGGCGAGCCCTTCAATCTTTCGCCCGATGGCCGCCATGCAGCGCTGACGCTCCGGCGGGGCAACCCCGACAGCGACGATTATTGTGTGGGTGTGGTCCTGGTCACGCTCGATGGTCGCGCCCCGGCGCGTCTGCTCAATGTTGGAGGGGACATCGTCCCTTCGACCTATGACCTGCGCGGTTTGCCCGCGATCCCCAACGGCTCGCCCAAGGCAGCCACGCCGATCTGGTCTCCCGATAGCAAGAGACTGGCCTGGTTGCGGCGGGATCGCGGCGCCACGCAAGTCTGGCTAGTGGGGCTCGATGGCCGCCCCGCGACACAACTGACGCGCCTTTCGACCGATGCCCTGAGCATCGCCTGGGCGAAGGACGGCCGCACGATCCTCGTCAAGACGCGCCCCTTGCTCGACGCCGGGTTCGCCGCGATCGAGCGCGAAGGCAGAAGTGGTTATCACTATGACGCGCGCTTCGCGTCGCTGTTCGAAAATCGTCCACGGCCATCGCTTCCGCTGCCCGAGGAAACCAGCGCACTGGATGTTGTCAGTGGTGCGGTGCGACCCCTCTCGCCTGCCGAAGCCGCCAGGATGATGTTCGCGGGCGAAGCCAGTCGTCCGCCCGGCGCGACACTCTTCGCGGAGGCGTCGTCCGGCGACCGCGCTTGGACTGCATTGGCCGATCCGGAGCACCCTTATGGTCCCGACCGGCTGCATGTCGTGGTCGACGGCAAGGAGATAGCCTGCACCTCCGATGTCTGTGATGCGCATATCGGCGGGCTGTGGTGGATCTCCCCCGGCGAGCTTCTCATTGAACGCTATGGGGGGCCCGAAAATGGTGGGCGGGTCGCGTTGTTCCGCTGGCGCCCTGCGGCGGAAGCCGCACCTTCGATGCTGTTCGACACGGTGGAATCGCTGACCGGCTGCCAGCCCCTTGGCCGAGACCTGATCTGCGCCCGCGAGACCGCAATACAACCCCGCATGCTTGCCCGCCTCGATCCCGAGACCGGTGTGGCGACGACGCTCTACGACCCCAATCCCGAATTCGCTTTCATCCGAATGGGCAGCGTCGAGCGGCTCGTGTGGACCGATCGTGAGGGCGTTCCGACCTTCGGCGACCTAGTCCTTCCACCGGACCATAAGCCCGGCGAACGCCATCCGTTGATCGTCGTTCAATATCAGAGCCGCGGTTTCCTACGTGGAGGAACGGGCGACGAATATCCGATCTTTCTCTATGCCGCCAAGGGCTATGCCGTTCTGAGCTTCCAGGCCCCAAACAGACTGCCCGCGACAGACGCGGCGCCCGACCTCGACGCTTTGCAGCGGATCAATGTGCGCGATTGGGCGGGTCGGCGACGCATCTTCCTCGGTCTCGACGCCGGTGTCGACATGGCGATCACTCGCGGCAGCGTGGATGAGGAGCGTGTCGGAATCACCGGCCTGAGCGATGGCGGCAGCACGGTCCAATATGCGCTCAACAATTCGTCCCGCTTCAAGGCAGCCGTGATCAGCTCATGCTGTGACGATCCCAGCACAATGTTCACGGTCGGGCCGGCCTACCGCGATGCCGCACTTCGCTGGGGCTATCCGCCGCCGGGCCAGGAGGCGCGCGCATTCTGGGCGCCGCAATCGCTGGCGACAAACGCTACGCGTCTGACGACTCCGCTGCTGATGCAGCTGTCAGATGCCGAATATCGAATGGCGACCGAGGGCTTCTCGGCACTCGAAAGCGCCGGCGCACCCGTCGAGATGTATGTCTTTCCGGACGAGCAACATGTGAAAGCACATCCCGCCCATCGTTTGGCCGTTTACGAGCGTGGCATCGCCTGGTTCGACTTCTGGCTGCGCGACATGGTGTCGAACGACCTTGCCCGGCAGCCGGAGCTCGCGCGGTGGCAGACAATGAAGGCGCGCGTGCGATCAGCCCAGCGGTTGCCCTGACCGGCGTTCCCAGTTCGTCGCCCAGGCCTCAATATCGGCCAGTGCGAGCAATTGCGGGAGCGCCTCGCTGTCGAGCGCGCCGCTGTCGAGTACCGTGCGAACTGCCGGGCGGTCGAGAAATCCCTGGCGCGACAGGGTGCCGTCGAGCAGCATCTCCCGCAGGAGCGGCCGGTTGGCATGGATCAGTCGCTGTGCGAAGCCATCGAAGCTCCCCTTGGTGCGCCGGTCGATGACGGCGGCGGGCAATCGGTCCCGAAACGCCTCACGCGCGATGGCCCGATTGTTGCCGCCCGAGCACCACAACCAGCTTGGGATGCGCAGGCATGCCTCGAGCAAGGGCTGCGACATGAGCGGCGAGACATAGGGCGCCAGCGCCTCGCGCCCATAGCCCTCGAGATGGTTCTGGATTCCGATCAGCGACCAGACATGGCGGCGTTTGCCGGGCGGAATGTCGGCGGGCGCCTCCAGCCATGGATTGCCGGAAGGCCAGGGGAGATTCTCGCGGACCTGAGCGGCGGCGAAGCGGTTGGATCGTGGCCTCGGCAGCCTTGTGTCCGGCCGCCGCCAGCGCCGTGCCGCCACCAGCAGCACTTGCCAGACATTGGTCCGCGACAGGCGGGCGACCTCGTCGGCGGTCCGGAGCAGGCCGCGTCCGACGCCCTGCTGCATGAAACGGTCGACCACCGGCAATGCCGACTGGAGCAGGCAGAAGACATTGTCGCCGCCCGCGCCGCCGATGAACCCGTCGGCACCGAGCTCGGTGGCAAGCGACTGGATCGGCCTGTCCAGTGCCTGCGAGAAGTTGCGTGCGCACGGCCTCGGCAGGTGCGCCGCATCCGAGCGCGCGAGGTCGACCGCGTCCACCGCCAGGGACAAGGGATGGAGGGGCAGGCCCAGATGCGCGGCGACGGCGCGCGCATAGGGCAGCTCGTCCGGATCGCCCGGCGCCGGCCCGAAGGTCAGGCATGCCGCCTGCGATCCGGCCTCGTGGCCGCCGGCGGCGACGATCGCCGAGTCCAGTCCGCCCGAAATCTCGAGGAGTGGACGCGTGAAGCAGCGGCGCCAGGCCCGCAACACATCGCTGGCGGTATCGCCCAGCAGCGCGATCGCCGCCTCGCGCTCGTCGATCTGGCGCGCCGCGTCGGCAAAACGCCAGGGAGACCAGGCGCAGCGCGTCGACAACTCGTCGCCCGTCAGCCGGGCCGCCACGCCGGGCAGCAATTCGCTGATGCCGCGCAATGCCGTTTGCGCTGGCCTGAGATCCCGGAAGACCAGCGATTGGGCGATGATCGTCCAGTCGATCTCGGGCGCGAGCAGGCTATATTCGAACAACAAATCCGGGCGCGACGTGATGATCTGCGCGCCGTCGATTGCGGCCCGATAGCAGGCCACGGCGCCCGAGGGGTCGCGCAGGATTTCCACCCCGTCGTCGAGAGCGCGGATCGCGACGTAGCCGCCCCAGAACCGGCTCAGAAATTCCTCGGCTGCGCCTTCTACCGCGCGCTCGCCGTCGGCGAGCCGCGCGTTGGTCTCCCGGTCGAACAGATGGCCCCAGATGACGCCCCGCCCTTCGGGCAGCATCAGATGCGCGGCACCGGGGGCGCCAAGCACCAGCAGCCCCGGGGCATCGACGAGCGACCTGAGATCCTGCGCATCGCGCAATGACGCGATGAACGTGCCGAGCCTCTCCGAACGGGAATGTCCGGGTGGCGACAGGAGCGCGAGAAACGCCGCATTGTTCATACGGCCAGGATCGGCGTGAAACGCGAGACGTGATCATAGCTGTCGTTCAGGATGGCGTTGCGGACTTGCAGCCAGCAATGCGCCTCGAACGGATCGAGCTTGACGCCGAATACCAGCATGGCGGCCAAGCCGCGGGCCGTGAGCCAGCGATCGAGCGCGAGCGAATCGAGCAGGCAGTTGCGGGCAAACGGCGCGAGTGAACGCGATCCTGCGAACGCCGCTGCCTGTCCCAATGCCGGTGCGGTGTCGGCTCCGGTACAAGCTACCCGACGGCAGGCATGCTCGCTCAAAATGGCGTGAAGCGACTGAAGCCGCAGCTTCGCCAGCGTCAGGGCGAGAATGGCGGCGATCCGCCACGGTCCAGCCGTCATACCCCTGTCCTCGTTCGGCAGCCCGCAATCCAGCGCGACCGGAACGGTCACACGCTCCTTGAGCGCATTGGTCGGTTCGGGGTCCCACGCGCGCACAGTTCCGGCGCGGCAGAGCAACGTGCGAACTGCTGCCGGCGGGGATGCCGCATGCGCGCAATCGAGCCAGCTCCGCATCGCGGACTCGGCCGAGGGCGGCACCAGGAAGTATCTGTCCTGCCGCACGTCGAGCAGCACCAGCCGCCCGGAAGCGGCGCAGATATTCGCGTGCGGCAATATCCGCCAGAAGGCCATATCGCCCGTCAGTCGGACCGACGTCGCCGGCCCGGCAAGCGCCGGGCCGACGCGCGCCGATCAGTCCTCGGAAAGGCCGGCTTTGACCTGCAGGCCGGAGGCATCGATGATGCCTTCGTCCAGGCCCTGGGTCTCGACGCTCGCGGCGCCCAGATCGATGAGGTCGACGGCCTCGTTGGTTTCGCGGTCCATGGTCATGCTCCTCGTCGCGGGATGCGACGGAGCGGAGGATCGGCGGACCGCCCGGCTATAAGAAGATTATAATGGGATTATAATCGCCGGGCGCGCTTACCGATCTTCGCGGTGACGCAGCAGTGCCGGAACCGCCCGCATCCGCCGCAAATGATAGCGGCGGACGGCCTGTGCCTGGCCGGAATCGCGAATCGCCAGCTCGTCGAGCTCGCCGAGAATTGGCTCCAGCACCGCTTCTTCGATCATGCGGAACGCGTGCAGCCGGTCGCTCGCGCCGGCGATCGCTGCCCGAACCTCCAGATTGGGCACGTCGGCGGCGATCCGCTCGAACAGCAACGCGGTCCGATCCGCCAGCGTCGCGGGCTCGGGATCGTCGAGGTCCAATGCGGTGGTCGTTCGCGCGGTGCGCAGGGCGATCAGGGTCAGCGCCGAGTTCCACTCGTAGAGATCGCGCAGCGCCGCCTCGGTGAAATGGGCGACGTGAAACCCGTCGCCGCTACTTGCCTCGACCAGGCGTTCGCCCGCCAGCCGGTGGAGCACGTCGCGCACCGGCGTCATGCTCACGCCGAGATCGCCGGCCAGGCGATTGGCCTCGAGCCGCGTGCCGGGGGCAAAATGCCCCTCGCGGAGCATCTGCTTGAGCGTCACATAACTGCGCTCCATCGCCTGTACCGGGCTCATCCGCCGCGCTCCTGCGCCTGGCGGTGCGCCGCGACCGCCTCGCGCTGGTCGGGCCGAAGCGCATCGATCGCGCCGATATGCTCGGGCACGTCGTCGCCGAGCAGCACCGACGGGCAGATGCCCTCGTAATTGCCGAGATTGGGCCGGTGCTGCGCATAGCCGACCAGCGCCGCGAGCGCCGGATCGAACCGTCGCGCGGTCGGCGGCGGATAGGCGAGCCACTGATTCTCGTAAGGCTTGAGCCAGCCCAGGCAGTAGCTGACCACGACAGCGCGGCGGATATCGCCGGTCGCATTGGCGCCGGCGCCGTGCAGCGTCGAACCGAGAAAGACGATCGCGTCACCGGGGTTGCAATCGGCGACCACAGTGCCGCCGGGAGTGTCGTCGGCCAGGGCATTGCGTCCGTGCGAGCCCGGATAGATCAGCGTCCCGCCATTGGCGGGCGTGAACGGCGTCAGCGGCCACATCACATTGACCAGATACTCGACCTCGCCCTTGACGCCCTGCCACATGTCCTGGTCGCGGTGCGGAAACTGCGCCGGCGCTCCGGGATGAAGCGCGATCGCCTGCATGAGGTTGAGCTGCAGGCGATCGCACCAGGGCAGCAGCACATGCTCGGCGAGACCGAGGATTGCCGGGTTCATGACGAGCTCCGCGGCATGCGGCGAGCGTTTCAGCAGGCTGCCGAACCTTTTGGTCCGGGCGCCATAGAAATCGCCCGAGCAAAAGGGCGTCGCCTCGAACAGCGGACCCAGGTCCGCGTCGAGCGCGGCGATCCGCTCCGCGGGCATCGCTCCGCCGACGATGCACCAGCCTTGCTGGCTCAGCGCGGCGGTGGTGCCGATGCTATCGCCAGCGGCGACCAGAGGTTTACGGGTCATGGCGGTCACCTCCGCGCGCCGGCGGCGCGCAGCGGCGCGACCTGCGCCGGTGCCGCAGGCGACCAGATGCCGGCCTCGGCCAGGAGCGCCGGCGTATTCTCGGTGATCCGGATCCGGAGCGCGCCGAGCAACTGGCTGCCATACCGCACCGGCAGGCCGAGCGGCATGCAGTCCCAGCCGAAGCTCAGGATCTGCTGCAGCCAGCCCATCTCGGCGACGCCGGTATAGGTGGTGATGCCATTGGCGAGCGCATAGTCGGCGAGCGCGGTCACAAGCTGGTTGCGGACCAGCCGCCGGTCGCGTGCCGAAAGCCGCCGGTCCAGGCAGAAGCGCGTGATTTCGCGCACGGCGTGCCCGCACGGCGGCGCCTCCTCGCACAGGTCGGCGAAAAGCGTGTCGAGGATGTGCGGCCGGTCGGTCGGGAGCAGACGGGCGGAAGCCAGATGCTCGCCGCCCGCGTCGGTCAGGATCAGATATTCGGCATGCGGATCGTCGAACTGGTCGATTTCGAAACGCCCGTCGAGCACGGGCAGGTCCCATTTGAGAAGGTCGACGAAGACCTCCTTGCGGGCGGCGAACATCGCGCGAAGCGCATGATCCTCGCCTTGTCCCGCGGCAGTCGTGATGAGTTGGGCCATCGGCCAGCCTCCTTGAAGTGAAGAGGCAGCCAACATTGCGGCCGATCGGCGCGGCCGATATTCCAAGAAATGGGGGTATCAGTTCCTGAGCACGTCCGAAAAGCTGATCAGGCCGTCGAACAAGGCGCGCACCGCCAGGAGCGCACGCTTCTGCACCCCGTAGCGCTCGCGCGCATGCTTGAGATGCTGAATCACGGTTTCGTGGCTGATCCCGAGGATCTGCGCGATCTCCCGGTCGGTCTTGCCGCGCGCCGCCCACAGCACGCAGTCGCGCTGCCGATCGGTGAGCACTGCGCGCTGGAGCAGGATGGTATCGCCGCTTCGCGACAGCCGCCGCCCGGCCTCGAAGGCGAACCCGCCAACCAATTGCGCGATATGGTGCTGTTCCTCGGGAAAGCTGCGCCCGGCCGCGACCGCGAACGAGCAGGAGCCATGGACTTCGCCGGGGACATTGGCGGGGACGGTGAAGCCGTCGCCGATGCCGATACGCGATGCCGCCTCGAGCACGTCGCGGTCCTTGCTCGTCAGCTTGATCATGCGCGGCACCGCCGACCAGGCGAAGCCGATGCTCGCACGATGGCTGGCGCGGTGGATGGGGTCGGAACGCCCGAGGCCGCGCGCGTCGAACCAGTCCTGCCATGACGAGGGATAATTGTGCAGCCGGATCGCGGCGCTCGGCTGGCGCCCGAAATCGACGTGATGGACAAGCGCGAAATAAGCCACGCCCATCTCTGCGCAACAGTCCATCAGCGCGGCACGCAAGATCTCGGCATTATCGGCCGCGCGTGCCCTCTCGACGAACGCTTCGGCGATCGCCAGCCTGGTCATTCCCACCCCGGTCGACCCCGAGCGCGGTCCCAATCCGCGTGCCTCGGAAATTCGCCTTCGACAGGCTCGTGGCCAAGCAACTTCTCACGGCGGCCGCCAGAGCAACTACAATTGCCCAGCCTATCTCCTAAAGTAATTTTCCTGTCAAACGAATGCTTTGACCATCGCCGTGATGAAGAACAAAGGCGATCGATCTTCCCGGTTCGAGCGATCCGGCGCCGCGTGCCGTAACGGCAAGTGATGGTTAACCGTTATTTACTTGGCGCAAGCGCAGCGGGGATCGTTACGCCCGGCAACCGAAAGATCAGCCGGCCCGCCGAACCGACCCGTGATTATTTCCATTTTGGATCAATTGCGCGGATGGAACAAACGCGCCAGCGGCACCGGCATGACGGCGCGGGCCGCCGCCATGCCGGTGGTCAGCGAGATCCCGATTATTGCTTGGTCACGGCGGTCACCTCGCCGGCGTTGCCCGCGACCGTGACGTCGAACGCGACCTTGTCGCCGACCGCGATGCCATCGAGGACTTCGGGCTTCGCACTGAAGGTCATGGTCATCGCGGGCCAGTTCACTTCGGGGATCGCCTGATGGTCGAGCGTGATCTTGCCGCCGGCCTTGTCGATCGCGGTCACCGTGCCGACGCTTTTCGCCATCTTCGCTCCGGCGGGCATCGCCATGTTGCCCATGTTCGACCCGGCATTGGTCGCCGCCGGGGTCTCGGCGGTGGTGGCATTGGTCTCGGTTTTCTGGCCGCAGGCTGACAGCGAGACGGCGCCGGCAAGCAGGGCAGCGAGGTACAGGGTCTTCATCACATTCTCCTTCAGGGTTGCTCGGGTGGGGAAACGGGTCGTGCGCGGCGCCGCATGAGCAGATAGGCGGCGGGAATGACGAACATCGAGAGCAAAGGCGCGGTGAGCATGCCGCCGACCATCGGGGCAGCGATGCGGCTCATCACCTCGGAGCCCGTGCCGGTGCCGAGCAGGATCGGCAGCAGGCCGGCGAGGATCACCGCGACCGTCATCGCCTTGGGCCGGACCCGCAGCAGCGCGCCCTCGCGCACCGAGGCTTCGACCTGCTCGGCCGGGGGCGCTTCGCCGCGCTCGGCGAGCGCCTGCTTCAGATAGATCAGCATCACCACGCCGAACTCGGCGGCGACGCCGGCAAGCGCGATGAACCCGACCCCGGTCGCGACCGACTGGTTGTAGCCCAAGAGGTACAGCAGCCAGACGCCGCCGGTCAGCGCGAACGGCAAGGTCGCCATGATCAGCGCCGCTTCGTCCAGCCGCCGGAACGTCAGATAGAGCAGCAGGAAAATGATCGCGAGCGTCGCGGGGACGACGATCTTCAACCGCTCCATCGCGCGTTCCAGGAATTCGAACTGGCCGGTAAAGGCGATGCTGACGCCCGGCGGCAGCTGGACCTTGGCCGCAATCGCATGCTGGAGGTCGCCGACGATTGCCGTCATCGCCCGCCCGCGCGCGTCGACATAGATCCAGGTGGCCGGGCGGCCATTTTCGCTGCGCAGCATCGGCGGGCCGTTGACGATGCGAATGTCCGCCACGGTGCCGAGGGTGATCTGCTGCTTTGACGGGGTCAGGATCGGCAGGTCGACCAGCTTCTCCGGACTGTCGCGCAGCTCGCGCGGGTAGCGCACGCTGATCGGATAGCGCGCCAGTCCCTCGACGGTCTCGCCGATCGCCGCACCGCCGATCGCGCCAGAGACGATGTCCTGCACATCGGCTACGTTCATGCCGTAGCGCGCGGCTGCGCCGCGGTTGATCTGGACGTCGATATAGCGCCCACCGGTCAGCCGTTCGGCCAGCGCGGAGCTCACGCCCGGCACGGTCTTGGCGACGGCTTCGATCTGCCGCGCGACCTGGTCGATCTGCCCGAGATCGGACCCCGACACCTTGATCCCGATCGGGCTCTTGATGCCGGTCGCGAGCATGTCGATGCGGTTGCGGATCGGCGGGATCCAGAAATTGGCGAGACCCGGCACTTTCACGCGGGCATCGAGCTCCTCGATCAATTTCTCCTGCGTCATCCCCGGGCGCCATTGGTCCTTCGGCTTGAACCGGATCGTCGTCTCGAACATCTCGAGCGGCGCCGGATCGGTCGCGGTGTCGGCGCGCCCGGCCTTGCCGAACACGCTCTCGACCTCGGGCATTGTCTTGATCAGCCGGTCGGTCTGCTGGAGCAATTGCCCGGCCTTGGCGGTCGAGATGCCGGGCAGCGCCGAGGGCATGTAGAGCAGATCACCCTCGTTCATCGCCGGCATGAACTCGCCGCCGGTGCGCATGATCGGAACGATGCTCGACGCGAATATGAGGACCGCGATCACCAGCGTCGCCTTGGGCCGCTTGAGCACCCAGTCGAGCGCGGGACGATAGGCGCGCGCCAGCCAGCGATTGACCGGGTTGGCGTCCTCGCCGGGGATGCGCCCGCGAATCAGCCAGCCCATCAGCACCGGTACCAGGGTGACCGACAGGATGGCGGCGGCGGCCATCGCATAGGTCTTGGTGAAGGCGAGGGGCGCGAACAGTCGTCCTTCCTGCCCCTGGAGCGAGAAGATCGGCACGAACGAGAAAGTGATGATCAACAGGCTCAGGAACAGCGCCGGCCCCACCTCGGCGGCAGCGGCCGTGATCACGCGCCATCGCTCCGGGCCGGTCAGCGTTTCGTCCGGGTGGTCATGTTCCCAGCGTTCGAGATGTTTGTGCGCATTCTCGATCATCACCACGGCCGCATCGACCATCGCGCCGATCGCGATTGCGATGCCGCCCAGCGACATGATGTTTGCGTTGACGCCCTGTAGGCGCATCACCACGAACGCGGCGAGGATGCCGAGGGGCAGGGTCAGGATCGCGACCAGGGCCGAGCGGACGTGCCACAGGAACAATGCGCAGACGATCGCGACGACCAGGAACTCTTCGAGCAGTTTGCCGGATAGATTGTCGACCGCGCGATCGATCAGCCCCGAGCGGTCATAGGTGGTGACGACCTCGACGCCGGGCGGCAGGCTCTTGCGCAATTCGTCGAGCTTGGCCTTGACGCCTTCGATCACTTCGCGCGCATTCTTGCCCTGGCGCATGACGATGACGCCGCCCGCGACCTCACCCTCGCCGTTCAGCTCGGCGACGCCGCGCCGCATGTCGGGACCGATCTGGACGCTCGCGACATCGCCGAGCATCACCGGCACGCCGCCGGCGGCGGTGCGGATCGGCACGCTGCGGAAATCGTCGAGCGACGAGAGATAGCCGCTCGCGCGCACGACATATTCGGCCTCGGCCATCTCAACGACCGACCCGCCGGTTTCCGAATTCGCCCGCTTGAGCGCCTCGGCCACCTCGGCCTGCGTGACGCCGTAGGAAACCAGCTTCTGCGGATCGAGCAGCACCTGGTATTGCTTGACCATGCCGCCGATGCTCGCGACCTCGGCGACGCCGGGTACGGACTTGAGCTCGTAGCGCAGGAACCAGTCCTGCAGGCTTCGCAGCTGCTGAAGGTCGTGACGGCCGGTCCTGTCGACCAGCGCATATTCATAGATCCAGCCGACCCCGGTCGCGTCCGGGCCGATCGAGGCGGTGGCGCCTGCGGGCAACCGCCCCTGCACCTGGCTCAGATATTCGAGCACGCGGCTGCGCGCCCAATAGAGATCGGTGCCGTCGTCGAACAGCACATAGACGAAACTGTCACCGACGAACGAATAGCCGCGCACGACGCGCGCACCGGGCACCGACAGCATCGTCGTCGCCAGCGGATAGGTAACCTGGTTCTCGACGATTTGCGGCGCCTGGCCCGGATAGGAAGTGCGGATGATGACCTGGACGTCGGACAGGTCGGGAAGTGCATCGACCGGTGTCGTCCTGACCGCGCCGATGCCGACTGCAACTAGCACCAACGCCGCCAGCACCACGAAGATGCGCGCCTTGACCGAGGCGCGGATGACCGCCGCGATCATTGGCCACCGCCGATCGGGCGCACCGGGATGCCGGTGAGGCTGGCCTCGGAATCGAGCAGGAACTGCCCCGAGGCGACGACCTTTTCGCCGGGCGACAGCCCGGCTAGGATTTCGGTCTGCCCGCCCGCGTCGCGGCCGATACGGACCTCGGCGGGATGGTAGCGGCCGTCGCCGGCCGCGAGCATGACGAGCGTGCGCGTGCCGGTGCGGATCACCGCCTCGCTCGGCACCAGCAAAACCGGTTTCGCGTCGCCGCCAAGCGCCACGCTCGCGAACATGCCGGGCCGCAGCCGGCCGCCACGGTTGGGCAGCTCGATCCGCACGGTGAGCGTGCGGCTGTCGGCCTGCGCGGTCGGCAGGATTGCGATCACCCGGCCGGCGAACGTCTCGCCGGGAAAGCTGGTCAGCGTCGCGCTGGCGTTCTGGCCAATCCGGACATCGCCTGCGCGTGCTTCCGGAACGGCGGCATTGAGCCAGACGGTGCCGAGACCGCTTACCTGAGCAAGCGTCTGGCCCACGCTGAGCGTCACGCCGGCACGGGCATCGAGCGTCTGGATCACGCCCGAAATCGGCGTCGTGATCGTCACCACGCCGTTCGGCCGGCCCGTCCGTTCGACATTGGCGATCAGGCCATCGGACATGCCCATCAGCCGCAATCTTTGGCGCGCGGCGGCGGTCAGATTGGGCTTGCCGAGCCGTCTGACGCTCAAGAACTCGGTCTGCGCGCCGCCCCAGTCGGGCAGCAGCAGATCCGCGATTGGCGCGCCGGCACGGACAATGTCACCGGGCGCGCGGGCATATACACGGCTTACGAACCCGCCCGAGCGCGCCTGGATGATCGCCACATCGCGCTGGTTGAAGTCGATCGTGCCGGTGACGTCGAGCGCCGTGGCGAGACTGCCCATCTTCGCCTCGACCACGCGCAGGCCGAGGCTCTGGCGCGCGGCGGGATCGATCGTCACCGCCGGCGCCGCGCCGGGGCCCTGGCCATCGGCATATTTGGGGACCAGCTGCATGTCCATGAAAGGCGACTTGCCGGGCTTGTCGAACTTCTGGTTCGGAAACATCGGGTCGTAGTAATAGAGGACCTTGCCCGCGCCGGCCGATGCGGCGGCTTGAGGCTGCGGCGACTGGCGATGCCCCGCCCAATAGCCCGCGCCGCCTGCCGCCAGCGCCACGGCAAGGATCGATATTCCCCAGCGCACTGCGCCCGATTTGAGCGTCATGGCCGCTCCTCCCCATAGATGATGTTGATGCGGACCGCGTCGCGCGCGACATCGGCCTCCCGGTTGAGCGCCTCGACCTCGGCCTCGGCGAGCGCGAGCGTGGAGAGCAATGCCGTCCCCAGATCGAGCTTGCCCGCGGCATAGCTGTCGCGGTCGAGTTCGGCGCGCCGTCTGGCGAGTGGCACCAGCACGTCGCGCGCGTTACGCAATCGCTCATGGTGCATGGCGTGGTCCGCGAGATCCGCTTCCAGCGCCGCGACCAGCTCGCGCCGGATTGCGTCGCGATCGTACCGGCTGCTCTGCGCCTCGCTCTCGCTCGCCTCGATCCTGGGGTTCTGCCGCTTGCCGGCGAACAGCGGCAGGTCGATCGACACGCCGACCGACGCCATGTCGCCATATCGGGGATCGCGCCGGCCATAGGACACGCCGACCTTCCAGTCGGGACGCTTCTCGGCGCGGGCCAGCCGCACATCGGCGTCGGCCACCGCGATCCGCGCATCCTGTGCCCTGAGCGCCGGGAGCGAGTCGATCCCCGCCCGAAGCCGAACCGGATCGACATCAAGCATCGGCGCATCGCCCGATACCTCGGGATTGGGATCGCCGGTATAGCGCGCGAGCCGGGCGCGAGCTTGCGCCACCACCGCGGCCATTTCGGCGCGGCGATCGGCGATGGCGGCGCGAAGCTGCTCGGGCTCGAGCGCCTGGCTGGGCCGCGCGCTCCCGGAGGCGAGACGCGCGGTCACCGTCTTTTGGAGATCGTCGAGGCTGGCGTCGAGCAGATCGAGCTGCTTGAGCCGGCGTTCGCCATAATAGAGATCGATCCAGGCAAGCGCGGTCTCGAGCCGCACGTTGCGCCCCTCGACCAATTCGCCCGCCTCGGCGAGGCCGATGTTGGCGGTCGCGCGAGCGGCACGCGCATGCCGCTTGGCGAGGTTAGGGAACATCTGGCTGAACCCGACCGTCGCCATGGTGAAATCGTCGCGGGTGAAGCTGCCCGCATTGGGACCCGTCACCGGGAAATTCTGCAAACCCAGATCGAGCGTCGGATCGGGCAAGCGATCGGCGGCGATCGCCGAGGATCGCGCGCCGGCAGTCGTGGCGGCGCGCGCCTTGAGGCTGGGCGCGTTCGCGGCAGCGCGCGCCAGTGCCTGGTCATAGGTCAGCGGATCGGCCCAGGCCGGCGCCACCGAATCTATCGTCAGCGCCGCGGCGCCGATCGCCAGAACCAAGCGGCGTCGAGCGCGCCTTGGCAGGATGATCATGGAAATTTCCCCTTGTGGAAAAGGGACGGCGCGCCTGCGGAGGCGCGCCGTCCCCGGAGCGGGTCAACCGGACCGCAGCCCGGCCGTCCCGCTCCGGCGAGTCGCCGACGCGCGCGTCAGCCGTTGTTCGGCTTGACCGCAGCTTTCATGCAGTCGGCGGAGCTCGCCTGCATCATCGCGCAGTCGCAGCTGGCCATTTCCCGGGCCTCGGGCACCCACACGCGGACACGCGCGGGACCGATCGCGCGCGGCCCATATTGCGGGACCGAGCGCCATTCATAATGCCCGCGGGCACTTGTCGCCGGCGCATCCTGCGCGAAGGCGGGCACCGCGATGGCGAAGGTGGAAAGCATGGCCGCGATCGCCGCGGCCGACAGAGAAATCGTCTTCATGGTACTGTCCTTGGTCTGAAACTCGTCCTGACGCGGGCCGTTTGGCGCTCCGTCAGCCGTTCACGGCTTCAGGAAGCGCGGGCCCGCGCGCGAAGGTCAGCCAAGGAAGGTGGGTGGTTCCGGTTCCGGCCCGGTGTCATGGCCTGCAAGGATCGGTGATGTCGGCCAAAAACCGGCAGCAACGGGCGCCATCTGTGCGGTCGAGGGCGCCTGCGGCGCCTTGACGCCGAGCACCGCGTTGCAACCAGCCATCAGCATGCAGCCCGAACCCTTGGAGGATTTGGACTTGTCGCTCTTGACCGGCTTGGCGGCACAGTCGGTGCAGGGGCTGGCCATCTTGCAATCCGGCATCGCCGAACTCGATGCGACCTGGTCCTGCGTCATCAGCAGGCACGGCGCCGCGACCGCCACCCCGTTGCCGGCAAGGCCGAACAGGATGCCAATGCACAAGAGGTGGCGCAGCAGCTTCAGCACGGAATCGAAATGCTCCCTGGGGTGACAGGAGTCAATTCGCAGCCGCAGCGAAGAGGGTTACCGCAACCCCGACATTGTCACCTTGGCCAGCCGGTCCACGGCATCGCGCGACGGGAGCGCGCTCGCCGCATTGAGCGCGTGCAAGCAGAATTGCGCGAGTTCGATGGGTGCGACGTCGTCGCGGAGCCCGCCCCCGGCGGCGAGTTCGACCAGCAGGCCGCAGACCAGGTCGAGAAGATGGTGCTGCGCGCGCGCGACATGTGCGTCGCGGTGGAGCAAGGCGACAAGCTCGGCCGCGTGCTGACCGCGCCGGTGCATGCTGAGCGCATAGGCGCCGAGCACCGCTTCCAGACGTTGGTCTGGCGCTCCTGGGGCGCTCGCCAGCGCGGCAAGCTGCTCCAGATGCCCCGCGACATGGCGTTCGTGCCAGGCGACGAGGATCGCTTCGATGTCGGGAAAATATTTGTAGAGCGTGGCGCGGCCGATGCCCGCCGTCTTGGCGATCCGCGACATGGTCGCCGACCCCAGGCCCTGCCCGGTCACCATGCCCCAGGCAGCATCGAGGATCGCATCGCGCACGGCCTGACGATGCGCTTCGATCGTTTCGTTCCAGAGCCTCGGCACATGCCACCTATAGGAGATTGCCCAAGCGAGACAATCCGGCTCCGTTCATGACACATCGACTCGACATAGACATAGTGTCTCGATAAATCCCGAGGAGCCAATGTGAGGAAGTGATTCGATGATCGACCCTTCGGCCTATCCCGGTATGCCTCGCTGGGCGAAAATCCAGTGGCCGTTCCTCGCGATCCTGCTGCTCGTGGTCATCGGCATGGCGACCGGGTTCGTCCATCATGGGGGCCATTGATGACACCGCGTTTGCGCAAGCTCATGCTCACGCTCCATGTCGCGAGCTCGATCGGCTGGATCGGCGCGCTAGCCGCCTTTCTCGCGCTGGCGGCCACGGGCATGGCCAGCGGCGATCCGCAGCTTGTTCGCGCCTGCTATGTGGCGAATGCGCTGATCACCTGGACCGTCATCGTGCCGCTGGCGTTCGCTTCGCTGCTGACCGGCATCGTCCAGGCGCTGGCGACCCCATGGGGCCTGCTCCGGCATTTCTGGATCGTCTTCAAGCTCGTGATCGTCGTCGCGGCAACCGCGCTGCTGCTGGTGAAGACGGGGCAGATCGATCAGCTCGCGGCAACCGGGCAGATCGGCGCGGGCAGCCTGGCAGGCATGCGGGCGTCGATGATCGCGCATGCGGCCGGCGGCTTGGTCGTGCTCCTTTGGGCGACCGCGCTCGGAACCTACAAGCCGGCCGGTCTCACGCGGTACGGCTGGCTCCGCCAGCAATCCCGTCGCGAAGGCGAGCCTCAGTGATGCCCTGACGCACGCGCCGGCACGGCGCCCGGCGGCTCGCTTTCGAGCTGCTCGATGATCGGGCAGTCCGGGCGCGCATCGCCATGGCAGCGCTCGGCGAGATCGACCAGGGTACGCCGCATCGCTTCGAGCGCGACAGTCTTGCGCTGCAGCTCCTCGGCCCGCGAGGTCGCCAGCGCCTTCACTTCGGCGCTCGCCCGGCCGCGATCGTTCCACAGGTCGAGTAGCGTGCGGATCTCCTCGATCGGAAATCCCAGGTCACGCGCGTTGGCGATGAAGCGCAGCCGGTGGAGATCGGCCGGCGAATAGTCGCGATAGCCGCTGTCGCGCCGCGGCGCTTCGGGGATCAATCCGATCTTCTCGTAGTGGCGGATCATCCGCTGCGAGACGCCACTCGCCTCCGAGGCCTGGCCGATGTTCATAGCGTCTCCCGGTTGAGCCGAAGCGCGTTACCGACCACGCTCACCGACGACAACGCCATCGCCGCCGCGGCGATGATCGGCGAGAGCAGGATGCCGAAGAAGGGATAGAGCACGCCCGCCGCGATCGGCACCCCAGCCGCGTTGTAGATGAAGGCAAAGAACAGGTTCTGGCGAATGTTCGACATGGTCGCCACGCTCAACGCCCTTGCCCGCACGATCCCGGTGAGGTCGCCCTTGAGGAGCGTCACGCCCGCGCTTTCGATCGCGACGTCGGTGCCTGAGCCCATGGCGATGCCGACATCGGCGGCGGCCAGCGCCGGCGCGTCGTTGACACCGTCGCCGGCCATCGCGACGACCTGGCCTTCCCCCTTCAGCCGCGCGACGACCGCGCTCTTCTGGTCGGGCAGCACTTCGGCCTCTACCGCGTCGATGCCGAGCTTGCGCGCCACGGCTTCGGCGGTCGTGCGATTGTCGCCGGTCAGCATCACCACCTTGATCCCGGCTTCCCGCAATCCGGCAAGCGCCTCAGGGGTGCTCGCCTTGATCGGGTCGGCGATCGCGAGCACGCCCGCGATACGCCCATCGATCCCGACGAAGATCGCCGTCGCGCCATCGCGGCGCAGCTCGTCGGCCGTCGCTTCCATCGCAGCGAGCTCGATGCCGCTTTCCTGCATGATCCGCGCATTGCCGAGCGTCACTCTGCGGCCGTCGACCGTGCCGGTGGCGCCCTTGCCGGTCGGCGCGTCGAAGTCCGAAACGGCCGGGATTGCGATCCCCCGATCCGTCGCGGCCGCCACGACCGCGAGCGCGAGTGGATGCTCGGACGCGCGCTCCACCGCCGCTGCCAGACGGAGCACCTCGGCCTCGTCCAGTCCTTCGCCGGCGACGATCTGCGTCACGCTGGGTTTGCCTTCGGTCAACGTGCCGGTCTTGTCGACGATCAGCGTCTGAACCTTTTCGAGCCGCTCCAGCGCCTCGGCATTCTTGATCAGCACGCCGAGCCCGGCGCCGCGCCCGACGCCGACCATGATCGACATCGGTGTCGCAAGGCCGAGCGCGCAGGGGCAGGCGATGATTAGCACCGCCACGGCAGCGATCAGTCCGTGCGCGAGGCGCGGCTCCGGTCCCCAGATGCCCCAGGCAATGAACGCAAGCACCGCGACGCCAAGCACCGCGGGCACGAACCAGCCCGCGACCTGGTCGGCCAATCGCTGGATCGGCGCGCGCGAGCGCTGCGCCTCGGCGACCATCTGGACGATCCGCGCGAGCATCGTGTCGCGGCCGATCCGCTCGGCGCGGATCACGAGCGACCCGCTCTGGTTGAGCGTGCCGCCGATGACGCTCGCGCCAGCCGCCTTGGCGACCGGCATGGACTCGCCGGTCACCATTGACTCATCGACCGCCGAGCGGCCTTCCTCGATGCTCCCATCGACGGGGACCTTCTCGCCCGGGCGGACGCGCAGGCGGTCGCCGATCGCGACATCTTCCAGAGCGACTTCCTCTTCCTGCCCGTCGGTGCCGATGCGGCGCGCGGTCTTGGGCGCAAGGTTGAGCAGCGCCTTGATTGCGCCCGAAGTGCGCTCGCGCGCTCTCAGCTCCAGTACCTGGCCGAGCAGTACCAGCACGGTGATGACCGCCGCGGCCTCGAAATAGACCGCGACTGTTCCACCCTCGCGAAAGGCAGCCGGGAAGATGCCGGGCGCGAGCGTCGCCACCATGCTGTAGGCCCAAGCAACCCCGGTCCCCATCGCGATCAGCGTGAACATGTTGAGATGCCGGGTCTTGAGCGACATCCAGCCGCGCTCGAAGAAGGGCCAACCACCCCAGAGAACCACCGGCGTCGCGAGCAGCAATTGCGCCCAGGTGGAGGTCCGCTCGGAGACGAGATGGTGGAGGGCCGGAAAGAGGTGTCCGCCCATTTCGAGGGCCAGCACGGGAAGCGCGAGCGCAAGGCTGATCCAGAAGCGGCGCGTCATGTCGAGGAGCTCGGCGCTCGGCCCCGAGTCCGCGGTGGCGACCTCCGGTTCGAGCGCCATGCCGCAGATCGGGCAGGCGCCCGGATGATCCTGACGGATTTCGGGATGCATCGGGCAGGTCCAGATTGCCCCCGGCGGAACCGGCTCGGGTTCAGGTGCAGCCGCACTCAGGTAGCGTTCGGGGTCGGCGACGAACTTGGTGCGGCAGCCGGCACTGCAGAAATGATAGTCCTGCCCCTGGTGCGTGGCGTGATGCTGCGTGGTCGCGGGGTCCACGGTCATGCCGCAGACCGGATCCTTCACCTGCGCGTCGCCTTGGGGTTGGCCGGCGCAGCAACCGCTGCCGGAATGCGCATGGGGGTCGGCATTGTTCATCTGACTATCCTCCGATGCCTGCCCATGTGGGGTTTGACATCATGTCAGGGTCAAGACCCTATTTTCGCTCCCGCGCCCGTGGCGGTTCAGCCCTTACGCGCCGTGAAGATCGCGATCGTGCCGGTCAGCGTATGGATGCGCGCGCGCTCGGTCACCTCGGCGAAGCCGGCCTCGGCGATGAGCCCGGGAAGGACGCCGTCGGCATTGGGCTGGGTGTCCTCGATCCCGTCGAGCCGCTGCACGGTCAGCCGGAAGAGGAGCCGCATCAGCCCCGCCTGGCGGCTATAGTCGCAGAAGACGAGCCGGCCGCCCGGCTTCAGCGTGCGGTACATCGCCGCCATGCCACTCCGCTTGCCGGCAAGCGGAACCTGGTGGAACACCAGGCTCGAGGTCACCGCATCGGCGCTGTCCGGAGGAAGCGTGTCGGCGAAGCCCTGCCGCCAGTCGATCGTGACGGCCGCACGCACGGCCTTGTCGCGTGCGATGTCCAGCGCCTGCGCATCGGGATCGATGCCAGTGACCGACGCCTCGGGGTAGCGCTGCTTGAGCAGCACGGCGAAGCTGCCCGTGCCGCAGCCGACGTCGACAATCGCTTCGCCGGGCACGGGGGCGAGCAGGTCCAGCATCGCGCCGCGCCAGCTTTGCTCGCGCGTCCAGGTCCGGATCGCGCGGTCATAGTCGGCGGTATCGCCGGTTCCGAGCGGCGGCGTGAAGGCCGGCGGGTCCTGCGCGTCTGCTTCGCGATCGGGCTGCATCATGGTCATTCCCCTGTTGTGCGGACGGTCACATCGCGGACGGCGGCTCGAGCGTGCCCAGCCAGGCGACCAGCGCCAGCACGGCGATCGCGCAGCCGGTCTCGGTCGCCAGGCTGCGGCGCAATGCGCGAAGCGCGCTCGCATGATCCGATGCCGCAAGCGAGCGCTCGAATGCCGGCACCAGCCGGAACCGGTTCGCCGCGGCAAGCGCCGCCATCGCGCCGAACAGCGCCAGCTTGGCGATCAGCAGCTGTCCATAGAGGCTGTCCGGCAGCTTGAGGACGTTGGCGGGTCCGATCAGCAGCCAGCTGTTGACGAGGCCCGAGGCGACGATCGAGCCGACCGTGATCGTCCCCACAGCCGAGAAGCCGTCGAGCGCGCGATGCGACAATATGAGATGATCGCGATCGACCAGGTCGCGCCGCCGGAACACCAGCAGCAGAAGTGGGAACAGCGCGCCCACCCAGATGCCCGCCGCCCAGAGGTGGACGATGTCGGCGATTAGATGGAGCCGGCCGACCGCGCCGTCGTCCATCGCGCCATGCCCGGACCAGGCGAGGCTCGCGACAGCCACCGCGGCGGCGATCGTGACGAGCGACAGAGCGGCCACCGGCCGTCGTCGTAGCGCGACTGCTGCCGCCAGCGCGACGAGCAGCGCCGTCATCCGGAACAGCCAGGCTGCGCCGACGCTCGTGCCGCCGACGATCATTTCGAGGGAAGCGAGGTCGACCGAGGCGATCGGGACGCCCGCCATACCGGCGGCGAGCATCGCGAGGCCGCCGAGCGACAGCACCGCGCCGAGCGCGGCGCTGCCCCACAGCCACGGACCGAGCGCGATCGGACCGTCGAAGCGCCGCTCCTCGCCACGCAGCGCATAGAGCGCGAATGCGGCGAGCCCGAACAGCGCCATCAGGTCGAGATAGAGCCCGAGCCTGACCGCGACCGCGCCCATGTCGGTCATCAATTGATCTTGAAGCTGTAATTGCCCTCGACGCGGTGCGTGTCGGTCGACACGACGTGATAGCTGAGCTTGTAGCCGCCCTTCGGCAGCGCCTTGGGGAGCGTGACCACCAGGGTCTTGCCGTCGGCGCCGAGCGTCGCCTTGGCCGGCATCTTCATCGGCGCGTTCATCTTCATGCCCGGCATGTCGGTCATGACGAGATCGGCGCCCGAGAATTGGGCAACCAAAGATTCCGAGAAGACCAGCTTCAGCTCAGCGGTCGGCGCGGCGACGCTGTTGGGCGCGGGGGTGGCGGAAACGAGCTTGGGATGGGCATAGGCCGCTACGGGCGCGACAAGCAGCACGGCGGCGACGATCGGTGCAAAACGCATATGGGGATCTCCGAGAGCCGGCAAGGCGCCGGCATCGGGGAATACGCATCTCCGCTGCGCAACCCTCATCAACGCCGCGAAAAAGATTTCGGATCCGGCCGCACGAGATTTTTTGAGGGATTGCGCCATCGCTCGCGTAAAAGAGACAAAGGGGCGAGCGGAGCATGAACATGGTACAGGATCTGGACACGGCCCTTCGGCGGCTTTCCGCCGCGCCGCTGCACCCCGGGCTCGACTCGATCGAGGGTGCGGTGCTCGGAAGGCTGCATGAACGGGCGACGGCCTCGCCGCGCCAGGGCATCGGTATCGGCGCAATCGCCGCGGCCGGCGCGCTGATGCTCGGCATCGCGTCCGGCGGAGCGTTTCCGGCCTCGGCGAGCGCCGACACCTTGTCGCCCTTCGGCCCCACCAGCCCGCTTGCACCTTCCACCCTGCTGGCTGCGAACCGGTGAAGCCGACCCGCTGGGCGATCGGGATCGCCATCGTCGCGTTCCTTGCCGGTATTGCGGGCGTGTTCGTCGGCCGCGTCCTGATCGCGCCACCGCCCGCCCAGGGCACCGAGCTTCACGAAGTGCTGCACCATCAGCTGCAGCTCGATAGCGGCCAGGAAGCGAAGCTCGACCTGCTCGAGCAGCAATTCGCGATCCGGCGCCGCGCGCTCGAGCTCGAGCTGCGCGCCGCCAATGCCCGGCTCGCCGGCGCTATCCAGGCCGAGCATGGCAACGGGCCGCAGGTCGCCGCTGCGGTCGATGCGTCGCACGCCGCCATGGGCGAACTCCAGAAGGAGACGCTCGCCCATATCTTCGCGATGCGGCAGATTCTCAGGCCCGACCAGGCGCGAAAATTCGATGCCGCAGTGGTGAAGGCGCTTACCGTCGACGCGCGGTGAGCCTCGACCTTGCCAGCCTGGACGACGGCGAGCTGGCGGCGCTCAGCATCGCCGGGCGCGATACCGCTTTCGCCGAGATCATGCGCCGCCACCGCGAGCCCGTCTACCGCATCATCGCGGGCAACATCGGCGATCCAGATGAGGCGCTCGACCTCGTCCAGGAGACCTTCGTCGCCGCGCATCGCGCCCTTGGCCGTTATGAGACCGACCGTCCCATGCGCCGCTGGCTCGCGACGATCGCGCTCAACAAATGCCGCGACTGGCGGCGCCGGCGCGCGGTCCGCCGGCTGTTCGCCTTCGCGCTGCCGCTCGACGATACGAGCAGCCAGGTCGCGGAGGATCGCGCGCTTCCCGACGAAGAAGTCGCCAGCCGTCAGGAAATGACGCGGGTCTCCCGCGCGATCGCCGAACTGCCGGTCGCGCTGCGCGAGCCGCTCGTACTGCACACGCTCCAGGACTTGAGCCAGGCGGAGACCGCGGCGATCTTGTCGATCAGCGAGAAGGCGGTCGAGACGCGTGTCCGCCGGGCGCGGGCCAGGCTCGCGGAGCTTCTGGCAAAGGGCTGAACCGCGCCCCTTGACCCTGACACGGTGTCAAACCCCATTTTGTTTCATGGAATCTGAGGGGCGCATGCGCGGGGTGCGTATGCCTTTTCAGACGTCCGCGTTGAAGACGAGATCCAGGGACCCGCATGACCCACAGTATCGACCGCCGCCAGTTGCTGCGTGGCGCCACGCTCGCCGGAGGCGGCCTCGCGCTCGCAGCATGGATGCCCGCCTGGGCGCAGACCAATTCGGCCGGGATCGTGCGGCCGCTCCCGACGCTCTCGGGCAATGACATAACGCTCCGGATCGCGCGGCAGACGATGACCATCGACGGCCGCAAGATGCGCGCGATCGGCGTCAACGGCACCGTGCCCGCGCCGCTCCTCCGGCTGCGCGAGGGGCAGGCCGTCCGGCTGAACGTCGTCAACGAGCTCGACGTGGACAGTTCGATCCATTGGCACGGGCTACTGGTGCCGGCCCAGTTCGACGGCGTGCCCGGCGTGTCGTTCCCCGGCATCAAGCCCCGGTCGAATTATCTCTACGAATTTCCGGTCAAGCAGAGCGGCACCTATTGGTATCACAGCCATTCGGGACTGCAGGAGCAGCTCGGCCACTATGGTCCGATCGTCATCGACCCCGCCGGCCCCGATCCCGTGCAATCTGACCGCGAGCATGTGCTCGTCCTCGCCGATCACAGCCCGCTGTCGCCGGAGGAGATTTTCCGGCGGATCAAGGTCGACCCGGGCCATTTCAACTTCCAGCGGCAGACGCTCTCGGGTCTGCTGGCCAGGCGCGACCAGCCGCTCAAGGATCGGATGGACTGGGGCCGGATGCGGATGGACCCGACCGACGTGCTCGACGTGACCGGCAGCACCTACACCTATATCGTCAACGGGTTCGGCCCGCAGGACAATTGGACCGCTCTATTCAAGCCCGGCGAGCGGGTGCGGCTGCGTATCATCAATGCGTCGGCAATGACCAACTTCAATGTCCGGATTCCCGGCTTGCCGCTGTCGATCGTTCAGGCGGATGGGCAGAACGTCCATCCCGTGACGGTCGACGAGTTCCAGATCGGCGTCGCCGAGACCTATGACGCAATCGTCACGCCTGCCGACGACCGCGCCTGGTCGATCATCGCCGAGGCGGTCGACCGGTCCGGGATGGCCCGTGCGACGCTGGCGCCACGGCCGGGCATGGTCGGCGAGGTGCCGCCGCTCAGGAAACGTCCGCTCGCGACCATGAAGGACATGGGCATGGACATGTCGAGCATGCCCGGAATGGAGGGCATGGACATGTCCGGCGGGATGACGCCGCAGCGCGGCGTCGATCCGACCGCCGAGCAGAACCGCTCCGCCAGGCTCGCGACACCGGGCGGGGCGATGCCGCAGGGATCGGGTGCGATGCCAGGCATGGCCCCGGGCGAGATGGCCGGGATGGACCACAGCAAGATGGCGGGCATGTCGGGCCAGGACGGCGGCATGGCGGGCATGGACATGGGCTCGATGGGCTCGATGAAGATGCGCGATTTCTCGAACGCCCCCCAGGTCAAGAAAGGACCGGGCGTCCAGACGATCGCGCCGATGCCGATCGACCGCACCGGCGAGCCCGGCCAGGGGCTCGACGACGTCGGCCACAAGGTGCTGGTCTACAAGGACCTGATGGCGCTGGAGCGCAATCCCGACGTGCGTGCGCCCAGCCGCAGCCTCGACATCCACCTGACCGGCAACATGGAGCGGTTCATGTGGTCGTTCGACGGCGAGAAGATGTCGGACGTCCACGAGCCGATCCCGTTCATCGAGGGCGAGCGTGTACGGATCAATCTCATCAACGACACGATGATGAGCCACCCGATCCACATCCACGGCCACTTCTTCGAGCTGGTGACCGGGCACGGCGATCACGGCCCGCGCAAGCATACCGTGCTCGTCCAGCCGGGCGGCAAGGTGACCTGGGATTTCACCGCCGATGCCGTCGGCGACTGGGCGTTCCACTGCCACCTCCTCTACCACATGGAGGCCGGGATGATGCGCATCGTCAGCGTGCGGCCGAAGGGAGAAGCTGCATGAGCCGCTGCCTCGCCGCCGCATTCGCGGCCTCCGCCGCGCTGGTGCTCGCCGTCCCCGCCATCGCGCAGGACATGCCGGGCATGCCCGGCATGAAAATGCCCGCACCGGCCAAGCCTGCCACCAAGAAGCCGGCCGCGAAGAAGCCTGCGTTAAGAAAACCGGCGGCGAAGAAGCCGGTCGCGCGCCGCAAGCCGCCGCGCGCCAAGCCTGCGGCACCCGCACCGGCAGTGGACGGGATGCCGGGCATGGCGACACCGCCCGCCAAGCCCGGCGCGCAGCCAATGCCCGCGATGCCCGGAATGGCGCCGCCTGCGCCGAGCGGCACGCCGGACGCCAAGCCGGCGATGCCCGGCATGGACATGTCGGGCGACCACAAGGATCATGACATGGGCGCCATGCCCGGAATGGCGATGCCGGGCATGGAGCAGACCGGCACCGCGCTTCCCGCGGGCAATGCGCCTGCGCCCAAGCCGCCAATGGACCATTATGCCGACCGTTTCTTTCCCTCAGCGGAAATGGATCGTTCGCGCATGCAGTCGATGCGCGAGCAGGGCGGCCGGACCTTCTACCAGGTCATGTTCAACCTCGCCGAATACCAGGCACGCGCCGGGCGCGACGGCTATCGCTGGGACGGCGAGGCGTTTGTCGGCGGCGACGTCAACCGGCTATGGCTGAAGACCGAAGGCGAAGGCGCGTTCCGCGAGGGCGTCGATTCCGCCGAAGTGCAGGCGCTCTACAGCCGCGCGATCAATCCCTATTTCAACCTTCAGGCAGGCGTCCGCCAGGATTTCGGGCGCGGGCCAAATCGCACCTATGCGACGCTCGGCTTCGAGGGGCTCGCGCCCTATATGTTCGAGGTCGAGGGCGCGCTGTTCCTGTCGAACAAGGGCGACCTGCTCGGGCGGCTCGAAGGTTATTACGACCAGCGCATCACCCAGCGGCTGATCCTGCAGCCGCGGGTCGAGCTCAACCTGGCAGCGCAGGACGTGCCCGAAAACCGCATCGGTTCGGGGCTGACCAATGCGGAGCTGGGCCTGCGGCTGCGCTACGAGATCACGCGCCGGTTCGCGCCCTATATCGGCGTCTCCTATGACGCCAAGACGGGCCACACCGCCGATTTCGCGCGTGCGCGTGGCGAGGATCCTACCACCACCAGCTTTGTCGCCGGCGTGCGGTTCTGGTTCTGAACCGCACGCCGGTGCTTGCCGGCCGAGGAGAAGGCGATGGACAGGGAAATGATGCGGCGCCACCTGCCGAGCTGGTCGTTTGTGGGTGTGCTGGCGGCGCTGCTGCTGCTTTTCGCAGTCATGTTCGTCTATTTCGGCATCTACAACATCGCCGCCGATGCGCCACACACGCCGCCCGTTTATTCGCTGCTCGAAAGCCTGCGCGATCGCTCGATCCGGGTTCATGCGCAGGGAATCACGCCGCCCGCCGACCTCAATGGGCCGACGCGGATCGCGACCGGGGCCGGCCTCTATGCCGAGATGTGCTCAAGCTGCCATTTGGGGCCGGGCGTCGAGCGGTCCGAGCTCAGCCAGGGCCTCTATCCCCAGGCACCCGAACTCGCCAAGGCGCAGGACCTGAACGCCTCCGAGCAGTTCTGGATCATCAAGCATGGCGTCAAGCTGAGCGCGATGCCCGCCTGGGGCAAGACCCATCCCGATCCGCTAATCTGGGACATGGTCGCGTTCATCCGCAAGCTGCCGGGCATGACGCCTGATGAATATAAGCGTCTCGTTGCCAGCGCCCCGGGCGATCATGACGAGATGATGAAGGATATGCCGGGGATGAAGGAGGCGCCTGAGACGAAGTGAACGAACGGACGAGCGCGGGGCAGTGCAAGGAGCGACGACGAGATGATGAAGAACCCTTATGTGAGCCTCGCGCTGCAGACCATTGTCAGCGGCATCATCATGTATCTGGTGATGTTCGTGATGATCGACAGCCTCGGCAGTTTCTACAACAATCTCAACATGTTCTACATGACGCTGATGATGGTCGCGCCGATGGTGGTGCTGATGGTCCTGGCGATGAAGCACATGTTCCCCTCCAGGACCGCCAATGTGGCCTTGCTGGCGGTATCGGCGCTAGCGTTTCTGGGCTGTTACGCGCTGATCCGCACCCAGACGACAATCGGCGACACCCAGTTTCTGCGCTCGATGATCCCGCACCATTCGGGCGCGATCCTGATGTGCAGGGAAGCAAAGCTCAGCGACCCGGAGATCATCGCGCTTTGCGAGCGGATCAAGCGGTCGCAGGCCGAGGAAATCGATCAGATGAAGGCCATTCTCGCGCGCCGATAGACGCGCGGGCCGAAGCGGGGGAAGAATGAGAAGTACAAGATTGCGGCTACACATCGGCGCGAGCCGTCTGCATCGCTGGCTGGCACTCGTCATCGGCGTGCAATTGCTGCTTTGGTTTTCGAGCGGGCTCGTGATGAGCCTGTTGCCGATCGACCGCGTGCGCGGCGAGCACCTGGTCGATCGCGAGGCCGCCGCCGTCTTGCCCGCAAGCGCGAGCTATGTCTCGCCCCAGGCGATCATCGCGGCGAGCGACACGCCGGTTCGCGCGCTGCGCCACCGCATGCTGCTCGGCCGACCGGTCGTCGAGGCCGAGACGGGCTCCGGCCTCTCGCTCTACGATGGGACCACAGGCGTCCGCCTTCCGCCGGTCGATGCCCGTCAGGCAGAGGCGATCGCGATCGGCGCCTATCGCGGCGGCCCCAGGCCCAAGGCGACGGTCGAGCGCGTCACGGCCGCGAGCACCGAATATAAGGGACGCGTGCCGGCCTGGCGCGTCGTGCTCGCGGACGCCGACAATACCCGCGTCTATGTGACCGATACCGGCACCATCGCCGCGGTCCGCACCGGCACCTGGCGGCTCTACGACTTCTTCTGGGGCCTCCACATCATGGACTGGAGCGAGCACGAGAATTTCAACACGCCCTGGCTGAAGGCGTTCGCATTTGGCGGGCTGGCATTGGCGATCGCCGGCACGATCCTGCTCTATCTGCGCTGGCCGCGGCGCCGGCGACGGCGGGCGGAGGGGTGACCGCCAGGCGTACGTATGGAAGGAGCCCGGCAATGCCCGGGAAGGATATGACGGAGGATCGACGATGACTCGCTTTCGTATATTGGCCGCAGCGCTTGCCTTTGCGGTACCCGCCGCTGCGGTGGCCGCCGGGCCCGTCATCGTTCATCGCGATCCCGGGTGCGGTTGCTGCGAGAAATGGGCGGCGATGGTGAAGGCGCAGTTCGGCCGGCAGGTCCAGATTGTCGACGACGCCAAACGGTCGGCCTTCCAGCGTGCGCATGGCGTTCCCGCCGACCTCGCATCCTGCCACACGGCAGCGATCGACGGCATGACCTTCGAGGGCCATGTGCCGATCGCCGATATGAAGCGCCTGCTCGCCACGCATCCCAAAGGCATCACCGGGCTCGCGGTAGCCGGCATGCCGATGGGCTCGCCCGGAATGGAGATGCCGGGAATGCGCGGACAGGCCTATGACGTCATCGCGTTCGGCCCAGGCGGGCGAAAGATATTCGCGCACCACGGTTGATCGCGCCAGGCGCGATCAGCCGTCGATCGTCAGGATCAGAAGGTCGACGAGATTGCCGGGCTGGTCGGAACAGACATGGTCGAGATGGATGGCATAGCCGTCGCCTTCGTTGCGCCGGACTCGCGCCACCGCATTCTGGAAAGCCTGGAGATCGGATGGTTTGTCGCTCGCCGGCCGGAGCGTGGCGCCGCCCTCGGTCCGCTCGATGATATAATATCCGCCGCCTTCGAACAGATCGTCGATGAATGCCACTTGTGTCTCCCTGACTGGCGTATCGGGCAGGCCGAGGTCCGATGTCCAGTGTCGCGCTGGCGGTTGTCTGCCGGCGCCGACGGCTAGCGTGCGTGGATGTCTTCCCAACCCAATCCGCGTCTCGCGATCCTCAGAGACAAGATCGAGCGCATGCTGCCGGAGCAATTCCTCGCGATCGTCACAAGCGAGCGGATTTCCGTCAAGCAGCCGGGATCATGGCGCTGACCGCGTCGGTAGCTCTTCAATCGCAGAGCAATCCGCGCGATCCCCTATGGTACCTTACGTATCGAACGTGTCTGGACTCGGCCGCATCCTCAGGTCCGGATCGGCGGCTGTGCTGCCCCGGACGAAAGGAAAGCGCCGTGTCATTTCTAAGACCTGCCCTTGCCGCCGCCCTGTTTGCCGCGGCGCCCGCGTTTGCACAGGACCATCAGCACGAGGGCCAAGCCGCCCCTGCACCCCAAACGCCCCAGCCGAATGCATCCTGCCCAATGATGAAGGGAATGATGAACGGCCAGCCCGGAGGCACCATGCCGATGCCCCAGGACAAGCGCGACGGCACGGCGCCCGCGCCTGGCGCGGGCGGCATGCCGATGGCACCGGGTAAGATGGCGGACATGCCGTGCATGAAGAAGCCCACAACGGCGCCCGAGCCGCCGCATGATCACAACCATCCGGCCGGCCAATAAGCGGGAGATCCGGCGATGGCCGCCGTCGCGCGATCGACCTCTGCGTCAGAGGTGCAAGACCGTCATTTCGAGCGCTCGCGCCTGCTGTTGGCGGCGCCTCAAGCCTTGTTCGCGCATCTCGATGACCAGACACGGCTCGCCGGCCATATGACGAGGCCCTCGGCGATGATGGGGGGCGGGCGCATGACCTACGCGTTCGATAGTCGGCGCGGCATGGCGGTCGGGTCGCACATCCGCATGGGCGGCTCGGCCTTCGGGGTCACCATGTCGGTCGAGGAGGAAGTGACCGAGCGCGATCCGCCGCGCCGCAAGGCGTGGCGGACGATCGGAACGCCGCAGCTGCTCATCGTGGCGAGCTACGCGATGGGCTTCCGGATCGAGCCCGCCGGCAACGCCAGCCGGTTGACGGTGTGGATCGACTATCGGTTGCCGCAAGGCTGGATCGGCCGGCTGCTCGGCTGGCTGTTCGCCGGCTTCTATGCGCGCTGGTGCGTCGACCGCATGGTATCCGACGCGGAAAATGCCTTTTCAAGTGCGGCGCCGGGAGCGGAACCGGATTTAGGCTTAAGCGCCTAGACGAAGACGCCCGGCTGGAGCCGATCGCCGACGATAATAAAGCTGCTTCGCGAGTTCCGTGGCGACGGCATAGCCAATGACGATCCCCAGGCTGGCGGCAAGCATCGCGGGCGAAAGCGCCACCAGTCCGAACAACGGCGCAAGGCCGGGCATCCATGGCAGCGGCAACGTCACGCCGGCGACCGCGATCGTGCTCCAGAGCAGCAGCCGGCTCGGCCGGCTCCTGAGCGCCGGTCGGCGCGTGCGTACCACCAGCATCACCACCAACTCGGTGAGCAGCGAGACAAGGAACCAGGCCGTCTGGAACAGCGGCGCGTCGGCATGGAAGACCAGGAGCAAAAGCGCGAACGTCACGCCATCGAAGCAGGAGCTGACCAGACCGAACACGATCATGAAGCGCTGGACCTCGCGGACATCCCAGCGCTGCGGTCTGGCGACATGCTCGGGGTCGACGCGGTCGGTCGAGATGGCGATCGACGGCAGGTCCGACAGGAAATTGTTGAGCAGGATCTGCTTGGGCAGCAGCGGCAGGAACGGCAGCAGCGGCGTCGCCAGCGCCATGCTCACCATGTTGCCGAAGTTCGCGCTGGTGGTGATCGCGATATATTTGAGCGTGTTGGCGAAGGTGCGCCGCCCGTCCTCGACGCCCTGGCGAAGCACGTCGAGATCGCGCTGCAACAGCACGATATCGGCGCTCTCGCGCGCGACATCGACGGCCTGGTCGACCGATATGCCGACATCGGCGACATGGAGTGCGGGCGCGTCGTTGATCCCGTCGCCCAGAAAGCCGACGGCATGTCCCGCGCCTTGCAGCGCGCGCACGATCCGTTCCTTCTGCTGCGGATCGATTTCGACGAACAGCTGGGTCTCACGGGCGCGATGCGCGAGCGCGCGGTCGGATATTTTCGCCACCTCGGCGCCCGTCAGCATCGCGCCGGGATCGAGCCCGACGGCGCGCGCGACATGCGCCGTCACATGGCGATTGTCGCCGCTGATCACCTTGACGACGATGCCGAGCGCCTTGAGCTCGGCGATCGCCCTTGCCGCGTCCGGCTTGGCCGGATCGAGGAAGGCAAGGAAACCGAGGAAGGTCATTTCGCGCTCGCTCTCACGCGTGGCGCGGTCGTCCGCCTCAAGGACACGTTCGGCGACACCGAGCAGCCGCAGGCCTGCCTCCCCCTGGGCGCGGGACAATTCCTCCAGCGCCGCGCGAGCGGCCGCGTCGAGCGGGCTTACCTCGCCATCCGGTTGCGCCACGAACGCGCAGACCGCGAGCACGTCCGCCACCGCGCCTTTGGTGACGATACGCGCCGGTGCCTCGGGCACCGCCTCGCGCACGACGATGCTGAGACGTCGTCGCTGGAAGTCGTAAGGGATTTCGCCGAGCTTGCGCAGATTCCCCGCAGTCCAGCCTTCGCTCTTCGCCGCCGCACACAGCGCGGTATCCAGCGGATTGGCGATGCCCGTTTCGAACCAAGCATTCGCATAGCCGGCTTCGCGCACGCGCCGGCTGGGCTGGCCGGTGCTGTCGAGTGCTTCGGCGAGCGAGACCGCGCCGATCGTGAGCGTGCCTGTCTTGTCGGTGCACAATATCTCCATGCTGCCGAGATTCTCGATCGCTTCGAGCCGCCGGACGATGACGCCGCCACGAGCGAGGTGACGCGCGCCGGCGGATAGCGTGACGCTGACGATCGCCGGCAGCAGCTCGGGCGACAGGCCGACCGCCAGCGCCACGGCAAACAAGAGCGACTCCACGATCGGGCGACCAAGAAGTTGGTTCACCGTCAGAACGCCGAGCACGATGACGATCATCAGGTTGAGCAGCATGACTCCGAACCGCCGGACGCCCCGCGCGAAATCGGTTTCCGGCTCGGCTTGGCGGAGCCGCGCGGCCACTGCGCCGAATTGCGTGCGGCTGCCGGTTTCGGCGATCAGCACCCGCGCCGTGCCGGAGCGCACCGCCGAGCCCATGAACACGCAATTGCTCCGCGCAGAGACGGGCGCGTCGGCGGCGGCTGTGCCTTGCGCCTTTTCGACCGGGAGCGATTCGCCGGTGAGCGCCGCTTCGGTCACGAGGAAGTCGTTCGCCTCGAGGATTACGCCGTCGGCGGGAACGAGGTTGCCGGCGGCAAGCAGGACGACGTCGCCCGGGACCAGTGCGTCGCTCGCGACCGCCTGCTCGGCGCCGTCGCGGAGCGTGCGTGACGTGAGCGCGAGCCGCTGGCGAAGCGCGCGCACCGCCTGCGACGCGCGGTATTCCTGCAAAAAGCTCAACAGCGCGCTGCCGATCACGATCGCGAGGATGATCGAGGCATCGATCCACTCGCGCAGCACCAGCGATATGCCGGCGCCGAACAGGAGGATCAGGACCAGCGGGCTCATGAACTGCCGGAGCAGCAGGTTTAAGGCGGAGGTCCGCTGCTCGCCACCCACGCTGTTGGGGCCGGATCGGCGCAGACGTTCGGTAGCCTCCTCGCCGACCAACCCCTGCGCGCCGGCCGACAGCCTGGCAAGGAGCGCATCGATCGAGATGGCCCAATACGGCGCCTCGTGCGCAGCGATCCTGGCGCCGTAGCGCGGGCGGGAAGCGCGCGCGGTTCGCGGCATCTAGCGGCCCATGCTCGCAGCGGCGGCCATTGCCGATCCGATCGCGGCGGCGATCGGACCCGAGACGTCGATGGCGTTGGAGGGATGCGCAATCGTGTTGCTGCTGACGATTCCTGCCGGCTGCTCCGCCTGCAACCGGTCGAACGAATCTCCGGCGAACACCGGGTGAACGGCGACGCACACCGGCGGGCGATGGCTTGCGGCGTGCACCATCCGCACCGCCTCGATCATCGTCCGCGCGCTGGACGCGATGTCGTCGATGATCACCGGCGTTTCATTGGCGGCAAGATCGAGATCTCCGGCTGCGATGCTGACGTCGCGATCGCCGCGCCGCGTCTTGCGCAGCACCGTGAAACGCGCCTGCGCCAGTTCGGCGATCCGGCCCACCCATTGCGTGCTTTCCTCGTCGGGACCGATCAGCATGGGGTTCGGCACATGCGCGCGAAGCCATTCGGCGATCGGCTCCGCGGCGGTCACCGCAAAGCTCGGCACGGAGTAGATCGCACCGAGTGTCGGATGGCGATGGAGATGCGGATCGACCGTGACCAGCCAGTCGACTGCGTCGGAAATCAGGCGCGCATAGCTGACCGAGGTCACGGCCTCGCCCGGCTGGAATGCCTTGTCCTGGCGCATATAGCCCAGATAAGGCGCGATCAGCCCGACGCTGCGCGCCCCCTGTTCCTTCGCCGCGGCGGCCGCGAACAGCAGCGGCAGCGTCCTCGCGTCGGGATTGTCGAGCGTGCACAGGAACACGACGTCGCGCCCCACGACCGGGCTCAGCAGCCGCAGATAGGTTTCGCCGTCGGGGAAGTGCCGGGTGTCGAATGCGCCGGCTTCCAGCCCGGAAGCAGCGGCAAGGGCCTCGGCGAGACCGGCGGCTGCGTTGAGAGCGAACAACATCGGCTTCATTGCGGTCGCACCAGCAGCATGTCGGGATTGGCGGCTGCAAAGGAGAGCGCATAGTGGAGCTCGCCCTGGCTCTCGCCGTGGAGCGTCAGCAACGGCTGGCCCGGCTCGATCCGCTCGCCCGTCCTCACGTGCAACGCGACGCCCGCCGCCTTTGCCCCGGGGGCGCCCGCCAGCTTGGCGACGCGCGCCAGCAGACGGTTGTCGATGGCGCGCAGCACGCCGCCGCGAGGTGCCTCGATCGTATGGGTGAAAGCTGCGACCGGCGGCTCGCGAAAACCGCCCTGCGCCTCGCAGATCGCCATGAACTTGGCATGCGCGCGGCCGTCGTCGAGGATCGCGGCAGCACTTTGCGCACCCGTTCCTGGTGCCGCCTTGCCGCTGAGTTCAAGCACGCCGCCCGCCAGTTGCACGGCCCGCTCGCGCAAGTCCTGCGGCGCTCCCGCGGTGCGGCGAAGGACCGCGAGCACGTCGTGCGCTTCGAGCGCGGGACCGATGCCGACGCCGACCGGCTGAGTTCCATCGGTAAGCATCGGGCGCACCGTCATCCCGAATTCGGCCGCGACCGCGACGAGTTGTCCCGACAGCCGGTCGGCGTCCTCGCGTGTCCGCACCTTCGCAGTCGGTCCGACCGGCAGGTCGAGCAGGACATGCGTCGAGCCGGCGGCGAGCTTCTTCGACAGCACCGAGGCGACCAGCTGGGTTTCGCTGTCGAGATCGAGCGCGCGTTCGACGCGAATGAAGATATCGTCGGCCGGACTGAGCCGCACGCTGCCGCCCCAGACGACGCACCCACCCTCGCGGTCGACCACCGCGCGCATCCGGGCGACGTCGAGATCGACCGGCGCCATTGTCTCCATCGCGTCCGCCGTGCCGGCGGGCGAGGTGATCGCGCGCGACGAGGTCTTGGGAATGACCAGGCCCGCCGCAGCCGCGATCGCCACTACCAACGGCGTGGTGCGGTTGCCGGGAAGTCCGCCGACGCAATGCTTGTCGGCGACGACCATGCTCGGCCAGGCGAGCCGGTCCCCCGCCTCGAGCATCGCGCGCGTGAGCGCGACCGTCTCCGCGAGCTGGGGCGGCTGCGCCGAAAAGGCGGTGATGAACGCGGCGAGCTGGACGTCGGAATAGCGCTCGGCAACCACATCGGCGACGATCGCCTTGAGTCGCGCGGTATCGAGCCTGTGGCCATAGACCTTGGCGCGCACCGCGCTCATCGAATCGAGCGGATTGGGGTGCGCGACATGGAGCCTGGCGTCGGGCGCGACGCCCAGCCTGCGCCAGGCGACTTCGGACAATCCGACCTCGTCGATCGCCAGCACGTCGCTCGAGACCAGGTAGAGCGTCGCGATGATCGACCGCGCGCCATCGCGCACTTCGACCTGGGTGCGTGCGGTCACGCCCTCCGCTCGGCCGACAGGGCAGTCGGAATTCATGAACACGACCGCCTCGCTCTGGGTCTCGACGCCAAGCCGGCGGGCGCGCAGGCGATGCGCTGGGGCCATCGCGCCCGGCGGAGCGTGCCTCATGCGAGCTCGACCCGCTCACCATGCTCGGGAACGCGCGCGGACCACCCCAGCTTTTCGGAGATGTCCCGTCGGAACGTGTCGGACGCGTCGGGTTCGCCATGCGTCACGAAGGCCATGCGCGGTGCGGCCTCAAATCCACCGAGCCAGCGCATCAGTTCGTCGCGGTCGGCGTGCGCCGACATCATGTCGAGGCTCGCGACCTCGGCACGGACAGGAACATATTCGCCGTGGATCTTGAGCTCCTCGGCACCGTCCCGCAGCGCGGCGCCGCGCGTGCCGCCGGCCTGGAAGCCGGCGAGCACGATCGTGTTCCGTCGCACCGGCGCGTAGCGCTTCAGATGATAGAGCACGCGTCCGCCCGTCGCCATGCCGCTCGCCGAGATGATGACCTTCGGCGCCATGTCCTCATCGAGCCGCTTCGATTCTTCCATCTCGCGCACATAGGTGACCTGGCCGCACGCCTCGCGGCACTGCTCCGCGGTGAGGCGGTGCTCGCCGACGAAGTCGCAGAAGATCTCGCTCGCGTTCACCGCCATCGGGCTGTCGAGGAACACCGGCACGTTGGCGATCCGGCCCTGTTTGCGCAGCTGCGCGAGATGAAAGATCAGCGCCTGCGCGCGGCCGACCGCGAATGCCGGGATCACGACCGTGCCGCCGCGCTGAATGGTGCGGCCGATGACGTCCTCGAGCGCCGCCTGGGGCGAGGTGCGGTCGTGCAGCCGGTTGCCATAGGTCGACTCGACGATCAGATAATCCGCCGCGGGCACCGGCTCGGGATCGACCATCGTCGCGTCACCATAGCGGCCGACGTCGCCCGAGAAGACGATGCGCAGACCTTCGCATTCGATTTCGATACTTGCCGCACCGAGAATATGCCCTGCCGGCCGGAAGAGTGCGCGGCACCCCTCGACGACATCGACCGGCTCATGGAAACCGTGCGTGCGGAACGATTGCAGCGACCGCATCGCATCGTCCTGGGTGTAAAGCGGGAGCGCCGGCTTGTGCTTGCTGAATCCCCGCATGTTCGCGAAGCGCGCATCGCCCTCCATCAGGTGACCGCTGTCCGGGAGCAGCAACTCGCACAGCTTGCGCGTCGCGCGCGTGCTGATGATCGGCCCCTTGAACCCGTCGCGCACCAGGGCGGGCAGATAGCCCGAATGGTCGAGATGCGCGTGCGTGAGCAGCACCGCATCGACCTCGGCGGGCGGGATCGGAAACCGCGCCCAGTTGCGCTCGCGCAGCTGCTTGTAGCCCTGGAACAGCCCGCAATCGATCAGGATGCGGTGCCTGCCGGTGTCGAGCAGATATTTGGAGCCGGTGACGGTGCCGGCGGCACCGAGGAAGGTGAGGCTTACGGTCATTCAGATCCCTTTCGCCGCCGCCCGCGAGTCTGGCCGGCGACTTCCGCAAGGACGCCGTATCGAGCGGCACATTACACCCGGACGCGTTTCACCTGCCCGCGCCTGACTAGGGGATCGCCCGCATGTCCCCTCGTCCGGGGCGTCGGTAGTCAGCCACCACGGAGGTAACGCGGATGGATATCGTGGTGTTCGAGGCCGAGGACTGGGAGGCCCGGGCTTGCGCGGCGCTCGCGGACAGGCACCATCTTCAGTGCACCGTCGACCCGCTCAACCAGTCGACCGCCCCTGCCTTTGCGCAAGCCGAGATCGTCACGACCTTCGTCAACTCGCGTCTCGACGCCGCGACGCTCTCGCTCCTGCCCAGGCTCAGGATGATCGCGACGCGCTCGACCGGATTCGATCACATCGACCTCGACTATTGCGCCGGGCGCCAGATCGCCGTCAGCAACGTTCCGAGCTATGGCGACGTCACCGTCGCCGAGCATGTGTTCACACTGCTCCTGGCGCTCGTGCGCAACCTGGTCCCGACCGTGGAAGGCGCGCGCGGCGGCCGCTTCGACCAGTCTGAGCTGCGCGGCACCGACCTTTACGGAAAGACCATCGGCGTGATCGGCACCGGTCGGATCGGACGGCGTGTGATCGCCATCGCCAAGGGGTTCGGGATGGAGGTCGTCGCGGCCGATCTCGCGCCCGACGCCGCGCTGGCGCGCCAGGAAGGTTTCACGTACCTGGACCTGCCCGAGCTTCTGCGGACCGCCGATGTCGTCTCCCTCAACGTGCCTGCGACCGCGACGACCCGCAACCTGATCGGCGACGCCGAGTTCGCGCTGATGAAGCCGGGCGCGATTCTCATCAACACCGCGCGCGGCAATGTCGTCGAAGTCGACGCGCTCGTCCGGGCGGTCGCGAGTGGGCGCCTGCGCGCCGCCGGCCTCGACGTCCTACCCCAGGAACCGCTGATGCGCGACGAGGCGGAAATCTTCCGCGCATCGCCGCCCGATGCAGCGAGCGTCCGCGAACTGCTGGCCAACCATGTGCTCATGTCGATGCCCAACGTGCTCGTCACGCCGCATGTGGCCTATAATACCGTCGAAGCCCGGCGGCGCATCGTCGAGACGAGCATCGCCAACATCGTGGCTTTCGCCGAGGGCAAGCCGATCAACCTTGTCGAGGCCGGCTGAACCGCATCGGCTGCATCGTTGCCGAAGCCGGGCCTTCGCACGACCGTGGCCCGCAAATGATCGCCTGTAACCGGGGCCCGCAAATGATCCCCTGTAAATAGCACCTGGCGCGTGCGTCCCTAGCCGGTAGGAGCCGGGCTCGGGCTCGGAATCATGAAGCCGCGCGCTTCCTGAGGCTAGGGACAGTGGATGAAACTGGCGGTCTTCGAAACCGGCGTGGACGTGGCGCAAGCCATCGGCAGCCTGTGCCCCGCGCTCGAGTGCCGCTGCACGCCCCAGCCGCTCGATATCGGAAATGTCGCCGACTATCGCGATATCGAGATCGTCAGCGTGGGCGAGGGCTCGCGCCTGACGTTCCCGGTGCTGGTCCAATTACCCAACGCCGCGATCATCATCGCGCGGTCGCCGGACCATCCCATCGACCTTCGTTTTTGCGCCAGGGCAGGGATCGCCGTCATCGAATTGCCGGCTCGTAGCGACCCGACGGCGGCCCCTCATATGGACGCCGTGCTGATGGCGGTGCACAAGCTTCTGGAAGCGCGGGCCTAGGCGCTCCCTCGCGGCTGATCGCCGAATGCCCACATGCCGTCGCGGACGGACGGTTCCCAGGGATGCTTTTCGGTCGTCCTCGATGTGCCGGAAAAAAATCGAGCGATCCCGCGAGGGCTGCATCAATTTTCCGCGTAATGATGGAGAAGCGCCGCCTGGAAGGGATTGGCCCGGCTTGGTACGCCTGTTCGCCGGGCGCGCATCCGAGGGCGGTGCGGGGGAATGATAGCCGATGGTCAAATCCGCGATTGTTGCGCCCGACGCCGCGCACGCGATCATGGTCGATGGCTTGAACGACCTGATCGGTCGGATGGACGGATCGGCGATCCTCCTGCTCGATCCCGCCGGTATCATCCTCAGTTGGAACCAAGGCGCCGCGCGCATCCATGGCTGGACCTCCGAGGAGATGGTCGGCCGCCACTATTCGAGCTTGTTTCCCCAACAGGCCGTGGCGGGCGGCGTCCCCGCCCGGATGTGCGAGCTGGCCGAGCGAGTGAACCACCACGAATGCGAACAAGGGCGCGTTCGCAACGATGGCACCGAATTCCTCGCGGAGGTGGCGATCTATGCCATTCGCGACGATGGCGGCGCGATCATCGGCTTTGGCGAAGTCGTGCGCGACATCACCGAGCTGCGGCGGGCAAGCGCGGCGCTCGAGACGAGTGAAGCGCATCTTCGGTCGATCCTCGACTCGATGCCCGACGCGATGGTGGTGATCGATCAATCCGGATTGATCCAGTCCTTCAGCTCGGCGGCCGAACGCCTGTTCGGCTATAGCGAGGCCGAGCTTCTCGGCGAGAATGTCAGCATACTGGCGCCCTCGCCGCACCGTGAGGCCCATGACGGCTATCTCGCGCGCTATCTGCGCACCGGCGAGCGGCGCATCATCGGCATCGGCCGCGTGGTTTCGGGCCGCCGCCGCGACGGCAGCGTCTTCCCGATGGAACTGGCGATCGGCGAAGTGGTCGCGAAGGACGGTCATCAGCTGTTCACTGGCTTCATCCGCGACCTGACCGCGCGGCAGGATATCGAGCGGCGATTGCAGGATCTCCAGGAGGAGCTGATCCATGTCGCCCGGGTAAGCGCCATGGGAACCATGGCATCGACGCTTGCGCATGAGCTCAATCAGCCGCTGACGGCCGTCGCAACCTATCTCATGGCCGCGCGGACGCTGCTTGCACGCGGCGAGCCCGATTCCCTGAGCGACGCGCGGGAAGCGATCGGGGATGGCATCGCCGAAGCCGTGCGCGCCGGCCAGATCGTCCGGCGGCTGCGCGATTTCGTGGCGCGCGGCGACACCGAGCGCGAGATCGTTAGCCTGACCAAGCTGATCGAGGAGGCGAGCGCGCTGGCGCTCGCCGGCGTCAGCCAGCGCGGCATCACGGTACGGGTCGATCTCGATCCGACAGTGGCGCGCGTCCTGGTCGACCGCATCCAGATCCAGCAGGTGCTGCTCAATCTGATCCGCAATGCAATCGAGGCGATGGAAGACCGTCCGCAGCGAGAGCTGACCATTTCGACGCGCGCGCTCGGCAGTGACGAAGTCGAACTCGCGGTCGCCGATACCGGAACGGGTATCGCTCCGGAAGCGCTGGATCATCTCTTCGAGCCCTTCACCAGCACCAAGGCGCAGGGGCTCGGCGTGGGACTTTCAATCTGCAAGACGATCATCGAGGCGCATGGCGGCCGGCTCTGGGCCGAATCGCGCGGGGAAGGCGGGATGATCTTCCGCTTCACGCTCGCGCGTCTCGAGGCAAGCGAGGCGGGCGATGACAACTGAGCGGCTGGTGCATATCGTGGACGACGACGCCTCGGTGCGCCGGGGCACTGCGCTCCTGTTGCGAACGCAAGGCTATCTGGTCGAAAGCCATGCCTCGGGCGTCGCCTTCCTCGACAAGGTGATGGACTCGCGCCCCGGGTGCGTGCTGCTGGACGTGCGGATGCCCGACCTCGATGGCATCGGCGTGCTCGAACGGCTGGCAACGACCGAATTCGATTGGCCGGTCATCATCATGACCGCGCATGGCGATATCGCGACCGCCGTCGCCGCGATGCGGCTGGGCGCGCGCAACTTCATCGAAAAGCCGTTCGAGGAGGACACGCTGATGCTCGCGCTCGACGACGGCTTTGCCCTGCTGAGCCGGAAGGACGAGCTCGACCTGACAGTGGCGGCCGCCGTGGCGCGTCTGGAGTGTCTGACGGCGCGCGAACGCGAGGTTCTCGACGGGTTGGCCGCCGGCCAGACCAACAAGATGATCGCCATCGATCTCGGGATAAGCCCGCGCACGGTCGAGATTCATCGCGCCAATCTGATGGACAAGCTGCGCGTACAGACACTGCCGCAGGCGCTCCGCATCGCGCTCGTCGTCGAACTCGGCGGTCGCTCCTGACGGCCGGTTGCCCCGGTATCGTACCTATTCAGCATTCCGCGCCACCGGGCTAGCGCCAATGGACCGCGGCCGACCCGACCGCCGGCGTGGAGCGATGTTGTGGATCACGGACGGACTTCCGACGCGCAGCGGCCATGTGTGCTGCTGGTCGACGACGACCCAGCAGTCCGCCGCGCGATCACGCTGCTTCTGAGGACGAGCGGATATGCGGTTCGCGGTTATGAGCGGGCGGTGGACCTGCTGCACGACCCAATGGCACGTGCCGCCCAATGCCTGATAACCGATTATGCCATGCCTGCGATCGATGGCGTGACGCTGCTTCGAACGCTGCGGGCGCAAGGCTGGACCGCTCCGGCGATTCTGATCACAGGATTGTACAAAGGCACGATGGAGCAGATGGCGCGCGAGACCGGCTTCAGCGCGATGCTGGAAAAGCCGCTCACCGACGAACGCCTGCTCGATCTGCTCGCCGGCTGCCTGAACGGCGGCGCGCGCGCGTCAGCCTAACGAAGCGCAATCTGAGCGCATGCGTCGGCCGCGAGGCCGTCTTCCGCCGGTTCGCCCAATAACTGCATTCCAATAGGGAAACTCACGTAGGTAACCGCGCGTAGTTTCTGAGCCGATCGCTGGTGATAGCCCTCTGACAAGGCAGCAGAGCGAGGCCATCATGCCAGTAACGATAGCGAAAAGCGGCGCCACGTCGGGAGTTACGCCCAAGTCGAATGATCGCGGTCCTTGCATCTGCGCTCTCGCCGCGGGTCGCGGCCCCGTCGGCGACGACGCGGCGCCCGCCACCGCACTGCGCCTGATACGCGCCGAGCTGGCAAACGGCTATACTCGGTATCGCGCCCTCGCCGCGAAGCGGCTGCGCGACACCAACGCCGCCGAAGATGTCGTCCAGGCGTTCGCGTTGAAGGCGCTCGAGCGCGCCGGGCAGTTGCGCGATCCCCAGGCGGTCCATGGCTGGCTCCGCCGGCTGTTCGAGACGACGCTGATCGACTTCTGCCGCCGCCGCACGACCAGGGGCCAGCGCGAGGTCTCCTTCGATCTCGACCACCATGATCGTGCCGACGAGACCGTCGCCGATCTCGCACCGGACCCTTCGAACACCGTGATGGCGACGCTGGCACGGCTCAAGCCGGAATATGCCGATACCATCTATCGGCTCGACCTGCTCGACCAGCCGAAGCAGCTGGCGGCCGACCAGCTCGGTATTACCGTGAACAACCTTGCGGTTCGCGCGCATCGTGCGCGCCGGGCACTGCGCGACGCGCTCGACGCGATGCCGATCTCGGGGATGACCCCGGCACGCGCTCCCGCCTTTGCCCAGGCTTACGCCTGAAGGACCCGAATCCGGCTTTGCGCCGCCATCCTTGAGACGCGCGGCGCAATCGCTGCCGCCGGGAGGGCGCATCCGCGTAATATCGGGCCGGACGTGGCGTCTACTATCGTGCGGCATCAGGGATACCGGCGCCGCAGCTGAGACTGGCTGAGCATCCGGAGATTCCCTTGACGTTACCAGCCCGACGCACGCCTCTCCTGGTCGGCTTGGGACTCATCATTCTGGTGATCGGCTCGGCGGCCCTCTATTGGGTGCTCCAGCCGCGTCCGCAGGCAACGCAGCTGATCTACGGCAGCGGGCGTATCGAAGCCGACGAAGTGAGATTGAGTTCCGAAGTTCCCGGGCGCGTGCTGGAGAATCGCGCGATCGAGGGATCCAGCGTCACTTCGGGCATGCTCGTGGTTCGGATCGATCCCGTCGACTACGAGCTGCAGGCGGATCGCGCCAAAGCCCAGCGCAATGCCGCGCGTCTGGCCGCGGTGCAGATCGACGGCCAGATTGCGCTCGCCGCGCATCACGCGATGACCGCCAAAACGGACCTTGCGCGCTACGAGGAACTGAGCCGGCGCGGTTGGGTCTCGGCGCAGCGCCTCGACGTACAGCGCAACGCCTATGTCGCCGCCGCCGAGCAGGTCGGCGTCTTCCGCGAGCAGCGTGCCGGTGCCACGGCACAGGCCGATGCCGCGCAGAAGACGCTGGCGCTCGCGCGTTCACAGATCGGGAAGACGCGCGTCTATGCGCCGCTCACCGCCGCTGTGCTCGAGCGCCTGGTAGAGCCCGGCGAAGTCGTCGCCGCGGGCCAGCCGCTCGCGATTCTCGCCAATCTCTCCACGGTCCGGCTCAGGATATTCATCAGCGAAGCCGACCTCGGCCGCATTCGCCTCGGCTCCGCGGCACGTATCCGGGTGGACGCCTTTCCCGGCCGCGACTTCACCGCCCGCGTGACGCGGATCGATGCGCAAGCTCAGTTTACGCCGCGCGACGTGCACATGAAGGACGAGCGCAGCCGCACCGTCTATGGCGTGACGCTGGAAGCCGCCAATCCGGAGGGCCTGCTCAAGCCGGGTATGCCGGCCGACGCCTGGATCCTCTGGGATCCCAAGGCGGGCTGGCCCGCCGAACTGCGCGTTCCGGAATAGATCGGTGGCGCGCGCCCCGGTGATCGAAGCGCACGGCCTTGGCCGCCGCTATGGGGACCGCACCGTGCTCCAAGATATCACCTTCGATGTCGCGCCGGGGCAGGCATTCGGGGTGGTTGGTCCCGACGGCGCCGGCAAGACCACCTTGCTGCAGATGCTGGCCGGCATCCTGCGCCCGAGCTTCGGCACGGGTCGCGTCTTGGGCGAGGACCTGGGCAAGCACCCAGAGCGGGTGCAGGCGCAGGTCGGCTATATGTCGCAGGGCTTCTCGCTCTACGACCGCCTGAGCGTCGCGGAGAACATTGCCTTCGCCGCAGCGATCCGCGACGTGCCCCGGCAAGACTATGCCGCGCGAAAGGCGAGGTTGTTGGCGATGGCCGGGCTCGAGCGGTTTGAAGACCGGCCCGAAGGCGCGCTGTCCGGCGGAATGCGCAAGAAGCTCGCGCTCTGCGCCAATCTCATCCACGAGCCGCCGCTCCTGATCCTCGACGAACCGAGCCTCGGCGTCGATCCGCTTTCGCGGCGCGAGCTGTGGCGGATCCTCGAGGCGGCGCGCGGCGAAGGTCGATCGATCGTGTTCGCGACCTCCTATATGGACGAGGCGGATGCCTGCGACCACGTGCTGCTGCTGCGCGAGGGGCGGACGCTGGCGCTGGGTGCGCCCCCCGAGTTGCGCGAAGCGGCGCGACGGCGCGTCTATCGCGTGACTGCCCCCGAGCCCTATGCGCTCGAGAGCGAGCTTGCCGCATCGGACGCGGTACTGAGCTTCCAGAAGCACAGTCGCACCGGCTACCGCGTCCAGACCGCGACGGCCTTGCCCCCGGAGTTCGCCGCAGCAACCGCAGTGGACGCGGTGGAACCCGATATGGAAGACGTGTTCACCGTCCTGTCGATGGAGCCGGGAGCACGTGCGGCAGTCGAGACGGTGGCGCAGCGTTCGGCAACCGCCGGGATTGTCGTCGCCGCAGCCGCAGTCACCCAGCGCTTCGGCCGGTTCGTTGCGGTCGACCGGGTCGATCTCGATATTCGGGCCGGCGAGGTGCTCGGTCTGCTCGGCCCCAACGGCGCGGGCAAGACCACGTTGATCCGAATCCTGTGCGGCCTGCTCGCCCCGAGCGAGGGCAGTGCCCAGGTCGCCGGCTTCGACGTCGCACGGCAAAGCGAGCAGGTGCGTAGCCGGATCGGTTATGTCTCGCAGAAATTCTCGCTGTTCCCCGATCTGACAGCCCAGGAGAATCTGGGCTTTTTCGCGCGCGCCTATGGCGTGGCGCCACGGCTGATGCGGGAACGCATCGCCTGGGCAAGCGAGCGCGCCGGCTTCCCGATGGCGCAGGATGGATTGGTGCGAAGCCTGTCCAGCGCGTTGCGCCAGCGCCTCGCGCTGGCCTGCGCCATTCTCCATCGGCCGAAAGTGCTGTTTCTCGACGAGCCTACCTCGGGCGTCGATCCCTTGTCGCGTTTTCGCTTCTGGCGCCTGATCGCGGCGCTCGCCGGCGACGGCGTCGCGGTCATCGTCTCCACTCATTATCTCGAGGAGGCGACCTATTGCGATCGGCTCGGGATGATGATGGATGGCCGGATGATCGGCCTCGGTCCGCTCGAGACGCTCCAGCGCGAGCTCGGACTCGCCGATGCGCGTGTCGAGGAGGTCTTCCTCGGGCTGATCGCGCGCGAGCGCAAGCAGGCGCAGGCCGCGTGAAGCCGTCGCGCGTCCTCGCCTTCTCGCGCAAGGAAGTGCTCGAGATCGTCCGCGATCCGGTCACGATCTGGCTGTCTCTGTTCATGCCGGTCGTGATGCTGTTCCTGTTCGGCTACGCGCTGTCGTTCGATGTGGAGAACGCCCCGCTCATGGTCGTCGACCATGACAAGAGCGTCGCCAGCCGGTCGCTGACCACGCAGTTTCTGAACACGCCCTATTTCCGCCTCGCTGGAAGTCCGGAAGACGAGCGCATGGCCGAGCATGCGCTGATGGAAGGCCGCGCCCGCGCCGTCCTGTCAATCCCGCCCGGGTTCGGTCGCCAGCTCGCCCAGGGCCGGAGCGCTCCCGTCGAGTTTCTCATCGACGGCACCTATTCGAGCACCGCCGCGATCGTCTCGGCCTATGGCCGCGCCATCCTCTACGCATTTCCGAGCGGCACGTTGCAATTGCCCGTGCAGCCCGAGGTGCGCGTCTGGTACAATCCGCAGCTGCGCAGCCGCGACTTCCTTCTTCCCGGCCTGTTCGCGGTGATCATGATGACCTTTCCGCCGCTGCTGACCGCGCTCGCGGTCGCCCGCGAGAAGGAGCTGGGCACGATCGCGCAGATCTTCGCCTCGCCGCTCACCAAGGCGGAGTTCATCGTCGCCAAGCTCCTGCCCTATGCCGCTATCGCCGCCGGGCAGCTCGCGATCGTGCTCGCGGCGGGATTCCTCTGGTTCAAGCTCCCGATGCATGGCAGCCTGTTGCTGCTCGCCGGACTGGGGCTGGTCTATGTCGTTACCACGGTCTCAATCGGGCTGCTGATCTCGACGCTGGTCCGCACGCAGATCGCCGCGATGCTGGTCACGATGATCGCGACGCTGATGCCGTCGTTCCTATTCTCTGGCTTCATCTATCCCGTCTTCACCATGCCCGCCTTCTTTCAAGGCTATGCGGCGCGGATCCCGACCATGTATTTCGTCAACATCTCGCGCGGCATCGTCATGCGCGGCGCAGGGCTGGGCGAGCTCTGGTTCAACGCGGTCGTGCTCCTTGTCTATGGCGCGGTCGTGCTGGCGCTTTCGACCTTCCTGTTCAAGAAGCGGATCGCCTGATCATGTGGGGACGGATTTCCGGCCTGCTCGGCAAGGAGTTCGCGCAGATGCTGCGCGATCCCGTGGTGCTCTTCCTGATCCTGTTTCTCGCGACCGTCGAGATGGCGATGTGCGCGATGGCGCTCGGGTTCGACGTCAAGAATTTGAAGCTCGGGGTGATCGATCACGACCGCACGGTCGTGAGCCGGAGCCTGATCCAGGAACTGACGTCGGCCGACACCTTCGTCCTGCGCAACCAATTCTACTCTATGCGAGACGCGGAAACCCATCTGCGCTCGGGCGCGCTCGACGCGCTCATCGAAGTGCCGCCGAACTTCGGCGCGCGGATCGCCGCGGGGCGCCAGGCCTCGGTCGGCGTGGTGGTGGACGGCTCGAACGCCGACGTCGCCGCGCGCGCCCGGGCCTATATCGTCGAGATGACCGCGCGCTTCGCGCAAGCACGGATGCCGGCGACAATGCCGATGGCGGGCGGCGTCGAGCCGGCGGTGCATATCTGGTACAATCCCGATCTCACCAATACCCGGCTCAATGCGCTGGCGATGCTGACCCAGGCGGGCTTCATGCTCGCGATCATCCTGCCCGCGGCGGGACTGGTGCGCGAGAAGCAGGGCGGGACGCTCGAGCAGATCCGCGTGACGCCGATCCGGGCGCACGAGCTGTTCATCGGAAAGATCGTGCCGCCGATCGTCTTCGTGCTGGGATCGCTCTTCCCGTCGCTGCTCGTCATCCGCCTGCTCGGCGTGCCGCTCAACGGCAACCTCGCGACGTTCATCGCGCTCGACTTGATCTTCCTGTTGAGTGCGGTGTCGATCGGCATCTTCATCGCGACGATCACCACCACGCTGCAACAGGCGTTGCTGACCAGCTTCTTCGGCCTCTTCCCGCTCCTGTTCCTGTCAGGCGGGATCGCGCCGATCGAGAACATGCCCTATTGGCTCCAGGTCGGAATCGAGGCCAGTCCGCTGCGCCACTTCATCGACATCACGACCGGACTGTTCCTCAAGGGCGCGGGCATCGTCGAACTCTGGCGGCACGGCGTGGCACTGGTTGCCATCGGCGTGCCGTTGTTCGCGGCCAGCTGGCTCTTGTTCAAGCGGCAATGGTGAGCGTCCGGCGCGCGCGTCGCCCGCTCACCCGGCCGGCGGATTCGGACTGGCCAGCGTCCCGATCCCGAGCGTCCGGTCGGTCAGCGCGATCGACGCTGCGGGATCGGGCTCGCGGCCCCCCAGCGCCCGGATCGCGTCGATCGTCTCGGGAATGACGATCGCCTGGTTGTCGACCATATAGGTATAGAAAAGCTCGCGGCCTTCGACGGTGAGCAGGTCGCTCCACAGCGCCACCTCGTACAGGTTCGCATGCGGCCGGCCCGCGTCCGTCATCCATTCCTTGATCGCATTGAGTGCCGAAAGACCGGTGCGGCTGTCGACCGGCAGGATACGCGACGAGCCGGCAAAGGCGGCGAGGACTTCTTCCTTGCTCGCTGCGCGCGTCAGCTCGACGTTCCAGGCATGGAGATGCCCGAGCGTTTCGGGCACCTGGATCGCGATCGTGACGACATCGAGGTCGGGATCGACCGAGCGCGCGTCCGGGCCCTGATGGCTCGGCAGCTGCGCCTCGGGCACGAGCGTGTTGACGATGCCGCCGAGGTGGCTCTCCCATGGATCGGTGGTCCGCCGCAGGAGAGTGCCGCGCGCCTTGGCCAACAGGCCGGCGCGCTTGAGCGCGCCCAGCGTGCGGACGATCGAGGTGGTGTTGCACGAGACGACGCGTGTCGCTCCGCGCCCGACGGCGCCGGCATAGCTTGCCTCGGCGACGAACGAATGCCCCGCCACTTCGTGCTTCTCGCCGCCCTGGACGATGAACGCGCGGCCGATCCGGCGATAGAGCTCGGCATTGGCCGCACCGTGGCGCTTGGGTGTGCAATCGACGATGACGTCCGAGACTTCGACGAGTTCGGCAAGCGTTCCCGCAACGGCGAGTCCGGCCGTTTCCATCGCCTGCCGTCCTTCGGCGCTCGCGGCGAACAGCGGCGTTCCAGCCTGGATTACTTGCGCCACGCGCCAGTCCGCGGCCACATCGGCGACGCCGGCGAGCCGCATGTCTGGCTGCAAACGGATCGTCTCCGCCACGCGGCGCCCGATGACGCCATAGCCGACAACCGCGACCTTGATCCCATCTTCGCTGTGCATCGCTGGTTCCTTCGGCCGAGGGTCAATCATGGGCATAGGTGAAGTACGCGATCAGCGGGTTGGGGCGTCGGACCTGATAGGGCTGCGCGGCCGGCTGCGGGCGGGCCACCACGATATCGATGCGATAGTCGTTGACGCTCCGGAGGCTCGCATAGCCGCCATAGGTCAGCGCGCCGTTGATCGTCATCGGCGCGAGCGGAACGGTCCATGTCTTGCCGCGGGCCTCGAAAATCCGAGCCGTGACGGTCGCGTCGGTCACGCGCTGCCCGCCGAAAGTCCTGAAGACCGCCACCACCAGATGCACCGCATGCGCGCCCGGCGCGGGCACACCGCCATGCATGCTGGCTTCGGGATGGTCGGGCGAATGGCCCCGCACGATCGCCGCGGGCATCGCCCCCAGATAGACGGTGATGTCGCCGACGGTGTGGACGCCATCGACGACGCCAGCGCTTGCGGGCGCGGCCAGCAGCACGACGAGGCTCGCCGCCGCGGCGCGCCATCCGCCTGATCGACGATCGAATTCCGGCATCATGCGAACCCTCCTGTTCCGGACACTTCTTAGGACGCGCCGGCCTCCCCGAGCTTACACCCGTGCGCTGCCGGTCTGCGGAATGCAGCTCACCACCAGAGCCGTACGCCCGCCACGAAGCGCCGCTCGCTTGCGGGTTCGCCGCGCGCGCGCCTCAGGTCCGCGGTACTGCCGAAGGAAGGTTCCCACACATAGCCGACATAGGGCGCGACCTTGCGCACCACTTCGTAGCGCAGCCGCAGGCCGAGCTCAGCGCTGGTGACACCGCTGCCGAGCGTGCGGGCGACATCCTTGACGCTATAGGCGTTGACTTCGGCCTGGGGCGTCAGGATCAGACGGTTGGTGAGCCGAAGGTCGAAGGACGCCTTCGCACGCGCCCCCACGCGACCATCGTCGCCGAGATAGCCGGTGAGTTCGATGTCGAACCAATAGGGCGCGAGACCCTCGACTCCGGCTGCAAGCCAGCTGTGCGCGCCGGGACCCACGTCCTGACGGACGCCGAGCATGCGACCCCAGAACGGCCCCGTCGCATGCCACCAGAATGCCTCCACGCTCGTGTCCGCGTCGATGGGCTCGCCCGCGACCTTGATGCCCCGGCTGCGGATCCAGAGCTTGTCGTTGTCGCCACCCTGGGTGACCTGAGCCGACCAGGCAATACCGTTCTGACCACGGGTGCGCACGAACTCGAGTTCGTCAATCAGCACCTTGCCGACGCGGATCTGGTCGGCCTTTTCGAAGCCGGGCAGCGTCGAATTTCGATATCCGTCGGCATACGCATTGGGATCGCGCGCGTCCGCAGGCGGTTTGCCGCCCTGCATCGCGCCCATGCGCATCGTCGTCCCGCTCGACGGGGCGCTCATGTCCATTCCGGCCATCGATTGGTCAGGGGGCTGGGCTGGCGAGGGGCTCGCCGCGCTCGCAGGGGCGCTATGGTCCATGCCTTCCATCGACGGCGCATCGGGTGCCGTCTGATGCTGGTCTTGCGCTTGCGCATAAGCGGGGCCGATGGCCAGCGGCGATAAACCCAGCAGCAACGCCGCGCTGGACGTCCGAAGCAGATGGCGGCGAATGGAGCGCGTGCTCATGCGACCACCACCTCACGGAACATGCCCGCCGCCATGTGATAGAGCAGATGGCAATGAAACGCCCAGCGCCCCGGCGCGTCGGCGTTCACGCCGAAGCTCACGCGCTGCGCCGGCTGGATCAGAATGGTGTGCTTGCGCACAAGAAACCCGCCTCCAGGGTCCTCGAGATCGCTCCACATCCCGTGGAGATGCATCGGATGCGCCATCATCGTGTCGTTGACGAAGGTGATCCGCAGCCGTTCGTCCCTGTGGAAATGGATCGGCTTTGAATCGTTGAGCTTCACGCCGTCGATCGACCAGATGAAGCGTTCCATGTTGCCGGTCAGGTGCAGTTCGATCTCGCGAGCGGGAACGCGCGAGTCGGGTGCACCGCCCGGCCTCTTGAGATCGGCATAGGTGAGCACGCGGCGGCCGTTGTCGCGCAGCCCGGCGCCGGGGTCGTCGAGATTGGTGCGCGGATAGTCGACCCGCATGTCGGTCGTCGGTCCATATTCGGTCCGGGCGTGGCGCGCCGGCGGCGGCATGTCGGACATGTCGCCCGACATGGCGGCCATCGCACCCATCATGTCGACGGGATCGAGCCATTGCCGGGGGTCCAGGCGCGGTACCTCCGCGGTCATGCCCGTCCGCGGCGCCAGCGTGCCGCGGGCATAGCCGGTCCGGTCGAGCGACTGCGCGAAGATCGTATAGGCGCGGTCGTCGGGCAGCGTGACGAGAACGTCGTACGTCTCGCCCGGCGCGATCCGGAACTCGTCGACCTCGACCGGCACGACCGGCTGGCCGTCGGTCGAGACCACCAGCAGCTTGAGGCCGGGGATCCGCACATCGAAGATCGTCGCGGTGCCTGCGCCGACGAACCGCAGGCGCACGCGCTCGCCGGCGCGGGCGATCGCGGTCCAGTTGCCCGCCGGCGCGGTCCCGTTCATCAGGTAGGTGTAGGTTGCCGCAGAGACGTCGCTATAGTCGGTCGGATTCATCCGCGCGCCGTTCCACATCCGGCGTTTGGCGATAGCCTTCGAAAGCCCCAGCTTCGCGACATCGTCGAAAAAGCCACCGACTGTCGGCTGGGCGAAATTATAATAGCCGCTCATCTTCTTGAGATTGAGGTAGACCTGAAGCGGCGGCTCGTCGGTCCAGTCGCTCAGCATCACCACATAGTCGCGGTCGGCCGCGAGCGGTTCGGGAGTCCGAGGCTCGACGATCATCGCCCCGAACAGCCCGGTCTGCTCGGCGAGCGTATGCGCATGATACCAATAGGTCCCGCTCTGGCGGACAGTGAAGCGATAGGTAAAGGTCTCGCCCGGTCCGATGCCGCCGAAGCTGATCCCCGGCACGCCATCCATCTCGGCGGGCAGCTCCAAGCCATGCCAGTGGATGCTGGTCATCTCCTTGAGCCTGTTGGTCACGCGGAGCGTCACGGTGTCGCCTTCGCGCATGCGCAGCAACGGGCCGGGCACGCGCCCGTTGACCGCGGTCGCCAGGCGTTGCCTGCCGGTGTAGTTCACCGGCACCGCGGCGATCTCGAGATCGAACTCGGTGCCGCTCAGCTCGGGCGGGCCGCCGGACGTGGCAACGGAGGCCCCTGCGGCGATCGCGCGTCCGCCGAAAGCGACCAATGCCGCGGTCGCCGAAACACCCTGGACAAATCGGCGCCGGCCGAATGCGTGCTGGCGAAAATCGATCAGATCCATGGTGTGTTCACCCGTTCCCGTCCGTGATCGGTCCCGGCCGCTTGCCGGTCCTGCTGAACGAGACGCCGCCGCCCTTCGAAAATTACGCTTGGCATGGCGCGATGAAATGCTGGCACTCCTGCCTGTAATGTCGTGCCCCGGTGCGCGTCTTCAGCCTTGCAGGAGCCGGATGCCGCCTCGGGGCGCCGGCGCGCATGCAGGAGGATTCGAAATGGCAGATCCGATCAATACTGCCGTGCCGCCCGCCCAGCGCAGCGACGCCATCACCGGCGTCGTCGACGCCGGGCTGCGGTCGCATATGCTTTCGGTTTACAACTATATGGTCAGCGGCGTGCTGCTGTCCGGCATCGTGGCGTTCTTGGTGGCCGGCGATGATACCGCACGCTCGCTGTTCTTTGGCCCGGCCGGTACGCCGACGACGCTCGGCTGGGTCGCGGTGTTCGCGCCCTTGGCGCTGGTGCTCGTCTTCAGCTTCGGCCTCAATCGGCTCCCGACCGGTGCCGCCCGGGCAATCTTCTGGGCCTATGCCGCACTGATGGGCGTCTCGCTGTCGACGGTCCTGCTCGCCTATACCGGCGTCAGCGTCGCCCAGACCTTCTTCGTCTCCGCAGCGGCGTTCGCCGGGCTGAGCCTTTGGGGCTATGTGACCAGAAAGGACCTGTCGGGATTCGGCACCTTTTTGATCATGGGGCTATTCGGCCTGATCATCGCGATGCTGGTCAACATGTTCCTCCGCTCCTCGGCGATGGACCTGATCGTCAGCGTCGTCGGCGTGCTGCTGTTCGCTGGCCTCACCGCCTATGACACGCAGCGGATCAAGAACCTCTATTCCGAGGTCGGGAACGGCGCGTTTCGCGGGAAGGCGGAGGTTCTGGGCGCGCTGACGCTCTATCTCGACTTCATCAACCTGTTCCTGTTCCTGCTGCGGCTGATGGGCGATCGCCGCCAATAGGCCGCCCGGCGCTTCGGCGTCGGCCGGGAAGTCGAGCATCGGGGTGGCGCCGCCTTGGCGCCGCCCCGAATGCGCTGGAATTACGCGAAATCCTTGCCATGGTCCGTGCCGATGCCGTGCTAGGACATTGCGGCAAGCAGATTGTCGAGCGGCACGGTCGCGAATGTCGTGAAGCTGTCGGCGATCGCATAGGGCAGCACCAGCATGCGCCCATGGGCCATCGCACCGCAGCTATACGTCACGTTGGGCACATAGCCCTCGCGCTCCCCGCCATCGGCCCGGAGCAGCGGCCGGCTCATTCGCGCGAGCAGCTTGGACGGATCGTCGCGATCCAGCAGGCACGCGCCGATCCCGTAGTTGCGCATGAAACCTACGCCGTGCGTGACGACCAGCCAGCCCTCGTCGATCTCGATCGGGGATCCGCAATTGCCGATCTGCACGAACTCCCATGGCCAGCGTGGCGTGATCGCCCGCGACCCGCCGCTCCAATCGTGCAGCCTGTCCGAGGTCAGGAACCACAGATTCTCGTGATCCTGGCGCGCGAGCATGGCGAAGCGGCCGCCGATCCGCCGCGGAAACAGCGCCATGCCCTTGCCCGCTGCCGCGTCGCCGCCGAGCGGCCGCAGCTCGAAATTGCGGAAATCGCTGGTGCTGAGCACTTCCTGGCGGATCGCCTCGCCGCTGAACGCGGTGTAGGTGCCGAGATAGGCGATGCTGCCGTCGTCCTCGACGAACCGGACGAGCCGCAAATCCTCGAGTCCGTGCCGCTGGCTGGGAGTGGTCGGCACGATCACGCACTCGGAAAGCTGGTGGCTTCCGTCGCACAGGATGCGCACGCCGGCGTCGGGAATTGCGGCATCGAGGAACTCGACCCGCGGCACGACCGAGCGGCTGCTGGCAGGATCGACCACAGGAGCGCCGCCTGGCCCGCAGCAGCCGGTGCGGAAGGTGATCGACGAGATATGGCCCTCGCCGACGCCGCGCAGCGACATGACGAAGCGGATCGTGTCGGGCGGCAGGCCAGACTGGTCTGGGTGGGGCACGATGCTCGGATTGAACAGCGCAGCCGCCTCATAGGAATATTCGTGGCAGAAATAGGCGCCGATCAGCAGCGCCTGGTCATGGCCGACGTCCGGCGCGTCGATCAGTTGCCCCTGGACTTCATGAAAGCGGCGCAGGAAAGCGCATTCCGCATTCTGGTGGCGGCTCGCATATTCCTCAAGGAGCCGCGCAAGTTCGACCGCCAGCGCCTCGCCTTCGAGCGCGAGCACCCGGTCGGCGATCCGCTGCGCACGCGAATGGGGTTGTCCGGCAAACTCCGGGGGATCGTCCGCCGGGACATAGGGCCGGATGACCACGCGAGCCGGATCGGGACGGAGCTGGACCGAGAGCCGCTTGACATAGGCGGGCGACGGCACGGTGGGCGATCCTGCGGATTGCTCAGGCCACGCCGGCGAGCGCCAGCGTGGCATCGACGACGCCTTCCCGCGATGCGGCTGCGGATGGCATTGCCTTCTCCTTGAACGGCTGCGGCCTTGCGACAAGCTGCCTGCCGCCCCGCCCGCGCGCGAGCAGCGCCAGATGGCGACGTCCGACCGCGGACCAGCACATCGCCGTGCCGAGCAGCGCGGCGCTTCGCTCCAGGCGCGCGCGCAATACCGGATTCGCGAGCAGCCCGCTTATCGTCTCGCCGATGGCGCGCACATCGGCGAAGGGAACGAGCACGCCGCGGCCGTCGGCCAGCAACTCCCGCGCGTACCAATAGGGCGTCGACACCACCGCCTTGCCGAGCCCCACAGCATAAGCGAGCGTCCCCGAGGTGATCTGCGCTTCGTTGAGATAGGGCGTCACATAGATGTCGGCCGCGGCGATATAGTCGAGCAGATCGGGCAGATCGAGAAAGCCATCGATAAAGCGAATGTTGCGTTCGACGCCCAATGCCGCCGCGCGGTCGGCCAAGCTTTCGCGATAGCGTTCGCCCTCGTGGCGGCGGAGGTTGGGATGCGTCGCGCCGACCACCAGATAGAGGAGGTCGGGATGCGCGCGCACGATCGCCGGCAGCGCTTCGATCACCACCTCGATGCCCTTGTTGGGCGACAGCAGCCCGAAGGTGAGCAAGACCTTCCGGCCGGCGGCGTCGAGATCGGCCTTGGCCTGCCCGGGATGCATCAGCGGCTGGTCCGGAATGCCATGGGGAACCACGGCAATCTTGGCCTGGGCCACGCCATAGGTGTCGATGAGGATCTGGCGGCCCTTTTCGGCCATCACCACCAGGCGCGCCGAGCGCGCGATCAGTCGTTCCATCACACGACGCTGCTCGGCGTCGGGATGCGTGAGCACGGTATGGAGCGTGATGACCACTTCGGCCTGCAGCCGGTCGAGCAGGGCAAGCACGTGACTGCCCGCGGGTCCACCGAAGATGCCGAACTCATGCTGGAGGCTGACCGCGGCGACTCCGGCCTGGTTCAATCGATCGGCTGCGGCGATATAGGAAGCGGGATCATCCTGGTCGATCTCGACCGAAACCTCGGCGGGATAGGCATAGGGGCCGTGCGCATCGCTCACCGCGACCGCCAGGCACCGGCGGTCCGGCGCGGCTGCGCAGAGTGCGCGATGAAGGTCCTGCGTGAAAGTGGCGATGCCGCAACGCCGGGGCGGGTAGTTGCCGACGATCGCCAGGGGTGCCGAAGCCGTTGACCGGAGATCGACCAGGACGTTCATGCGACACCCCTTCAGCGCCATGCCGCGCCGGTGCGGCGTGGCTCCAGACCTTCAGACGTGATCGGTTGCGGAATCTTACATCGAGCGGGATCGTCACGCTCCGGGACAAGGCCGCACGCATTTAACCAGGTAGCCGGCACTCTTCCGGCAAGGCGATTTCGATAGCACAACTTGCAGCAGAGCTGCCGGAAGCGTCGCGGTGAGCAAGATCACCTCAGTCGTTGCCACCCTTTCGCTCGTTTGCCAGCAGTGCGGCTATACCCCACGCAATCTCCTCATCCTCGCGTGACGGCAATGTGCGCACCTGGATACGCCCGGTCGTCCCGCCGGTATCGACGCCCGCCCATTCGAGATCCCGGCAGATTGCCGCACGGACGAGTGCATCGTTCTCGCCGATGCCGCCAGTAAAGACGATCGTGTCCGCTCCCCCCAGCGCCGTCATCATTGCCGCAATCGCTCTGGCAACCGAGCGGCAGAAGAGGCGAATGGCGAGATCGGCATCGGCGTTCGTCGACGCTGCGGCGCGCAACCGGCGCAGGTCGCTGGACAGGCCGGACACGCCCAGCAACCCCGATTGCCGGTCGATCAACCGCTCGATCGCAGCTGAGTCCATGCGCCGTTCGCGCATCAGGTAGAACAACAGGCCCGGGTCGAGATCGCCCGCGCGTGTCGCCATCACGACGCCGCCCGATGGCGTGAGCCCCATGCTGGTGTCGATCGACCGGCCATTCCGGATCGCGGTCACACTGGCGCCGCTGCCCAGATGCGCGACCACCAGCCTGTTGGGCAAATCGTGCGCGAGCTGGCGGATGATGGACTGGCACGACAGGCCATGGAAGCCGTATCGGCGGACGCCCTGCGCGCGCAACGCCTTCGGTACCGCCAGCGTAGCGGCCAGATCCGGCAGATCGGCGTGGAAGGCGGTATCGAAGCACGCGATCTGCGGCACATCGGGGTACCGGCGCCCAGCCAAACGGATCAGTGCCAGCGCTGCCGGGCCATGGAGCGGAGCGAAGGCGGACGCCTGCTCGAGCACCGCGATGACCGGCGCGTCGATCCGGACGGGATCGCTCAGTGAAGGGCCACCATGTACCACGCGATGGCCGATCATCCCAGGCCGGACGCCGCCGAGCATTGCCTCGATCCGGGCAAACGGGTCGGCGACGATGCCCTCGATCTCTCCCGTTGCCATTTCCGCGACATGGTTCCGGCCGATATCGTAGAGGCCGAACTTCAGCGACGACGACCCCGCGTTCAGCGTGAGTATGGACCTCCCGCCAGGGTCAGTCACCGGCGCCACTGCCAGTCGCGAATTTCGGGCAGATCCTCGCCATGCTCGGCGATGTGGAGCTTGTGCCGCTCGATCGCGGTCCAGTAGCGCGCCTCCGCCGCCTCCACCTGGTCGCGCAGCCTCGGCACCCGCTGAATCGCGTCGAGCGCCAGGCGATAGCGGTCGAGATCGTTCAGCACCACCATGTCGAACGGCGTGGTGGTCGTGCCTTCCTCCTTGTAGCCGCGGACATGGAAATTGTCGTGGTTGGTGCGGCGATAGGTCAGCTTGTGGACCAAGGCGGGATAGCCGTGAAAGGCGAAGATCACCGGCCGGTCGCCGGTGAACAGCGCATCGAATGTCCGGTCGTCGAGCCCGTGGGGATGCTCGGATTGGGGTTGGAGCACCATCAGGTCGACGACGTTGATCACCCGGACGCGGATATCGGGAACCTGTTCGCGCAGCAGCATCACCGCCGCCATCGTCTCCAGCGTGGGCACATCACCGGCACAGGCCATCACCACGTCCGGCTCGCCCGGATCGCTTGCCCAATCCCAGATGCCGGCGCCCGCGGTGCAGTGCCGCACCGCCTCGTCGATCCCGAGCCACTGCCATTCCGGATCCTTGCCGGCGACGATGACGTTCACGTAATCGCGGCTGCGCAGACAATGGTCGGCCACCGACAGCAGGCAGTTGGCGTCGGGCGGCAGGTAGATACGCGCCACGTCCGCCTTCTTGTTCACGACATGATCGATGAAGCCCGGTTCCTGGTGCGACAAGCCGTTATGGTCCTGGCGCCAGACATGCGAGGTGAGCAGATAGTTGAGCGAGGGAATCGGCCTTCGCCAAGAAATAGTCCGCGCCACTTTCAGCCATTTGGCATGCTGATTGACCATCGAATCGACGATATGGACGAACGCCTCGTAGCACGAGAACAGCCCGTGCCGGCCGGTCAGCAGATAGCCTTCCAACCACCCTTGGCAGAGATGCTCACTCAGCACCTCCATCACCCGGCCGTTGCGGTCGAGATTCTCGTCGATCGCGTCGGTCCGCGCCATCCATTCCTTGCCGGTGACCTGGTACACCGCCTGCAACCGGTTCGACGCGGTCTCGTCGGGACCGAACAACCTGAAATTCGCGGCATCGAGGTTCCGCGCCATGACGTCCCGGATATAGCCGCCCAGCACCGTCGTTGCCGGGGCCTTGATCGCGCCGTGACCAGTAGAGACCGCATGGTCCCGGAAATCGGGCAGCGACAGCGGCACGGTCAGCTCCCCGCCATTGGCATGCGGATTGGAGCCCATCCGCCGGTGGCCAGTCGGCGCGAGCGAGGCATAATCCTCCCGGAATTTGCCATTCTCATCGAACAGCTCGGCCGGGCGATAGCTCAGCAGCCATTCCTCCAACTGCTCGAGGTGACCGGGCCGGTCGAAATTGGCGATCGGTACCTGGTGCGCGCGCCAGGTGCCCTCGACCGGCTTGCCGTCGACCACCTTCGGTCCGGTCCAGCCTTTCGGCGTCTTGAGCACGATCATCGGCCATCGCGGCCGTTCGTTGTCGCCGGTTCCCGACCGCGCCGCGGCCTGGATGACGTGGATGCGCTCCACCACCGAATCGAGCGTCGCGGCGAGAAGCTGGTGGACCGCGATCGGATCATCGCTCTCGACGAACCACGGCTCATGCCCGTAGCCCCTGAGGAGCGCGGTCAGTTCATCGCGGTCTATCCGCGCCAGCACCGCGGGATTGGCGATCTTGAAGCCGTTGAGGTGCAGGATCGGCAGTACCGCGCCGTCCCGCGCCGGATTGATAAACTTGTTGCTGTGCCAACTCGTCGCCAGCGCACCGGTTTCCGCTTCGCCGTCGCCGACCACGCAGGCCGCGATCAGGTCGGGGTTGTCGAACACCGCACCATAGGCATGGGCAAGGCTGTAGCCCAGTTCGCCGCCTTCGTGGATCGAGCCCGGCGTTTCCGGGGCCACGTGGCTCGGGATGCCGCCGGGCCAAGAGAATTGCCGGAACAGGCGGGTCATGCCCACGCGGCTGCGCTCGATCGCCGGGAAGCGCTCGGTGTAGCTTCCCTCGAGATAGGTGTTTGCCACCATCGCCGGGCCGCCATGACCCGGCCCGATCACCACGATCATGTTCACGCCCCGCTCGACAATCAGCCGGTTGAGATGGACGTAGAGCAGGTTCAACCCGGGCGTTGTTCCCCAGTGACCGAGCAACCGTGGCTTGATGTCGGCGCGCGTCAGCGGACGTTCGAGCAGGGGGTTGTCGCGCAGATAAATCTGCCCGACCGACAGATAGTTTGCCGCACGCCAATAAGCGTGCATCCGCCGCAGCATATCGGGCGAAAGTGGGCCGTCGACAGCGCCTGCTGCCAGATCGACGACATCGGATTCGGCCAGAGTCATCGTGAACTCCCTTCCTTCTGCAGCTCTGTGGCGACGAGATAGATTGGGCCCGCCCTGAAATAGGCAGTCATGCGAACGCGGGATCGCCATCTCGCGCGATGCGCAAACGGATTTCTCATGACGCTTCGCGCAGCTTTCGCACGCGCTCGGCCTCTTCGCACTGGCAGTCCAGGAAACCGTGAGCGACGCACATGCGGCACATCTGCTGGAGGCGCGCTTTCAGTGCCCGGCGCGCGCGGTGCAGCCTGACGGTGACATTGTTAACCGTTGTGCCCAGGCTGAGCGCGAGCTGCTCGCGCGGTTCGCCGAGCAGATCCGCGCGCCAGAGCACCGCCGAATATTCCGGCTTGAGCGTCGGCAGCAATTTGTAGAGGCACTGGCATACCGCCTCGTCGACCTCCGGATCCGGCTCGATAAGCGCTTCGGGAAGGTTGGCGAGCACGTCGGGATCGATCGCATGCTCACGCTTGCGCCGCGACGCGGCAGCACGCTGATGATCGACGATGGTGGTGGCCAGCACGCGCCCGAGCCAGCCGCGCACGGTGCGGACGTCGCGCAGCCCGTTCGAGCGTTCGAGCGCCTTCAGCATGAAGCGCTGCAGGACTTCCTCGGCTTCCCCGCTGCTGCCGAGGCGCCGGCGCAGAAACCTCGCCAGATCGCGACGGCTCTCAACCAGCGCGCGCCGCACCGCCGCGTCCATGGCCGACGGGTCGGCGTCGTTGCTCGCGGGCGGGTCCGGTTCGTCGTTCATCCTATCATCCTCATTGCCAAGGACGACGCGACGACCGCGCGATTACAGCAGGTAACAAATCCGGGCGCTGTAATCTTCACAGGCCGGCACCGTCCTAACCGACGCCCGCCGATGTCCTGATCTGGCGGGCGCGGAGGCCGACGCCGGATGCGCCGTCCGCACGAAACCGAATCCGGCCTCGGGAGGACCCCATGAAGTTTCTGCCCATGCTCTTGTCGGCGGCCCTGGTCGCCGTGATCCCCTCAACGACCTTTGCGCAGCAGTCCGGCGCGGCGAAGGCACCCGGCATTGGCCACACCTTCTTCATGCGCGGCAGCGTCGTGCACGTGACCGGCAAGCAGGTCGTGGTCTGCATCGGCAAGGCCGACGGCGCCCGGGCCGGTCAGGAACTGACCGTCTATCGCGTGTCCGAGCATCCGCACGGTCCCAAAGGGCCGCCGACGTTCCAGCGCAAGCAGATCGGCAGCGTGCGGATCGACGCGATCGTCGACGACCATTTTGCCAATGCGACGGTGCTGTCGGGCACGGTCCAGAAGAACGACCTGGTCGAGCTGCAGCGTTCCTGAGCTCGTCCCCGCCACGTCACCGCGCTCGCCAATGGCGGCGCGCGTGACAGGCGGGAGGACGAGGCGCCCATTCTCGATAGGAGCAGGATATGCGCGAGCAGGCAGCCTATGTTCTCGGCTTCGAAGCGCCGGCGGCAGGCGACGTCGCGGTTGTCGGTGGCAAGAACGCCTCGCTGTCGACCATGGTGCGGACCTTGCGCGGTGCCGGGCTTGCCGTGCCCGACGGGTTTGCGACGACCGCGACTGCCTATCGCGACTATATCGCGCACAACGCGATCACGCCCCGGCTGCAGGCATCGCTCGACGCCTTCAAGGCTGGGCGCGCCTCGCTCCAGCAAACCGGAGCGGCGATCCGCAGCCTGTTCCTCGACGGCGAATTCCCGGCGGACATGGCCGACGCGATCCGCCAAGCCTATCGCGAGCTGTCCCGCACCGCTGGCGTCGAGACGCTCGGCGTGGCGGTCCGCTCCAGCGCCACTGCCGAGGATCTTCCCGACGCGAGCTTCGCCGGCCAGCAGGAAACCTTCCTCAACGTTCATGGCGAGCGCGAGCTGCTCGACGCGTGCCGGCGCTGCTTCGCCTCGCTCTTCACCGATCGCGCAATCAGCTATCGCGAGACCAAGGGCTTCGACCATCTCAAGGTCGCGCTATCGATCGGGGTGCAGCGCATGGTCCGCTCCGACCTCGCCGGCTCGGGCGTCATGTTCTCGATCGACACCGAGACGGGCTTTCCGCGGGCGGTGGTGATCAGCGCGGCCTGGGGCCTAGGCGAGACGGTCGTGCAGGGCAGCGTCAATCCCGACAAGCATCTCGTCTTCAAGCCGCTGCTCGACACGCCAGGTGCCTGCCCGATCATCGAGCGGACCCTGGGCGAGAAGGAGCGCAAGCTCGTCTATGCACATGGCGGCAGTGCGCGGACGGTGTTGCGCGACACGACGCGGCGCGAGCGCGCTGCGTTCGTGCTCAGCGACGCCGAAGTCCTCCAGCTCGCGCGCTGGGCGGTGCTGATCGAGGCGCACTACGGCCGCGCAATGGACATGGAATGGGCCAAGGACGGCGAAACCGGCGAACTGTTCATCGTCCAGGCGCGGCCCGAGACGGTGCAGTCGGCCCGCCACGACGCGACGTTCAGGAGCTATCGGCTCAAGGAGGCTGCGCAGCCGATCCTCACCGGATCGGCGATCGGCGAGGCGATCGTCGCGGGCCAGGTCTGCGTGATCCGCAACCCCGCCGACATCGAGCGCTTCCGCGACGGCGCGATCCTGGTCACCGAGATGACCGATCCCGATTGGGTGCCGGTGATGAAGCGCGCGGCCGGGATCGTCACCGATCATGGCGGCTCGACCAGCCATGCCGCGATCGTCAGCCGCGAACTCGGCGTGCCGGCGGTGGTCGGCACCGGCAATGCGACCGAACTGCTCCATGAAGGGCAGGCGATCACGCTCTCCTGCGCCGAGGGAGACCGAGGGCATGTCTATGACGGCAGGCTCGCGTTCGACGCCGAACAGATCAATTTCGCCCAGATCCCCGAGACCCGAACAGCGATCATGGTCAATCTCGCGGACCCGGCCGCCGCGCTGCGCTGGTGGCGGCTGCCGGCCAGGGGCGTGGGGCTCGCGCGCATGGAGTTCATCATCAGCAACGCCATCAAGGCGCATCCGATGGCGCTGCTCCATCCCGAGCGCGTCGGCGACGCCGGCGCGCTGCGCGAGATCCGCAAGCTCACCCAAGGATTCGCCGATCCGCCCGAATTCTTCGTCGAGACGCTTGCGCTCGGCATCGCCAGGATCGCCGCGGTCTATCACCCGCACCCGGTGATCGTGCGCTTGAGTGACTTCAAGACCAACGAATATGCCCATCTCCTCGGCGGAGCCGCGTTCGAGCCCAAGGAGGAGAATCCGATGCTCGGGTTCCGCGGCGCGTCGCGCTACTATGACCCGCGCTACCGCGAGGGCTTCGCGCTCGAATGCCGCGCGCTCAAGCGCGTGCGCGAGGCTATCGGCTTCGCCAATGTCGTGGTGATGGTGCCGTTCTGCCGCACGCCGGCCGAGGCCGATCGCGTGCTCGAGGCGATGGCGGCGAACGGTCTCGAACGGGGCGCCGCCGGCCTCGAAGTCCATATGATGTGCGAGATTCCCTCGAACGTGATCCTCGCCGAACAATTCGCCGCGCGCTTCGACGGCTTCTCGATCGGCAGCAACGACCTGACGCAGCTCGCGCTCGGCGTCGACCGGGATTCGGGCGACCTGGCGCCGCTGTTCGACGAGCGCAGCGAGGCCGTGACGCGGCTCATCCATCAGGCGATCGCCTCGGCGCATGAGGCGGGCATCAAGGTCGGCATCTGCGGCCAGGCGCCGAGCAACTATCCCGAGTTCGCCGGCTTTCTGGTGCGCGAGAGGATCGACTCGATCTCGCTCAATCCGGACAGCTTCGTCGCAACTGTCCGCCATGTCGCCGAAGTCGAACAAGCGCTCGCCGCCGGGGCGGCGGAGAACCGGTCGCCCCAGCTGGCGCCGGCTGCATCCTAGGGAGGCCGCGATGGACGATCGCCAGGAGAGCGCCGACCCCAAGCACATCGTGATCGCGTGCCATCCCGAGGTCCGCAGCTTCACCATGGCGGTCGCCGAGACCTATTGCGAAGCGGTCGAGGCATGCGGCCAGCGCGCGGTGCTCCGCGACCTCTACCGCATGGGCTTCGATCCCGTGCTCAAGGCTTGCGAGCGTCCTGGCGTTGCCGACTTCGCCATCGCGCCCGACGTCGCCGCCGAACTCGCGCTGCTCGACGATGCCGCGGTCATCGTGCTGGTCTATCCGATCTGGTTCGGCACGCCGCCGGCGATGCTCAAAGGCTATGTCGAGCGCGTGCTCGGATCGGGGATGACGCATCGCGCGGTCCGCGCGGGCCAGGGCACGCCGGCGACGGCGGGCAAGCGGCTGATGAGCTTCACCTCGTCGGGAACGACGAGCCAGTGGCTGGAGGAGACCGGCGCATGGCTGTCGCTGCGCCAGGTGTTCGACCATTATCTCAAGGACGCGTTCGCGCTGGCGAGCGACGACCATCTTCATTTCTCGCCAATCGTCGAAGGCCTGGCCGAGCGGTTCGTCGACGAGCATCTCGAGGAGGTCCGCCAGCAAGCGCGCAAGGTCTGCAGCCTCGTTCCGCGCGGCTATCCTGCCCGAGGTCGAATGCTCAGCACGTGACGCGGCGCAAACGCGTCTTCTCGCGGTAAACGGGCCGCTCCGTCCCGGCCCCGCTTCATTTCGCGATCAGGCCCTGTTCGCGCGCGGCGTCGTCATAGAGGAAGACGGTGCCCGGGTCGGGAAGTTCCTGATCGTCGCGCTCCCGCTCTCCCAACCGAACGAGCAGGTCGCGGATCAGCGCGAGCCGCGCATGGCGCTTGTCGTCGGCGCGCACGACGATCCAGGGTGCGGCCACGCTGTGCGTGCGCGCCAGCATCGCGTCGCGCGCGGCGCTATAGGCCTTCCACCGCTTGCCTGCCTCCTGGTCGATCGGGCTCAGCTTCCATTGCTTGAGCGGATTCTTGGCGCGCGCGGCGAGCCGGCGGCGCTGTTCCCCTTTCGAGATGTCGAGATAATATTTGACGAGCGTGATGCCGCAATGCGCGAGCAACTGCTCGAACATTGGCACCGTGACCATGAACTCCTCATACTCGGCGTCGGTGCAGAACCCCATGACGCGCTCGACCCCGGCGCGGTTGTACCAGCTGCGGTTGAACAGCGCGATCTCGCCCGAAACCGGGAGATGCCCGGTCCAGCGCTGAAAATACCAGGAGCGCCGGTCGCGGTCCGAGGGCGATCCCAAGGCGACGACGCGCGTGTCGCGCGGGCTCAGATGCTCGACGATCCGCTTGATCATCCCGTCCTTGCCTGCGGCGTCTCGGCCCTCGACGAGGATCAGCAGCTTGCGCCCGTCCGCGATGACGCGCCGCTGCAGCGCGCTCAGCTGGATCTGCAGCGCATGGAGTTCGTCCGCATAGCCATCGGGCTGTTTGCGCTTCTTCGCCATGGTTCCGCTTGAGGCTGGAGGGGTGAAGCCGGCGCCGCGATCGAGGGGCGGGGCGCGGCGCCGGCTTCGGGGGACGGGGGATGCTAGGCCGGCTCGCGCGCCTCGTGATCCTGCAGCACCCCGTCCAGCGCGTCGCGCAGCTGCTGCTCCTTGGTGTGATCGAGCGAGGTGCGCAGCACCTTGCCGCCGACGCCTTTGAGTTCGTCGAGCAGCTTGTCCTCGGTCATCTTCTGGATGAGCACGAACAGCGCTGCAGACCCTGGTTGCAGCACCTCGGCGACTTCGCGCATGAAGCCGTCGTCGACTCCGACGTCGGTCAGCGCGCCGGCCAGGCCACCGCTTGCCGCACCGACCAGCAGGCCGATATGCGGCGCGAGGAAGAGCGCGCCGATCAGAAGGCCCCAGAAGCCGCCGCTGATCGCGCCGGATGTGGCCGGGCTCGCGAGCTGGCTGAGCCGGATGCTGCCATTCGGCCGCTTGGTGGCGACGACGGCGTCGGCCAGGGTGACGATGTGCGAACGCTGGAGGCTCACCAGCCGGTCGCGGATTTCTTCCGCCTTCTCTTCGCTGTCGAAGGCAATGACGACGAGTTCACTCATGACGTTTCTCCCTGGGAATAGGCCGGGCGGAGCTCAGGACTGCCGGCGATGGGCGCGATCCTGCGGCGGCGACGCCGGCCGCAGGCGCGGAATGAAGCCGGGGACGCGTTCCATATAGGCGCGATACTCCTCGCCGAAGGTGGCGAGCGCCTCGCGCTCCTCGCTGCGGGCGAGCCGGACGTACATGAAGACCAGCACCGGGAACATCGCGAGCGTGAGGATCGTCGGCCACTGGAACAGGAAGCCCAGCATGACGAGGATGAAGCCGTCATATTGCGGGTGCCGTATGCGGGCATAGATACCGTCGGTCGCGAGCATGCGACTGCGCTGCGCGCGGTAGAGCTTGGTCCATCCGGTCGAGATCAGCCAGAAGCCCGCGCCGATCAGCACGAAGCTCAGGATATGGAACGGCCCGAAATGCGGGTTCACGCGCCAGCCGAACATCGTCTCGAGCAAATGGCCGGCATCGTGCGAGAACCAGTCGACGCCGGGATAGCGGCTCTGCAGCCAGCCCGAGAGCAGATAGATGGTGAGCGGAAAACCGTACATCTCGGCGAACAGCGCCACGAGGAAGGCGCTGAACGCGCTGAACGAGCGCCAGTCGCGCGAGGTGGTGGGCTTGTAGAAGCTGTAGGCGAAGAAGATGAAGATCGCCGAATTGAGGATCACCAATCCCCAAAGGCCATAGGCCGGTGCGTCGTCGTGCATCGCTCGATCCTCCCGCTCAGTGGTGATGGGTGCCGGGTTCGGCGGCATCGGCGGCCGCCCGGTCGGCGCCGCCGCCATGGCCGCCATGGCCGCCATGTCCACCATGCCCGCCATGCATGAAGAGGTGCATCAGCGGGCAGGCCAACAGGATCAGGATCCAGGGCAGCGCGCTCAGCGCATGCAGCCGATGCTCGGACAGCAGGAAATAGGCCGCGATCGCCGCGAAGCCGATGAAGACCAGCGGCGCGCGCCAGCTTCGATTGCCCGTTCCTTGATGCGCATCATGGTCCATGTCCGCCTCCACGGCTGCCTGCGATGGAAGGCGCATGACGCGCCTTCGCAGCCTAGGACGCGCGAGCCCCGCCGTCCTTACACTGGCCGTGTGCTTATCGTTGCGGCGCGTCCGCGCCCGCTGCGCGCGCCGCGAGCGGCGCGAGCTGGCCGGGAAGGCGGAGCGCCAGCGCGAGCCCGACAAGCGCGGCAGCCGCCGCGGCGAGGAACGGCAATCCCGGCAACCGCGGTTCGAGTCCGAACAACAGCCCGCCGAGCGCCGACCCAATGGCCTGGCCGAGGCTCGCCGCAGCGGTCTGGCGGCCGAGCGCACCCCCCTGCGCCTTGCCCGCGGCAAGCGACACCCAAAGCGCCAGGATCGGTGACAGGATACCGGCGCCGGCCGCGACCAGCCCGACGGCGAGATAGAGCCGGGCCGGCGTTTCCACCCAGGGCGCGAGCGCGAGCGCGCCGGCAAGCGCGGCAAAGGCCGGTGCCAGCAGCCAACGCGTGGCGCGCGCCGGGAACCAGGGATTGAACACCAGGGCCTGCGCCACGACCATCACCAGGCTGCACTCGGTGAACATCAGGCCGATCTCGGCGGGGCTGAGGCCGAGAGCCTGCTGCGCGCGCAAGGCGAGCGCGACCTCGAAGATGCCGATCCCGGCCGCGACGATCCCGGAGAGCGCCAGCAATCGCGGGACCAGCCGTGTGCCCATATGGGCGATCGGGCCGGCCGCCGCCTTGGACGTCGGCGCGCGGCGGGGCAGCGTCAGCCAGAGCGCGAGCGTGCCGACCGCGCCCGCCGCGGCAGAGGTGAGGAAGGGCGCGCCCGACAATGGCATGCCCTCGCGCCACATTCCGGCGACGAAACCGCCGACCATCGGGCCCACCAGGAACCCGCCCACGCCCGCGATCGACAGCCAGGCGAAACGCCGCGCCCGCCAATTCTCGTCTGGCGCCCAGTCGCCGATCAGCGCCATCGACACCGGGATGACCGCCGCGGAGAACCCTCCGGTCAGGAACCGGCCGAGATAGAGCGCGACCAGGCTGTCGACAAAGGCGAACAAGAGCAGGCTGAGCGTGAATCCGGCCATTCCCGCCAGGATGACGCCGCGCCGCCGTCGCCGACGGTCCGACAGGCGGCCCCATAAGGGCGCGAACAGGAACAGGGCGAGCGTATAAGTGCCGGTCAGGAGGCCGGTATGCCAGGCCACGTCCGCGCCGGCGCCGAGCCGAAGCTCCAGCAGAAACGGCAATACCGGCAGCGCGATGCCATAGGCGAGCGACACGCAGAACGCAGCGAGCAGCAGCGCCGCGAATGCCGCGGACGGCAATCCGGGCTTCATGCGGCGGCGGCGGCCGGGAGTTCCGCCTCCTCCGGGGCGATGCCCGTGAGCCGGGTACGCTTGAGCATCAGCGCGTTGATCGCGACCAGCGCCGAGCTGCCCGACATCGCCAGCGCCGCAATCTCGGGGCTGAGCAGCATCGGATAGAGCACCCCGGCGGCGAGCGGAAAGGCGATGATGTTGTAGGCGACCGCCCACCATAGATTCTGGTGCATCTTGCGCAGCGTTGCCCGCGACAGCGCAAGCGCGCCCACGACGTCGAGCGGATCGCTCCGCATCAGCACCACGTCGGCGCTTTCGATCGCGACGTCGGTGCCGGCGCCGATTGCGAAGCCGACATCGGCCTGGGTCAGCGCGGGCGCGTCGTTGACGCCGTCGCCGACCATGCCGACGCGCTGGCCCTGTGCCTGGAGTTCCTTCACCTTGCCGGCCTTGTCGCCCGGCAGCACGTCGGCCAGCACGATCTCGACCCCGAGTTCCTGCGCGATACGCCTGGCGGTGCCTTCATTGTCGCCGGTGAGCATGGCGACCTTGACGCCGCGCTCGCGGAGCGCCGCGACGGTGGCCCTCGCGCTCGGCCGGGGCGCGTCGGCGATGGCGATCAGGCCGAGGATCTCGCCGCCGCGCGCGACATGGACGACTGTGCGGCCGGCGCCCTTGAGTTGTTCCGCGGCCGCTTCGAGCGCGCCGAGCGCGACCTTCTCCTCGTCCATCGCGAGGCGGTTGCCCACCACCACGGTCGCGCCCTCGACCTCGGCGCTCGCACCCCGGCCCTCGCGATTGGCGAAGCCGGTCGCCGCCGGGAGCGTAATGCCCTCGGTGCGCTCCAGGACAGCCTGCGCTAGGGGATGCTCCGAACTGCGCTCGATCGCGCCGGCGACGCGCAGTACTTCGTCCTCCGTATAGCCCGGCGCCGCGACGAGCTCGACGACCTTGGGCTGCCCCATGGTCAGCGTGCCGGTCTTGTCGAAGATGATAACGTCGAGCTTGGTCGCCTCTTCGAGCGCGCCGGCATTCTTGAACAATATGCCGTGCATCGCGCCGAGACCCGTGCCCACCATCACCGCCATCGGCGTGGCGAGCCCGAGCGCATCGGGGCAGGCGATCACGAACACGGTGATGGTGAGGGTGAGCGCGAACAGCAGCGTCTGTCCGACGATCCAGTACCAGATCGCGAAGGTCGCGAGCCCGATCAGGATCGCGGCCAGCACCAGCCATTGCGAGGCGCGGTCGGCGAGCAGCTGCGCCGGCGCCTTCGAGTTCTGCGCCTCCTGCACCAGCTTGACGATCTGCGCGAGCGCCGTGTCGGCGCCGATCTTGGTCGCGCGGTAACGGAAGCTCCCGCTGCGGTTGATCGTCGCCCCGATGACGCTGTCGCCGACCTTCTTCGACACTGGCATCGACTCGCCCGTCAGCATCGATTCATCGACCTGCGACGTGCCTTCGAGGATCTCGCCGTCGACGGGGATCTTGTCGCCCGGCCGGATCAGCACCACGTCCCCGAGCTGCACCTCGGCGGTCGGCACTTCGATCTCCTTGCCGTCGCGCAGCACCGTCGCCTTCGGCGGTGCGAGATCCATCAACGCCCGGATCGCCGCCGAAGCGCCGGCACGCGCGCGCATTTCGAGCCAATGGCCGAGCAGGATGAACACGAGCAGGACCGCCGAGGCTTCGTAGAATTGCTGGCCGTCGAACAGGAAGGTCGCGCCGACGCTGAACAGATAGCCGGTGCCGACGCTCAACAGCACCAGCACCGCCATGTTGAGCACGCCGTTGCGCAGCGCGCGGACCGCGGCGACCGCGAACGGCCAGGCCGGATAGAGGATCGCCGCGCTCGCGAGCAGGAACAGCGTCATGTTGAGGCTCAGGCCGAACATTGGCTTGAGCAGCGGTTCGCCCATCCCCATCGGCGAGAGCGCGAAGATCGGCAGCGAGAAGAGAAGCGCGACGAAGAAGCGGTTGCGCATGTCGCGCGCCATCTCCGCCATGTCCATGCCCGCGCCGTGGCCCATCTCGTGCGCCATGGCGTCGTGCGCCACTGCATGCTGCACCGATGTACCGGGCATCGCCGGTGCCGCGGGTAAGGGATGGTGATGAACGTGTTTGACCGGCGCGTCCGCGTCCGCTGGGGGCGCGCAGAGGTGCGTGGGCTGCACGCGCCCGCGGCAATGGAAACCGCAGTCGATGATCGTGCGGCGCAGCTCGGCCTCGGTCGTTCGCGCAGGATCGAAGTCGATGGTCACGCTCTGGGAGCCGGGGCTGGCCTCTGCCCGCTTGACCGCCGGATTCCGCATCAGCAGCCTTTCGACCGCCAGATGATCCAGAACTTCGAAGAGGCCGCGCGCCTCCAGCGTCACAGTCTGCAAGGCAAAGCTCCGGTGTCGTGCGTCGGCCCACGCTCGTTGCCGATCGGCATGGCCGAGATGCTATCGCTTCCGGCAGCGCGCGTCACGCGCCGCCGGAGCGTCTGCTCAGCGCTTCGATCCGCAGCACCCGCCGCTGGTTGCCGGCGGCGCGTCTTGCGGACGGGCCTGCTCGGCCTTGCCGGCGTCCGCCTTGCCGCCGCAGCATCCCGACTTGTTGCCGCTGCCACCTTGGTGATCGCTATGGTGGGTGTGGCTCGCCATGTCCTGTCTCCTTCGATGGCGGACTTCAGTCCAGCCGGATCGAAGGACGCGTCCGGCGCACGAATCTTACAGCGGCGCGAGCGATCGGCCCAAGGTCGCCCCAATGGAGCGAGCATTTACGCCGCGATCAGGCGGCCGCAGCCAGCACGCCTTGCTGCGCATCACGCCACGCGGTCAGCGCCTCCGCCGAATAGACGACCCGGCGCCCGATCTTTCGGAATGCCGGACCAGTGCCCATCCATCGATAGGTTTGCATCGTCCCCACCGTGAAACCGAGCAGGGCCGCGGCAGCGCGCGTATCGAGCCACTGGGTACGGATGATCGCGCCAAGCACCGGGTCGGGTTTCGGCGCTTCCTGTTCGCATTGCGTCGCCCAGAAGGCGATGAACGGATCCTCGTCTTCCATGTCATTGGCTGCGGCAACCGCGAAGCTGTCGTCGAGGTGCTGCGCGATCTCGTCGGAGATGCGGTCCGCCGCGGATTTGAGCGGATGATCGGACAGATGGGTATAGCGCTCGGTCGTCTTGGCGCTCTTGTGACCGAGCAGGGCGCCGATGATCAGCATGCTGTCGCCGGTCGATGCGCCGATCGAGGCGAAGCTGTGCCTCAGATCGTGGATGCGGACGTCCTCGAGCCTCGCGGTCTTGCGGATGCGTGCCCAGCAGGAATGCAGGTCGGTCACATGCGTGCCCTCCTTCTTGCCTGGGAGCAGATAGGGGTTGCCGACGACCTGCGGCACCGTCGCGATCACCTTCATCGCCGGCGCTCCAAGATGCACGATCTTCGCGCCCGTCTTGCTGTCCGGGAGCCGCAGGCAGCGGTGGAACGGATCGATATAGCTGCGCTTGAGTGTCAGTATCTCGCCCTTCCGGCATCCGGTCAGCACCAGCAGCCGAAGCGCGGCGATCGCATAGGGACTCTCCACCCCGAGCGATGCTGCCGCCGACAGCGCTTCGCCTAGCCTCGCGAGTTCGGCCGGTGAAAGGAAGCGCTCCATCTTCTTGCCCGGAAACTTGCGGACGCTGATCGCAGGGTTGTCGAGCCGCACGCCTCGCACCACGGAAAACCCCATGACCGCGCTCAGGGTCGTAACTGCCTGATTCGCCGCGCCTTTCCCACCGCGCACGCGCGATAGACCGCGATGACCGGTTTTCCTGCTTCGCGCGGTCTTTCCGGCCGCGATGTCACGCAGCAGCTGCTCGACGTCGGCGCGAACGATCTTCGACGCGCGGCGCGGGCCGAGGAGTGGCTTGATGTGGTTCTCGATGTTGTTACGCGCGGCCCGAATCGAGCTTTCTTTCGCGGTTATCAGTGCTTCCGCGAGATAGACGTCGCAAAGCTCGCCGAGCGTGAGTTCTTTACGTTCATTTATACGCTCCTGCTGCGGGTCGACGCCGTCTATGATTTTTCCCAATAGACTTTGCGCTTCCAGCCGGGCCGCTTCCGGGGTCCATGGAGAGCCATGGGTGCCGATCTTGAAGCGGCGCTGCCGGCCCTCGAAACGATATTGGAGAACATAGGTCAGCGCGCCGCCGGGCGAGATTCTCAGCCCGAATCCATGGACATCGGCGTCCCACAAGACGCGGTCCTTGCCATCCGCCTCGAGCTTGTCCACCACTCGCTTGGTCAAGCGTATCTGCGCTCTTGCCATACGAACTCCCGGAACTCGACCTCAGACTTGCCGCCGAGGTCCGCGAACTGGAAGCACGGCGGAAGCAAGCGGCATAAATTGATGGGTCAGAGTGTCGTATTCCAGCAAAGTTTGGTCAAGCAAAAATGGCTGAAATCGTAGATTTGGATAGTCTAGCGCAAGTAAAAGAGCACCTTGGTAAGGCTGAGGTCGTGAGTTCAATCCTCACCGGCAGCACCACCCGTCTCTGAGAAGGCGGATATGCAGAAGCATCATCATATCCTTCCCGCCGCATCGAATCTGCTGGGCATCTCGCTGCTCATCATCACCGGGCTCAATGTCGCGAAGATTGCGTCGACCACCATCGCAGACGAAATCGCATGGGGCGCGGCCGTCTGCTTCAGCCTCAGCTGCGTCTTCTCCTACCTCGCGATTCGGGCAGAACCGCAGGGCAGCGCGTTCGAGCCCTGGGCCGATCGCATTTTCTTCGGCGGGCTTATTCTGCTTTGCGGCTCGGTGCTCGTTCTGGCGCTCTGATCAAGCGCTTGCGATGGCGTTCCAGTCGATCGGCTGATGCCGGTCGATCGCCGCATCGGCGGGCGGCATCGGGTATTTGAGGCCCGATGCACAATTGAACAGCACCGCGCGGTCGCGGCTGTCGATCAGCCCGCGATCCAGTGCCGCTTCCCACGCCGCCGCCGTCGCCGCGCCCTCGGGGCAGAGCAGCAGCCCGTCCTCGCGCGCGATCCGGTCGCGCGCGGCGATGATCGCGTCGTCGTCGACGGCGATCGCAAAGCCGCCCGATTCGCGCACCGCGCGCAGGATCAGGAAATCGCCGATCGCCCCCGGCACGCGGATGCCGGAGGCCACGGTATGGGCGCCCACGATCGGCTCGGCATGCTCGGTCCCGGCTTCCCAGGCATTGACGATCGGCGCGCAGCCGCTCGCCTGCACGGCCACCATGCGCGGCCGCTCTGATCCGATGAAACCCAGCGCCTCCAGCTCGTCGAACGCCTTCCACATGCCGATCAGCCCGGTGCCGCCGCCCGTCGGGTAGAAGATCACGTCGGGCATCTGCCAGCCGAGCTGTTCGGCCAGCTCCAGCCCCATCGTCTTCTTGCCCTCGATCCGGTAAGGCTCCTTGAGCGTCGAGAGGTCGAACCAGCCCATCGGCTCCTTCCCCTCGCCGACGATCTTGCCGCAATCGCCGATCAGCCCGTTGACGCGCCACACCTTCGCCCCTTGCAGCGAGATCTCGCGGACGTTCACCTCGGGCGTGTCCTCGGGGCAGAAGACATAGGATTCGATCCCCGCCGCCGCGCCATAGGCGGCCAGCGCCGCGCCGGCATTGCCGTTGGTCGGCATCGCGATGCGCCCGACGCCCAGTTCCTTGGCCATGCTGACGGCCATCACCAGCCCGCGCGCCTTGAACGATCCGGTGGGCAGCCGCCCTTCGTCCTTCACGATGGGCGCCGCCGCGCCATGGCGCGCGCCCAGCCGGGGCAGGGGAATCAGCGGCGTCGCGACCTCGCCGAGGCTGACGACATTTTCGGTCCGCCGCACCGGCAGCAGCTCGCGCCATTTCCACAGATCGGGGCCGCGCGCTGCGATCGTCGCCTTGTCGATCGCGCGGCGCACGCCGTCGAGATCATAGCGCACGAGCAGCGGCTTGCCCGCGCGCGACAGGCCGTGAAGCGTGTCGGCGGCATAGGTCTCGCCGGTGGCGGAACATTCGAGATGGGTGACGAAGGTCGGGCGGTCGACGATATTGGCGTTGGGCATTGCCGCCTCATGCGCCCTCCTTTTGGATGACGCCAGATAGAAGCGCTTCAGCCCGCCATATTTTGCTTGAGCTCGCAGGCACGCTGCGCAAGCCGCACGGCCTCGTCGATCAGCGCCGCCGCATCCTGGCCGGCCTTGGACACCGCGATGCCAAGGCAGTTGCTGGCTTCGGCCCGCAGTTTTTCGGCGCGGTGGGCCCGCCGCGCCGAAGGAGATAAGCTACGCAACATAACGATCGCAGAATGCCGCACTGCGGCATTTGTTCCTGCGCCGCGCGGCGCGTGCTTTCAAATTGTCCGATCGCGCGGCGCCCACTAAGGGCGCAGGCAGGCAATCGAAGACGGGGATCCTTCGATGAACGACTGGTCGCGTGGTTATGATGTCTCGGTCGGCTATACCTACGGCTTCTGCCGCGAGATGGCCCCCGACTGGCTCGACCTCTGCGCGCGCGCGGCCGGCGGCGCGCAGCCGCAGCGGCACGCGTCGGGGCAGCCGCGCTTCCTTGAACTTGGCTGCGGGCAGGGCATGGGGCTTTGCCTCCTAGCTGCCGCCAATCCGGGCATCGACTTCGTCGGCATCGATTTCCTGCCCGATCATGTCGATCATGCGCGGCGGATCGCCGATGCGGCGGGGCTCGCCAATGTCCGCTTCGCCGCCGCCGATTTCGTCGATCTCGCGACTGGCTGGCCTGAAGATTTCGGCCAGTTCGACTATGTCGCGATGCACGGCGTCTACAGTTGGGTGGCGCCTCCGGTGCGCGCGGCGGTGGTCGAATGCCTGCGCCACGCCGTCCGCCCCGGCGGCCTCGTCTATGCTAGCTACAATGCCCAGCCCGGCTGGCTCGGCTCGATGCCCTTCCAGCATATCGCCCGCCGCTTGAGGGATGCGGGCGCGAAGACGGGGCCGGAAGCGATCGACGAATCGATCGCGCTGTTCGATCGGCTGGACGACGGCGGCGCGGGGATCTTCAAGATCCTGCCCGCGCTCAAGCCCCGCCTCGATTCGATCCGCCACCGCAGTCGCAACTATCTGGTGCAGGAATATCTGCACGACGGGTGGGAGCCGCTCTGGCATTCGAGCGTCGCCGACGATCTGGCGCGCGCCGGGCTCGCCCATGCCGGCACCGCGACGTTTGCCGAGGCGCTGCTCCCCGGGCCGTTGCCCGCCGCGCTGCGCGATACGATCGCTGCCCAGCCCGATCGCGGGCTGCAGCAGGATCTGCAGGATGTCGTGATCAACCAGGCCTTCCGGCGCGATATCTTCCGCCGCGCGCCGGCCGGCGCTCCTGCGACGACCGGCACCCCGCCGCCGATGCGCGTCCGCCTCCTCGCGCCGCCCGCACCCGGCAGCACGCTCAGGTTCGAAGCCGCGTTCGGCGAGGTCGCCCTGCAAGCCCCGGCCTATGCCGAGATTGTCGACGCGCTCCGCGCCGGCCCATGCCCCGTCGAGCAGCTCGTCGCGCTGCCCGGCGTCGCCCGGCAAGGCGTGGCCAATGCCCGCCAGCTGCTGTTGCTGCTCCTCCACGCGCAGGTGCTCGCGCCTGATGCCGCCGCCCCCGCATCGGCAGAGGCCGCGCAGCGCCTCAATTTCGTGATCGCGCGCGAAGCGTCGAAAGGCCTGCCCTATGGCAATATCGCTGCCGCCGCGATCGGCTCGGCGATCGCGATCACCGACGTCGATCTGATGCTCCTCGACAGCTGGTTTGCGGCTGATCGACAGGCCGACGGCTCGATGCTGGCCGAAGGCGTCGCCACGCGCCTCGCGGCGCTCGACCGCAGGCTCCACCACGCGGGAAAGCCGCTCGAAGGCGAAGCGATGCACCGCCAGCTCCTGGCCGAAGCATCCGAATTCCTCGCCCACCGCATCCCCGCCTGGCGCTCGCTGGGCGTTCTGCTTTAGGGAGCGGCAGGCAGGCGCCCGGTCCCGCCTTGCGGGAACCGGGGCCGCCATGCATCAAACGTCGAGATTGGCGACGTTCAGCGCATTTTCCTGGATGAAGTCGCGGCGCGGCTCCACCACGTCGCCCATCAGCTGGGTGAAGATCTCGTCGGCGACGTTGGCCTGCGTGATCTCGACGCGCAGCATCGATCGGTTCTGCGGATCGAGCGTGGTTTCCCACAGCTGCTCGGCATTCATCTCGCCCAGACCCTTGTAGCGCGAGATCGACAGTCCCTTGCGCCCCGCCGTCAGGATGGCGTCGAGCAGTTCGCTCGGCCGCGTTACCTGCGTGCCGCGCGGATCGACCGCTGCGTCCTCGTCGTCGCTCGCGCGCGCCGCCAGATTGGCCTGGATCAGCCGCGATGGGCGGACATAGGCGTCGGTCTGCTCGGCGGCGAGTGCATGGAGCTTGCGCGCCTCGGCCGATCCCAGGAAGGCCGCCTCGACGATGTGGTGGTCGGTCACCCCGCGCCAGAAGCGCTCGAGGTGATAGCCGCCTTCCTCGCTCAGCCGGCCCTGCCAGCGCGCCTCGGGGTCGCCGGCGTCGAGCCAGCCCGCCACGCGGTCGATCAGTGTCTCGCGCGCGATGCGGTCGAGGTCGGGGGCCAGCGCCCCGGCCAGCGCCATCGCCTCGATGATCGCGGGGTCATAGCGCCGCGGGACGTAGCGCATCAGCGTGCGCATCCGCCGCGCATGATCGATCAGCAGGCGCAGATCGTCGCCGCTGCGCTGCCCCTCGGGGCTGTCGAGCACCATCGCGCCCAGCCCCGCGTCGACCAGATACTGGTCCAGCGCCGCATCGTCCTTGAGATAGACTTCGGATCGGCCGCGCGCTGCCTTGTAGAGCGGCGGCTGGGCGATGAAGAGATGGCCGTTCGCGATCAGCTCGGGCATCTGGCGGTAGAAGAAGGTCAGCAGCAGCGTGCGGATATGCGCACCGTCCACGTCGGCGTCGGTCATGATGACGACCTTGTGGTAGCGCAGCTTCTCGATGTTGAAATCGTCGCGGCCGATGCTGGTGCCCAACGCCTGGATCAGCGTCCCGATCTCGCGCGACGACAGCATCCGGTCGAAACGCGCGCGCTCGACGTTCAGGATCTTGCCGCGCAGCGGCAGGATCGCCTGATAATGGCGGTCGCGCCCCTGCTTGGCCGATCCGCCTGCCGAATCACCCTCGACGAGGAAGAGTTCGGACTTGGCGGGATCGCGCTCCTGGCAGTCGGCGAGCTTGCCGGGCAGCGAGGCGATGTCCATCACGCCCTTGCGCCGCGTCAGTTCGCGCGCCTTGCGCGCTGCCTCGCGCGCGGCTGCGGCGTCGATGATCTTGCCGACGATCGCCTTGGCGTGGGCGGGGTTTTCCTCCAGCCACTCGGCCATCTTGTCGGCCATCAGCGCTTCCAGCGGCTGACGCACCTCGGACGAGACGAGCTTGTCCTTGGTCTGGCTGCTGAACTTGGGGTCGGGCAGCTTGACCGAAACGATCGCCGTCAGCCCCTCGCGCATGTCCTCGCCGGTGAGGCTGACCTTCTCCTTTTTCAACAGCCCCGATTTCTCGGCATAATTGTTGAGCGTGCGGGTCAGCGCCGCGCGGAAGGCCGCGATATGCGTGCCGCCGTCGCGCTGGGGGATGTTGTTGGTGAAGGCGAGGACATTCTCGTAATAGCTGTCGTTCCACTCGAGCGCGACGTCGATGCCGATCGAATCGCGCTGGCCGTGCACCGTGATCGGATCGGGGAAGAGCGGCGTCTTGGCGCGGTCGAGATATTTGACGAAGGCCGCGATGCCGCCTTCGTAGAACAGCTCATGCTCCACGCGTTCCTCGTGGCGCGCGTCGATCAGCTTCAGCCGCACGCCCGAATTGAGGAAGGCGAGCTCGCGGTAGCGATGCTCGAGCTTCTCGAAGTCGAACTCGGTGATCTTGAAGGTCTCGGCCGAGGGGAGGAAGGTCACACGCGTGCCGCGCTTGCCATCGGGCGCGGGGCCGACGACCTTCAGCGGCGCCACGGCATCGCCGCGCTTGAAGCGCATGTAATGCTCTTCGCCGTCGCGCCAGATCGTCAGGTCGAGGAAGTCGCTGAGCGCGTTGACCACCGATACGCCGACGCCGTGGAGGCCGCCGGAAACCTTGTAGGCATTGTCGTCGGACGTGTTCTCGAACTTGCCGCCGGCATGGAGCTGGGTCATGATGACCTCGGCCGCCGACACGCCTTCCTCGGGGTGGATTCCGGTCGGGATGCCGCGGCCATTGTCCTCGACCGACACCGATCCGTCGGGATTGAGCTGGATCAGGATCAGGTCGCAATGCCCGGCGAGCGCTTCGTCGATCGCGTTGTCGGAAACCTCGAACACCATGTGGTGCAGGCCCGATCCGTCGTCGGTGTCGCCGATATACATGCCGGGGCGCTTGCGAACCGCGTCCAGGCCCTTCAGCACCTTGATGGATTCGGCGCCGTAACTATTCGATTCAGGGGATGTTGCCATGAAAAGCATATAGCGATCGATCCGCGGAATCCCAAGCAATTCCGTCGCCGCTAGTCGCTTTACAACGGCGAAACGTGATGTTCCCCTGACAACTATGTACGAAAGCTCGATCACCGCCGTCCCCGCCGACATCGACGAGCTCGGCCACGTCAACAACGCGGTCTGGGTGCGCTGGATTCAGGATATGGCGACCGGCCACTGGCGCGCCCGTGCGCGTGCTCAGGATGTCGACGCCTATGTCTGGGTCGTCGTCCGCCACGAGATCGACTATCTCGGCAATGTGAAGGCCGGCGAGACGGTAACCGCGCGCACCTGGGTCGACGAGGCGGGGCCGCGTGGCGCGCGCTTCGATCGCCACGTCACCTTCACGGGCAGCGACGGCAAGCTGCGCGTCCGGGCGCGCTCGACCTGGGCGATCATCGATCGCGCCACAGGCCGCATCCTCCGCATCCCGAAGGACGTCGCCGCGCCGTTCATGGACGATGTCGGCTAAAACTCGCGCGACAATGCGAATTCGAAGCGCGTTCGCTTGAACTCGTAGAGGCCGACGGTCGAATCATTGACCGATCGCGTCACGCGGATCAGCGGCGACAATCCCTTGAAGCTGAACTGGCGCAGGATGACGCCGCCCGTCAGGTCCCACCGCGCATCGTTGCGCGTCCTGGGGAAGAGCGGCAGCCGCGCGTCGGCGCCGAGCATCCCCACGCTGCCCTGCATGAACACCAATTGCCGCCCGAACGCGCGCGCGAAGAGCATTTCCACCGATCCGCTCGTCGTCGCCAGCGATTTCGCCTCGGCGCTCTGTCGATCGAAACGCACCGCGAAGCGCGTGCTCAGCCGTGGCGTGATCGCGCGGTCATAGGCCACGCTCAGGTCGTAGAGCGATCCGTTTTGCGCCGAAATCTGGCGGTATCGGTTCTTGAGGAAGGTGCCTTCGACTTCGATCTGGCTCATCGGATCGAGCGGTTTCAGATAGTTGAGCGTCGCGCCATAGCTGGTCGAATAAAGGTCGCCGCCGAACCAGCGCTTGCTCGCCACCACCGCCGGCCGCCAGCGCGCGCGGCCGGTGCGGATTTCGGGTCCGGTCGCCACGGTCGCGATCACGTCGTTGAACTGCGATGCGCCATAGAGGTTGGCGCTGGCTGAAACGCGCGCGAGCAGACCGACATGATCGGTGAGGTCAGTTCGCGCAAAGGCCTGACCTGACAGCGATGCGCCGACGCCCGAACGCGCCCGCGCGTCGCGGTCGAGCTGGAGCGGGGCGATCACCGTGTCGACGGTCTGCTGGTCGGGCGCGCGGTTGATGTTGCTGTCGGGCGCGACCGCGATTTCGAAGGAGCCGCCGAAGGACTTGTTCGATCGCAACGCGACTGCGAACTGGTCGACCGCGCGCGCTACGTCCTCGGGCAGTCCTGCCGATCCCACGCGCCGCAGTTCGCGCCGCGCGCCCGCCTCGTCGCCCGATGCGGCAAGCAGCCGGGCAAGCTCGAGCCGCACGCGCTGCGCCCTGGGCTTTTCGTCGAGAATCTCCCGCAGAAGCTCGATCGCGCCATAACGGTCGCCCTGCGCCTCGCGCAGCTGCGAAAGGCGGAAGCGTGCCTCGGCGCGGGCATCGGCATCGGGATCGCGCGTCAGCCCGCGGAGCAGCGTCTCGGCGTCGGAAATCCGGCCGGCATCTGCATAGGCCCGCGCGATCGCCAGTACGTTGGCCGCGTTCAGCCCCGTGACGCAATGCGCCTTGTCGGGGCAGGGGCGGGGCTGCGTCTCGGGTGCCGGGGCTGCTGGCGTCTGCGCTGCCGCCCCGGTCGCCGCGACCAGCGCGATAGCGGCGATGAGGGGGCGGATCATCCTCGGTGTTCGGGTCTATTGCGCCTTGCCGACGACCGCGCCGACCGCGACGCCATTGGCGCCGGTCAGGCGGAAGGTATAGCCGATCTCGCTGCCCGTCGGGCCGAAGAAGGCGCCGTTGAAATTGCCGCTATAGACATTGCCGTCCGCATCGGTGCCCTGATGGACGAAGGTGCCGCCGAAGCCGCCGCCAAGCGCCGCGATCGTCCCCGTGCCGCGGAACACGCCCAGCGATTTGACCTGGCTGGTGATCGCGTGCGTACCCGTGAGATTCAGGTCGGTGGCAACGGTCATATTGCTGAAATTGGCTGTGAAACTGGCATTTCCACTGAGCGCGTAGGCGCCGTTGTTCGTTGCCCACAGGCCGTCGACATAAGTGGTGTAGCTGGCCGATCCGGTGCTTGGCTGGTTCACGCCCTGACGAATGCCATAGACGAAAAAGCGCTGGTCGAACGCGCCGGAGACCGAGTTGGTCGTGCTCCACGCGCCATAGCTCACATAGGATAGCGAGAGCAGCAGGTTGGCGCTGCCCGGATTGAACAGCACCAGCCGGTCCTGCCGTCCGCTGCTGCCGTCGATCTTGTAGACCGTGATGATGACATTGCTGTTGGCGCTGTCCTTGCTCGCGGGCAGGAAGCTCATGCCCGATGACCCGTCGTTGACGGTATATCCGCCAGTCGCGGCATCATAGCTCAGCGTTGCCCCGCCTCCGAAGTCGGCGGACGAAGAGCTGATCCCCGTCAACGCGCCGCCGCTGCCCTGAATAGCGCTGATCCTGCCCGTACTGACCGAGAAGGTCTCGCTCACTGACAAGGGATCGAGCCGCGTATTTGTCGGAGTGGGCGTCGGAGTGGGCGTCGGCGTCGGAGTGGGCGTCGGCGTCGGAGTCGGAGTGGGCGTCGGCGTCGGAGTGGGCGTCGGCGTCGGAGTGGGCGTCGGCGTCGGAGTGGGCGTCGGAGTGGGCGTCGGCGTCGGAGTGGGCGTCGGCGTCGGAGTGGGCGTCGGCGTCGGAGTGGGCGTCGGCGTAGGCGTCGGCGCCGGAGTAGGCGTCGGCGTGGAGTTCGTGCCACCGCCTCCGCAGGCGGCGAGCGCCAGCCCGAGACTGAACACGCAGGCGTTGCGGTGGATCTTCATGATAATTCCCAAGGGCAGCCGACAGTTGCCCGGGGCTATGCGGGACATCCTCCTTCAAATTGGTTAACGTGTCGGAAAGCAGTCGCTCAGGCGGCGCGCGTCCCGATCGCCTTTTGCCGTCGCCGCTGGACTGACGATCCTATCCCCATCGCCTCGCGATATTTGGCGACGGTACGCCGCGCGATGTCGAAGCCTTTTTCGCGCAGCAGATCGACCAGCGTATCGTCGGAAAGGATCGCCGAGGGTTCTTCGGCGGCGATCAGCGCGCGGATCGCGCTCTTGACGGCTTCCGCCGAAACCGCGTCTCCGCCGTCCGCCGACTGGATCGCGCTGGTGAAGAAATATTTGAGCTCGAACAGCCCGCGCGCGCAGCTCAGATATTTGTTGCTGGTCACGCGGCTCACCGTCGATTCGTGCATCCCGATCGCCTCGGCAACGGCGCGCAGCGTCAGCGGGCGCAGATGCGCGACGCCTTTCAGGAAAAAGGCTTCCTGCTGCTTCACGATCTCGCTCGCCACCTTGATGATTGTGCGCTGGCGCTGGTCGAGCGCCTTGATCAACCAGTTGGCGCTGGCCAGCGCTTCGGACAGCCACGCCTTGGACGTCTTGTCGTGCGATCCGCCCTGCAGCTCGACATAATAAGCGCGGTTGACCAGCAGGCGGGGCAATGTCGCGGTATTGATCTCGATCGCCCAGCCCCCGCCGCGCCGCGCCACGAACAGATCGGGCGTCACGGCCTGCGTGCGTTCGCCGCCGAAGCGCAACCCCGGCTTCGGATCATAGCCGCGCAGCTCGCGGATCATGTCCGCCATGTCCTCGTCGTCGACGCCGCACATGCGCTTGAGCTGGCTCAGTCGCCCCTGTGCCAGCAGGTCGAGATTGTCGAGCAGCCGCGCCATGGCGGGATCGTAGCGATCGGCTTCGCGCGCTTGGATGGCCAGGCACTCGCCCAGCGTCCGCGCACCGACGCCCGCCGGATCGAAGCCCTGGATCGTCGCCAGCACGCGCTCGACCATCGCCAGCGGCACGCCGAGCCGGCCTGCGAGATCGAGCAGATCGGCTTCCAGATAGCCGGCCTCGTCGATCTGATCGATCAGATAGGATGCGATCGCGAGTTCGGGCCCCGACAGCGTCTCGCCCGCCTGTGCGATCAGATGATCGTGGAGCGACGGCGCATCGGCCGCGAAGCTGTCGAAATCCGCCGCCTCGCCGTCCCCGCCGCCGCCCGTGCCTGCCAGCCCAAGCGCGCCGTCCATGCCGGGTGCCGAATCGCCGATGCTGTCGATCGCGCTGTCGTGGTGGAAGGTCTCGGCATTGTAATCGACGTCGAGCGGCGAATCGGCCGCGCCGTCGCCATGCGCGATCAGTCGGTCGGCAGTTTCGGGTTCGGGTGCGTCGGCCCAGCCGTCGGGGGCGTCGTCGCCCGATTCATAGGCATCGTCGGCAGGCGCGTCGCCGCGCTCCTCCCCGCCCGCCTCGAGCAACGGGTTGCGCTCCAGTTCCTCGGCGATGAAGGCTTCGATCTCAAGATTGGACAGCGCCAGAAGCTTGATCGCCTGCTGGAGCTGCGGCGTCATCACCAGCGACTGGCTCTGACGCAGATCGAGGCGCGGCCCCATCGCCATCGGCGCTACAATTCGAAACTTTCGCCGAGGTAGAGGCGACGGACATTCTCGTCGGCGACAAGCGCTTCCGGGCTGCCGGCGAAAAGCACCCGGCCGTCATAGATGATGCAGGCGCGATCGACGATGTCGAGCGTCTCGCGGACGTTATGATCGGTGATCAGCACGCCGATATTGCGCTTCTTGAGGTCGCGGACGAGGTCGCGAATGTCGGCGATCGAGATCGGGTCGATGCCCGCGAAGGGCTCGTCGAGCAGCATGATCGAGGGGTTGGCGGCCAGCGCGCGCGCAATCTCGCAGCGCCGCCGTTCGCCGCCCGACAGCGCCATTGCCGGCGATTCGCGCAGCCGCGTCAGCCCGAACTCGTCGAGCAGCGTCTCCAGCCGCTCCGCGCGCGCCGCGCGGTCGGGCTCGGCCATCTCGAGCACGGCCGATATGTTCTGCGCCACGGTCAGTCCGCGGAAGATCGATGTTTCCTGCGGCAGATAGCCGAGGCCCAGGATCGCGCGGCGATACATGGGCAGGCCGGTGATATCCTCGCCGTCGAGCATGATGCGGCCCGAATCGGGCTTCACCAGCCCCATCACCGAATAGAAGCAGGTCGTCTTGCCCGCGCCGTTGGGGCCGAGCAGGCCCACCACCTCGCCGCGTCCGACCGACAGCGATACGTCGGACAGCACTACGCGCTTGTCATAGGCCTTGGCGATCGAAACGACGGCCAGCCCGTCCGTCACCGCAGGCACGGCGTCGGGGCCGATCGGCGGATCGAAAGTGGCGATATCGTTCATCCTGGCTCCGGCTGCTCGCACGCGCGGGTTACGGGCGCGTTAACGGATTCGATTTTGGCAAGATTCGTGCATGGCGGCAAGCGCCGCCTGCGTCGGGACGGAAGGCTTAGGGCTTGGGGCTTGCCGAAGGCGTAGGGGCAGGCGACTTGCTCTGGTCGTTCTGGCGATCAGGCGCGACGAAGCGGCCGGTCACCCGTCCGCCGCGGCTGTTCTCGATATTGGAGCCGCCGACTGCCGATCCGTCCACGACCGCGCGGCCATTGTCCAGATCGTAGATCAGCCGCGCGCCCTGCACGTGATTCTGCCCCTGATCGAGCCGGACATTGCCCAGCATCGTGATCTGGCGCTTGTTGAGATCGTAGATGGCGAAATCGCCCCGCGCCGTCTGGTCGCCATTGTGCACCACGACATTGCCCGATGCGTCCATGCGCTGGATCTTGATATTGTCGCCGCTCGACGCGTTGCCGGCATAGGCCACGGTCAGGCGCTGCGAATCGAGCGTCATATCCTGCTGCTTGACCTTGACGTTGCCCGAGAAGATCGCGCGATCGGCGCGATCCTGCACCTCGATCCGGTCGGCCTCGACGTCGACGGGCGCGTTGGTGTCGTGCTTCTTGCCCGCCTGGCCAAGGGCGGGGCCGGCAAGCGCGATCATCGCGACGGAGAGCAGCAGGGCGCCGTGCTTCATCATTTCCCCTTGGCGGCCCCCTGCACGATATGCAAGCGCGCGCCGCCTTCGAGCGTCACGATCCGCTGGTTGAGGTCGGCGGTCATCCGGTCGCCGCTGAAGGTGCCCAGCGGCATGTCGCCTTCGGCTGTGCCGCGGCTGGCGAGCTTGCGCGTCTTGAGGTCGATGTCGACGTCGCTGGTGTGCAGCCGGTAGCCGTCGGCGGACCGGAAGAGGACGGGCCCGTCGATCGCCATCTTCTCGTCGTCCATATTATAACGGCCCTGATTCGCCGCGATCACCGCCGGCCCCTCGGGCAGCCCCAGCCGCGCGGTCACGCTGTTGAGCCGGACGACGGGGTCGGCCGAGCTGTGCTGGACGGCGGATCCGGCGCGCAGGACGAAGGCCTGGCCCTTGCTGTCCTGCCCGCGATAGCTGGCCGAGGTGACGCGCAGGCGTTCCGACGCGACGGCGACTTTCCCCTTGTCGAGCACGAAGCTCAGATCCTTGCCCGTGGTCAGCGGCGCGATCGCAAGAAAGGCGGTCAGCATCCCGATCGCGATCGGCAGCACGACGCGCAGGATGCGAATCACCCCGTCATGCCGGCTGCCCGGTGCCGCCCAGTGCTGGCGCGACGAGCGCTGACGGGCGGCAGCGTCAGACATGGCTGGGGTCAGACATGCGCGAAAATGTCGATCTCGGGCCAGCCGGCGAGATCGAGCGCCGCACGGTGCGGCAGGAAGTCGAAGCAGGCTTGCGCCAGCCCGGTGCGGCCTTCGCGGGCGAGACGCCGGTCCAGCTCCTCGCGCAGCGCGTGGAGAAAGCGCACGTCGGACGCCGCATAATCCTTCTGCGCGTCGCTCAGCTCCGGCCCGCCCCAGTCGGACGATTGCTGCTGCTTCGAAATATCCTGGCCCAGAAGTTCGCGGACCAGCTCCTTCAGCCCGTGGCGGTCGGTATAGGTGCGCACCAGCCGCGACGCCGTCTTGGTGCAATAGACCGGGGCCGCCATCACGCCGATATAGGCCGCGATCGAGGCGAGGTCGAAGCGCGCGAAATGATAGAGCTTCAGCCGATCGGGGTCGGTCAGCACCGCCTTCAGATTGGGCGCTGCGAAATCGCTGCCCGGCTTGAACCGCACGAGATGCTCGTCGCCGCTGCCGTCGGAAATCTGGACGAGGCACAGCCGGTCGCGTCCGGGGTGAAGCCCCATGGTTTCCGTATCGACGGCGACAGGGCCGGGGCCGAGCACGCCCGCCGGCAAATCTTCTTCATGGAAATGGACAGCCATTACGCGGCAATAGGCTAGGCGACCGCGCGGCTCAATGGCCGATTCGCGGCATCTCAAACTCTTGCCCGCCGATTTTGCGACTTGAACGCGCCGCGCCGATTTCGGCGGACATGCGCGCTATTTCGCTTGATGATCGCGGTTACCCGCGCATGCATCACGAGCTTTGCGAACGATTTGCGGAAATTGTTCGCGACATGGGTATTTTTTCGTTATGACATGCTTTGACGCGACTCCTGACTTTCGCGTCGGGGAGCTTGCGCCTTTCGCCCGGCGTGCAAGATCTGGTTAAGGCAATCGGGCGACCGGGAAAGATTTACAGGGCATGAGTTTCGATCGAGGACGGCGCGGACAGCGCGGCGGCAAGGACAAGCGGGACGGTTTCGGCGACGAGAGCTATGATGGCTATCAGGATCGCGGCAGCCGTTTCGGGGGCGGTTTTGGCGGTGGTGATTCCTACGGCGGCGGTGGCGGTCGTGGCGGCTTCGGTGGCGGCGGTGGCGGCTTCGGTGGCGGCGGCGGTGGCTTCGGCGGCGGTGGTGGTCGCGGCTTCGGCGGTGGCGGCGGCATGCCGGCGCAGGTCGTTGGCGAAGGCAAGGGCGTCGTCAAATTCTTCAACGCGCAGAAGGGCTTCGGCTTCGTCGTCCGCGATGATGGCGGTGAGGACGTTTTCGTTCACATCAGCGCCGTCGAGCAGGCTGGTCTTGCCGGGCTCGCCGAGGGTCAGCCGCTCGGCTTCACCCTCGTCGATCGCGGTGGCCGTATCTCGGCGACCGATCTGAAGATCGACGGCGAACCTCTCCCCGTGACCGAGCGTGCGCCGCGCGACGCTGGTCCCAGTGGCCCCGGCGGTGCTCCGCGTGGCGGCCCGCAGCGTCAGCTTACGGGCGAGAAGGCCAGCGGCACGGTCAAGTTCTTCAACGCGATGAAGGGCTTCGGCTTCATTCAGCGCGATGATGGCCAGCCGGACGCCTTTGTCCACATCAGCGCGGTCGAGCGTGCGGGCCTTACCAGCCTCAACGAGGGTGATCGTCTCGAGTTCGAACTCGAAGTCGATCGCCGTGGCAAATATGCGGCGGTGAACCTCGTTCCGGTCCAGTAAGCGATCCGACGAGACAAGAGAAAGGCCCGGCGGTCACATCGACCGCCGGGCCTTTTCTTATGTCCGGATGATGCGGGGTGGAGTGGTCTCCACCCGGCGCCATGCGAATCAGCTGCGGCTGGCCTCGAACAGGAACCAGGCGCGCTGCTCGGCTTCGTCGGTCCAGGTGTCGAGAATACCCGAAGTCGCATTGTCCTTCGCGGCGTCGACGATCTCCTTCGCCTCGTGGAACTTCTCGACGAGCTGGAGATTATCCTCGCGCAGTTCGATCAGCATGTCCTTGGCGGACACGAAATCGGCATCATTGTCCTTGATCGTCTGGCGGCGGGCAATGTCGCCGATCGAACGGATCGTGGTGTTGCCGATCTTGCGCACGCGTTCGGCGATCGCATCGGTCGTACCCAGGATCTGCGCGGCCTGATCGTCGAGCAGCAGGTGATAGTCGCGGAAATGCGGGCCCGAGACGTGCCAGTGGAAATTCTTGGTCTTCAGGTAAAGCGCAAAGCTGTCGGCGAGGATGCTGTTGAGCGTGTCGGCCACGGTCTTGGTCGCGTTGCTCGCCAGGTCGGTCGGGGTTTTCAGCTTCGGGTCGGTCTTGGCCATGGTCTGCTCCTTTGCCGGAATCTTTGCCGGAGATGGGGATACGCTCCACATAATGCACGAGCCACAGGAAAGTTACGCTGGCGATACGCAGATTCTCGATCTGCGTGAACGGCCTGCTAGATCAGCCTCGGCTAGATCAGGCGCAGCGCGGCGATGCCCGAAAAAAGGCCGCCGAGCAGGAAGATGGCGGCGGCGCCCCTCCTGATCTGCGCGACCGGAAGCTGCGCACCGAGCGCCAGCGCCGCCCCCGAGGCGACGATCACGCCCGCCGCCGCGCCGCAGGCGGTGAGGGCAGGCGATGCGGTACGTGCGGCGATCGCGGCGGTCACGAATTGCGTCTTGTCGCCAAAGGCGAGGAACAGAAAAGCAAGGAAGCTGCTGGCGAAGGCACCGATCCGCCAGCGCGCAACATCCGGCGCGCGCACCGGAAGCAATGCCCCCGCGCCGGCGAAGACAAGCGTGAGCGCGAGCAGCAGCCCGCGCGCTTCCGGCGTCATCAACGGAGCGAGCAAATTGCCGGCAAACGCCGCCAGCACGGCATTGGCGGCGGCGGCGATCGCGACCCCGGCGAGCACCGATCGCGTCCGCCCGAAATGCGCCGCCAGTGCCAGAACGAGCAACTGGGTCTTGTCGCCGAACTCGGCCAGGAGCGCGGCGACGAAAGCGGGCAGCAGGGCGTCCACGCCCTATCCGGCGAAGCGCACCGACATGGCGGCGGCAAAGGATTCGCCCGCGCCGCTGTCGCTCCGATCACAGCTTGCGGCGGCGCGCATCATGTCCAGGTAGGAAAGCAGCATCGGCCCGCGCTCGCCCCCGGCCAGCGCGGCTTCGAGCGACCGGGTCAGCTGGGCCAGCGGCATCAGCCCGTGCGCTTCGGCGGTACTGCGCACCAGATCGACATTCTCGCACAGCCGCATGATGTTCTGATGGCCGATTTCGGCGGCGATGCCGTCGATCCGCGCGCACAGGGTCGCGCGTATGTGACGCATCGCTTCGGACTCGTTCGCCATGATGTGGCCCCCGCCAGTTTCAGGCAGGGAGCCTCGCTCAAAGAGCCTAACGTCCCGTTAAGGACGCGAATCGGCGGGACACGAAAAAAGCGGGCCGCAACGCGACCCGCCCCGATCGGCCAGCAAGCCCGAAGGGCTTACTTGATCTTGGCTTCCTTGAACTCGACATGCTTGCGAGCAATCGGATCATATTTCCGGAAGCTCAGCTTTTCGGTCGTGTTCGGGCTGCGCGGATTCTTCTTCGTGACGTAGAAGAAGCCGGTATCAGCCGAGCTGACGAGCTTGATCTTGACGGTGGTCGGCTTTGCCATGACCCGAAAACCTCAGTCCTGAATTCTTAAAAAGACAAAAGCGGCGCCGACGACGCCGCTTGCGTGAGCGCAGGCCAATGCGCGTAGAGTCGCACTTTGTCAAGGCTTGGAGTCTGATCCGGCGGGCCGGTCCGGCATCCACCTGGGGCAGACCCGCTCTATACCAGCGCGCCGACCGCCTCGATGAATTTCATCACCGCGATGGGCTTCGACACATAGGCCTCGGCGCCTGCCGCCCGAATGCGTTCCTCGTCGCCCCTACCGGCGTAGGCGGTCACTGCCATGATGGGGATGGGCTTCAGCGCCTCGTCGGCTTTCAGCGTCTCGATCAGCTCGATACCGCTGACGTGGGGAAGCTGGATGTCCATGATGATCAGGTCGGGGGCGAAGGCGCGCGCGGTGTCAACGGCCTCGCGCCCGTCGCGCACCGGCTCGGCGACATAGTCGTGGGCGCGCAGCAGGTCGCAGAACAGCTTCAGATTGAGTTCGTTGTCCTCGACAACGAGCACTCTTTTTGTCACGCGCTTCCCCGAACAATGTGGTGATCTATCTAGGCCATGCCGACGCATCATACAAATGAAGCCGACCCGGTGGTGACGGCGCTCGCCGCACTGGGCTGGACGCTCGAATCGCCCGACCGCGCCCAGCGCCTGCTCGCACTGACCGGGCTGGGGGCTGACGATCTGCGCGCCCGCGCGGCCGATCCCGCCGTCTTGGGAGCGGTCCTCGGCTTCCTCGAGGCGCACGAGCCCGATCTCGTCGCCTGTGCCGAGGCGACAGGCGCAACCCCCGCCGCATTGGTTGCCGCGCGCGAGGCGCTCGAGCGATGAGCCGCCCGCTCCTCATCACCGATTGCGACGAAGTGCTGCTGCACATGGTCGTACCCTTCGGCGCCTGGCTGGGTGAGGCGCATGCGATCGACTTCGCGCCCGAAGGCGGCGATTTCTCGCGCGCGCTGCGCCACCGCCACGATGGCGCTCTCGTCGACCGCGAGGCGGTCTGGCCGCTGCTCGATGGCTTCTTCACCACCGAGATGCACCGGCAGACGCTCGTTCCCCACGCCGCCGAGGCCCTGGCTGCGCTCGCCGCGCTCGCCGACATCGTCGTTCTCACCAATCTCGCCGATCATCATCAGACGGGGCGCGAGGCGCAGCTCGATGCGCTCGGCCTCCGGCACCGGGTGGTCACCAATCAGGGGGGCAAGGGCGCGCCCGTGGCGCGGCTGCTCGACGAATATGGGCCGAGCGCTGCGGTCTTTGTCGACGATCTTGCCCAGCATCATGATTCGGTCGCGCGTCATGCGCCGCAGGTCCACCGGCTGCACATGATCTCGGAGCCGAGTCTGGCTCCGGCCGTCGCCCCCGCACCCGCCGCGCATGCCCGGATCGACGACTGGCGCGATGCCGAACGCTGGATCGTGGCGCGTTTCGCCGATGGAGCCTCTGCCAGGGCTTGACCGCAACGCATTCCCGGTGCTTGGGAAAAGCCATGTCCACCGACAAGCGCATCGCCGAGCTTGGCCTCAAGCTCCCCAAGCCCGCCGCCCCCGTCGCGGCCTATGTCCCGGCCGTCGAGCAGGGCGGGTTCCTCTATGTTTCCGGGCAGTTGCCGTTCCGCGACGGCAATCTGATGACCGGCCGGGTGGGCGAGGATGTCGATACCGATTTCGGGCGTGAGGCAGCGCGCGCCTGTGCGCTGATGCTGATCGCGCAGATGCAGGCGGCGCTTGGCTCGCTCGATCGCGTCGAGCGCGTCGTTAAGCTCGGCGTCTTCGTCAACAGCGATCCCAAGTTCACCGAGCAGCCGAAGGTCGCCGACGGCGCCTCGACGCTGATGGCCGATGTGTTCGGCGACGCGGGCAAGCACGCGCGCAGCGCGGTCGGCGTGCCCATCTTGCCGCTCGGCGCGGCGGTGGAAGTCGATGCCATCGTCGCCGTTCGCGGCGCCTGATCCCGCGCGGATCGCTTTCCTCACCGCGCAGCCCTTCGCGCATCGCGGGCTGCACGGCCAGGGCATTGTCGAGAATAGCCGTGCAGCCTGGGCGGGCGCGATCGCGCTCGGCCACGGCATCGAGTGCGACGTCCAGGCCTCGGCCGACGGCGCCGCCTTCGTGTTCCATGATTATGACCTCAAACGGCTTGCCGGGCGCGAAGGGCGGCTCGCGCGCCTGACTTCGGATGAGCTGGACGGAGTCCCCCTGTCGGGCAGCGACGAGACGATCCCGCGCCTTGGCGAGATGTTGGCGATCGTCGGTGGCCGCGTGCCGCTGCTCATCGAGATCAAGGCCGATCATGCGCACATAGCTCCGCTTTGCCTGTCGGTGCGCGATGCGCTCGAAACCTATGCGGGGCCTGTCGCGATCATGTCTTTCAACCCGCTCGTCGGCCGCTGGTTCGCACGCCATGCCGGGCAGATCACGCGCGGGCTGGTCGTCACCGAGGAGAGCCGCAAGGGATTGCGCGGCGCGCTCGTCCGGTGGCTTGCGCTTTGGCAGGCGAAACCCGATTTCCTTGCCTATGACGTGCGCGATCTTCCCTCGGGCTTCGCTTCGCTGTGGCGGGGGCGCGGCATGCCGCTGCTGACCTGGACGGTGCGGAGCGATGCCGCGGCCGGGATCGCCGCGCTCTACGCGGATCAGCCGATCTACGAACGGCCCTGATGGACGATCTCGTCGCGCGTATCGGCAATGGCGTGGCGTCGTTCGATGCGGCGCAGTGGGATGCATGCGCCGGCGCCGGCAATCCTTTCGTCAGCCACGCCTTCCTCTCGATCCTCGAGCAATCGGGCAGCGCCACCGCGCGCACGGGGTGGCAACCGGTGCCGATCGCGATCGACGGACCTGACAGCCGTCTCGCCGCCGTCGCGCCGGCCTATGCCAAGAGCCATAGCCAGGGCGAATATGTCTTCGATCAGGGCTGGGCCGACGCTTATGAGCGCGCGGGCGGCACGTATTATCCCAAACTTCAGGTGGCCGTGCCCTTTTCGCCGGTGCCCGGTCCGCGCCTGCTCGTCCGCGATCCGGCCTATGCGCCGGCTTTGATCGGCGCGCTGGAGGCCGTGGTCGGCCAGCACGGCCTGTCCTCCGCGCATGCGACTTTCATCGCGCCGGACGAAGTTCCCCTATTCGAGGCCGCCGGCTGGCTGATCCGCGCCGACAGCCAGTTCCACTGGACCGACGAAGGCTATGGCGATTTCGAGGGCTTTCTCGCGGCGCTCGCCAGCCGCAAGCGCAAGGCGATCCGCAAGGAGCGCGCGGCGGCGGTCGAAGGGCTGGAGATCGTCCATCTGACTGGCGACGCGATACGCGAGGCCGACTGGGACGATTTCTGGCGCTTCTATCAGGATACGGGCGCCCGCAAATGGGGCCGGCCCTATCTCACGCGCGCCTTCTTCTCGCTCCTCGGCGAGCGGATGGCGGACAAGGCGCTGCTGATCCTCGCGAAGCGGAAGGGGCGCTCGATCGCCGGCGCGCTCAACCTGATCGGCGCCGACACGCTTTACGGCCGCTATTGGGGCGCGGACGAGGAAGTGCCCTTCCTCCATTTCGAGCTTTGCTATTATCAGGCGATCGACGCGGCGCTGGCGCTTGGCCTGAAGCGTGTCGAGGCGGGTGCGCAGGGCGGGCACAAGCTGGCGCGCGGCTATGTCCCGGTGCCGACCTGGTCGGCGCATTACATCGCCGATCCCGGCTTTCGGTCGGCCGTGGCCGACTTTCTCGAGCGAGAACGACAGGCGGTCGCGCGCGACATCGCGCTGCTCGGAGAAATGACGCCTTTCAGGAAAGGCGAAGCCGAGGGCTAGGCGGCGCGGCGTCCGGTTTCGGAAAGCCAGGCGCGGGCCTGGCGCTGTGCCTCGGCAATCTCGCGCGCCGACATTTCATGGGCGATCTCGGCCCGCCATTCCTGCGCGCGTTCGCTGCCCGACATCGCCGAGATGTTGAACCATTTATGCGCTTCGACAAGATCGAGGTCGACGCCCTCGGCGCCGGACGAATAAGCGATGCCCAGATCGAAGCAGGCGTCGCTGTCGCCGCGTGCGGCATCGGCAAGGCGGCTTTCGATCAGAAAGCGAGCGGCAGAGTAACTGGTCCCCATTTTCCATTTCCCCCCGAAATGAACGACTCGAACCTTCGACATGTCGGGATAAGAAATGGTTAACGCGGTTAACCATCTATCCCGCCAAGGGAAAACGGCCGGGGAAAAGGAAGTTTTAGGCGCGCGGCTTGATCGCGAGATTGTCGATCAGGCGTGTGCCCGCGATTCTGGCGGCGACAAGAAGCCGCGCGGGGCGATCGGCGGCGGGGTCGAGCGCCAGCGTCTCGGCGTCGCGCAGGTCGACATAGTCGATCGATTCGAAACCGGCCTTCAGGATCGCGGCCTTGGCGACCTCGATCGCCTGTGCCGGCTCCTGCCCCTGCTCGATCGCTATCGCTGCTTCGCCCAGCGCGCGCGGCAATGCGCGGGCGTGGACGCGATCCTCTTCGGTCAGATAGGCGTTGCGCGACGACAGGGCGACGCCGTCGGCATCGCGCTGGGTGCTCACGCCGACGATGTCGATGCCCATGTCGAGGTCGGCGGCCATCCGCCGGATCACCGCAAGCTGCTGATAATCCTTCTCGCCGAACACGGCGACGTCGGGGCGGACCTGATTGAACAGCTTGGCGACCACGGTCGCGACGCCGTCGAAATGGCCCGGCCGCGCCGCGCCGTCCATCGGCTCGCTCACCCCGCTCACCGCGATGCTCGTCGCAAAACCCTCGGGATACATGGTCTCGATGTCGGGCAGCCACAGGATCGCGGCCCCGCCCTCGGTCAGCATCGCCGAATCGGACGAAAGCCGGCGCGGATAGGCGGCGAGATCCTCGTTGGGCCCGAACTGCTTCGGATTGACGAAGATCGAGACAACGACATGCTTCGCGCGCAGCCTCGCCTCGGCGACCAGCGCCATGTGGCCGGCGTGGAGCGCGCCCATCGTCGGCACGAGCGCGACCGGACCGTCGGCGCGCAGCGCGGCGACGGCGCTTCTCAACTCGGCGATCTGACGGATCGTTTGCACGCGCTGACGGGCTCCGATAAGGCGAAAGGGACGCGCTCCTTACCGGGGCGCGCGGGGGCGGACAAGCAAAAGGCGCCGGATCGGGGTAAAGGATTGTGGCGGCTACACATCTTATAGTTTTCGCGAACGAAAAGGGCGGCACGGGCAAATCGACCACCGCCGTTCACGTCGCGGTTGCGCTCGCGGCGCAGGGCCGTCGTGTCGCCGCGCTCGATCTCGATCATCGCCAGCGCACGCTCGGCCGCTATCTCGAAAATCGCGAAGCGACGGCAAAGCGGCGCGGCATCCACCTGCCGCAGCCGACGCACGCGACCTGCGCGGCGACCGACGAGGCGGGCTTCGATGCCGCGCTCGCGGCGGTCAGCGAAGGCGCCGAATTCGTCGTGATCGACACGCCGGGGCGCGACGATCCCATCGCCCGCCTCGCCGCGACGCGCGCGCATACGCTGGTCACGCCGATGAACGACAGCTTCGTCGATTTCGACCTGATCGGGCAGGTCGATCCCGAAAGTTTCAAGGTCAGCCGGCCCAGCTTCTATTCGGAACTGATCTGGGATGCGCGCAAGGCGCGCGCCAAGGCGGATGGCGCGACGATCGACTGGGTCGTGCTGCGCAATCGGCTTCAGCATATCGAGGCGCGCAACATGCGCCGGGTGGGCGACGCGCTGGCGCAGCTCTCCAAGCGCGTCGGCTTTCGCCTCATCCCCGGCCTCGGCGAACGCGTCATCTACCGCGAGCTCTTCCCCAGCGGGCTGACCCTGCTTGATATGAACGTCATGCAGGATGTCGGGCTTGGCCACGTCGCCGCGCGGCAGGAGCTGCGCGAGCTGGTCTCGGGCCTGCAACTGCCCGAGGCGGCGGGGGCGGTCGCCGCCTGATGCTCAAGCTGGTCGCGATCGCGGTCCTCGCGTTCGTCGTCTGGACCTGGCTGAAGACGCCGGCACGTCAGCCGCGTATGCCGCTGGCCGAGGCGCGCGATCTGCTCGGCGTGGGCGAAGCTGCGGGGGCGGACGAGATCCGCGCCGCGCATCGCCGCATCATCACCCGCGTCCATCCCGACGCCGGCGGCACGGCCGAGCTTGCGCGAAGGACCAATATGGCGCGCGATCTGTTATTGGCCGAGGCCGCCCGGCGGGCGCGCCCGAATCACTAGAACCGGAGTTTTCATGCCGCACCAGTTCCATCCCACCTCGCTGCGCGAATATGACATCCGCGGGATCGTCGGCCAGACGCTCGGGCCCGATGACGCGCATGCGATCGGCCGTGGTTTCGCCACTCTGCTGCGTCGCGCAGGCGGCACGCGCGCGGTTGTCGGCTATGACGGGCGCGCCTCGTCGCCGCTGCTCGAAGCCGCGCTGATCGACGGGCTGACGAGGAGCGGCGTCGATGTCGTCCGCGTCGGGCTGGGGCCGACCCCGATGCTTTATTATGCCGAGGCGATCCTTGAGGTCGATGGCGGCATCATGATCACCGGCAGCCATAATCCGGCCGATTACAATGGCTTCAAGATGGTGTTCCAGCACCGCCCCTTCTTCGGCGAGGATATCCAGACAATCGGCCGGATGGCGGTCGAAGGCGATTGGGACGAAGCTGATACGCCGGGCACGACGACCAATTTCGACATCCTCGATCAATATGTCGAGCGGTTGACTGCGGGCTATGCCGGCGGCGCCTATCGCGTCGGCTGGGATGCGGGCAACGGCGCTGCCGGCCCCGCGCTGGAGAAGCTGGTGAAGCTGCTTCCCGGCGAGCATCACACGCTGTTTACTGATGTCGATGCCAGCTTCCCCAATCACCACCCCGATCCCACCGAAGAGAAGAATCTCGAGCATCTGAAGGCGCTGGTCGCCGAAAAGGGGCTCGATTTCGGCATCGCCTTCGACGGCGACGGCGACCGCATCGGCGCGATCGACGGCGAGGGCCGCGTCGTGTGGGGCGATCAGCTCCTCGGCATCCTCGCCGAACCGGTGCTGAAGCGCGAGCCCGGCGCGACGATCATCGCCGACGTCAAGGCCAGCCAGGCGCTCTACGATCGCATCGCCGAACTCGGCGGCAAGCCGATGATGTGGAAGACGGGGCACAGCCTCATCAAGTCGAAGATGAAGGAAGAGCACGCCCCGATCGCGGGCGAGATGAGCGGACATATCTTCTTCGCGCTCGACTATTACGGCTTCGACGACGCGCTCTACGGCGCGGTGCGGCTGATCAGCGCGGTGCGCCAGTCGGGCAAGTCGCTGACCGAGATCAAGGATGCGATGCCCGCGCTCGTCAACACGCCGGAAATGCGCTTCCAGGTCGATGAAAGCCGCAAGTTCGCGGTTGTGGACGAAGTGCTCGACCGGCTTGAGGCCGATGGCGCGAACGTCAACCGCACCGACGGCGCGCGCGTGAACACGCCCGATGGCTGGTGGCTGCTGCGCGCCTCGAACACGCAGGACGTGCTCGTCGCCCGCGCCGAGGCGAAGGACGAATTGGGTCTCGAAAAACTGCTGGCCCAGATCGACGACCAGCTCGCCAAATCGGGAATCGTGCGCGGGCCGCAAGCGGGGCATTGATTCTTTTTCGGCGCCGGTTTGCGCTTTCCCTTACGGAATCGCGATTTTCAGCCAATGGTTGCGCTAACAACAATCGCGAATGTCGCCTTTGCACTCGCCATGAAACGCATTGCAACGCACAAGGGTCGGGCCTTTCAGGCATCCTCTCCTAAAAACTTTCACAGCCGGTCCTTCGGGGCCGGCTTTTTTTGACCTGAAGCGGGCGGATCGCCGGGCGGCTGCGTGCATCCATCACGCGCCGTCGCCCAGGTTGGCGACGCGGCGCAAGTCGCGCAGGCAATCGATCCATGATATTATCGCCCATCCAAGGGGGAGATGGAACTATGGCGCGCGCCCTGTTCATTGTCCTTGCTTTGCTTGCATACGCCATATTCTTCGCGACTTTTCTTTATCTTATCGGCTTCGTCGGCGATTTTCCCTGGCTTCCGCATACCATTGATCGTGGCATGTCTTCGCCGGTCGGCGTGGCGATTGCGATCGATCTTGCGCTGATTGCGCTGTTCGGTGTCCAGCACAGCGTGATGGCGCGGCAGGGGTTCAAGGCGGCATGGACGCGAATCATGCCTGAGCCTGTCGAGCGCAGTGCCTATGTCGTCTTCGCCAGCGCGGCGCTGATCATCCTGTTCGCTTTCTGGCGGCCGATCGTGGGAGATGTGTGGCGGGTCGAGGCGCCGGCCGGCGTCGCGATCCTCTGGGCCCTGTTCGCGGCTGGCTGGCTGATCGTGCTGCTCAGCACTTTCCTGATCGATCATTTCGAGTTGTTTGGGCTCAGCCAGGTCTTCCGCCACTGGCGCGGCCTGAAGGCGCAGCCGCCGCGTTTCCACCAGCCGCTTTTCTACAAGCTCGTCCGGCACCCGCTCTATGCGGGCTTCTTCCTCGCCTTCTGGGCGGCGCCGGTGATGAGCCTCGGCCATCTGCTCTTCGCGGCGGGCATGTCGATCTACATGCTGATCGCGATTCGCTATGAGGAGCGCGATCTCGTGCGCGTGTTTGGCGCGGATTATGAAGCCTATCGCACGCGGGTCGGCATGCTCGGCCCGAAACTGGTGAAGCGCGGCTAGCCGGCTGGCCGCTGCCGCCCCAGCCAGCCGCCGAGCAGGCCTGAGACCAGCTTCGACGCGCCCATGCCCCCGGTCAGCAGCAGCGGCGAGGGCAGCGCGCCCGTCGATGCGATCTGCGTGCCCCATTCGACGATCACGCACAGCGCGCCGACGATCAGCCCGGTTGCGATCGCCTTGTCCGCCGCCACGCGCCGCGCCGCCATCCAGGCGAACAGGATGATCACCGGGATCGCGCTTGCCGCATAGAAGACGGTCAGCGAATCGACATATTCCCATTGCGGCCGCCCGGGGTAGAGCGCGACCATCTCGATCACGGCCCAGACGATGCCGATGATCATCAGCGTGACGAGCGCGAGGACGCCGAACAGGATAGCGCGCGGATAAGGGCTGGGAGACTTCATGCCTGCCGGTCTAGAACGCTTCGCGCGGCGTTTGAACCGGGATGATGAAGGCGGATACGCGATTGACCGATTTGCCGGCCGTGCTTGCCCGCTGGTTCGCCGCGCGCGGCTGGCGTCCGCGCCGGCACCAGCTGGCGATGCTCGCCGCCGCGCGCGCGGGGCGCCATGCGCTGCTCGTTGCCCCCACGGGCGCGGGCAAGACGCTTGCCGGCTTCCTCCCCAGCCTCGTCGATCTGATTGAGCAGCCGGGCGATGGGCTGCACACGCTCTACGTCTCGCCGCTCAAGGCGCTTGCGGTCGATGTCCAGCGCAACCTGCTGGGGCCGATCGCCGAGATGGGGCTCGACATCAGCGTCGAGACGCGCAGCGGCGACACGCCCTCCGACCGCAAGGCGCGCCAGCGCGCGCGGCCGCCCCGTATCCTGCTGACCACGCCCGAATCGCTGAGCCTGCTCATTTCCTATACCGACAGCGATCAGCTTTTCGCCGGGCTGCGCACCGTGGTGATCGACGAGGTCCACGCCTTCGCCACGCAGAAGCGCGGCGATCTGCTCGCGCTTGCCCTGTCGCGGCTTCAGGCGGTCGCGCCCGGCCTTCGCCGCGTCGCGCTCTCGGCCACCGTCGCCGATCCCGACGGCTACCGCGCCTGGCTCGCGCCCGATGGCGATATCGATCAGGTCGTGGCGGTCAGGGGCGATCCCGGCGCCGATCCCGATATCGCGATCCTGCTCCCCCATGGCGAGATTCCCTGGGCCGGCCATTCGGGGCGCTATGCCGCCGAACAGGTGATGGCGGAAATCGAGACGCACGAGACGACGATCGTCTTCTGCAATACGCGCAGCCTTGCGGAGCTGATCTTCCAGGATCTGTGGGCGGTGAACGCGCAGAAGCTGCCGATCGGCATCCATCATGGCAGCCTCGCGCGCGAGGCGCGGCGCAAGGTCGAGAATGCGATGGCCGATGGGCGGCTGCGCGCGCTGGTCGCCACGGCCAGCCTCGATCTCGGCGTCGACTGGGGCAATGTCGATTGCGTGATCCAGATGGGCGCGCCCAAGGGATCGTCGCGCCTGCTCCAGCGCATCGGCCGCGCCAATCACCGGCTTGACGAGCCATCGGAAGCCGTGCTCGTCCCCGGCAACCGCTTCGAATATCTCGAGGCGCGCGCGGCGCTCGACGCCGTCGAGGCAGGCGAGCTCGATCCCGACATCTTCCGCCCCGGCGCGCTCGATGTGCTGGCGCAGCACATCATGGCCTGCGCCTGCGCCGCGCCCTTCGACGAAGCGGCTCTGCTGGCCGAGGTCCAACGCGCCTTGCCCTATTCGGCGCTGGATGCGGAGACGTTCGCGCGCGTGATCGGCTTCATTGCGACGGGCGGCTATGCGCTCAAGGCCTATGATCGCTTCAAGCGCCTGACGAAAGGCATCGACGGGCTGTGGCGCGTCACGCATCCCAGCTTCGTCGCGCAACACCGGCTCAACGCCGGGATCATCGTCGATGCGCCGGTGCTCGATGTCCGTTTCAAGAACGGGCGCACGCTCGGCACGGTCGAGGAATTGTTCGCCGCCAGCCTGTCGCCCGGCGACACTTTCTTCTTCGCGGGCATGAGCCTTGAGGTCGAGCGTATGGACGCGACCGATCTCTTCGTCCGCGCCACCAAGCGCCCCGCGCGCATCCCCACTTATGCGGGCGCGCGCATGCCGTTGTCGACCAATCTCGCCGGGCGCGTGCGCCGGTTCCTGTTCGATCGGAGCGAATGGGCGCGTTTCCCCGAAGATGTCCGTTTCTGGCTCGAAATGCAGGAGCGCCGCTCGCGCCTGCCGCGTCCGGGCGAATTGCTGGTCGAGACCTTTCCGCACGAGGGCCGTCAGTTCATGACGGTCTACAGTTTCGAGGGCTGGAACGCGCATCAGTCGCTCGGCTTCCTCCTCACCCGGCGGATGGAGGCGCAGGGGCTGAAGCCGCTCGGTTTCGTCGCCAACGATTATTCGCTCGCCGTCTACGGGCTGGAAAAGATCGTCGATCCCGCCGCGCTCTTCTCCCCCGATATTCTCGATCATGAATTTGTCGATTGGGTGCAGCAAAGCTCGCTGCTCCGCCGTGCCTTCCGCGAAGTGGCGGTGATCGGCGGTCTGGTCGAGCGCCAGCATCCCGGCAAGCGCAAGACCGGGCGGCAAGTCACCTTCTCCACTGACCTGATCTACGATGTCCTGCGCCGTTACGAGCCTGATCATCTGCTGCTGGCCGCTGCGTGGGCCGATGCGCGCGCGCGGATGACCGATGTCGGCCGCCTCGCCGATCTGATCGCGCGCGCTGCAGGGACGATGCTTCACGTCGATCTGGAGCGCGTGTCGCCACTCGCAGTGCCGGTGCTCGTCCTGATCGGGCGCGAGTCCGTGGCGCAGGGCACGGCCGACGACGCGCTGCTGATCGAGGCCGAGGCGCTGGCGGCGGAAGCGATGCGTCCGGATTAGGAATCGTCCAGCAGCGGGACAATCACACGGAGGCTCTTGCGATTGCAAAATATTGGGCATCTATTCGGCACCCTTGGGGGATGCCGATGATGACCATGCCGAAACGAGCGGCCATGTCGCCGCGTCTGTGTCTGCTGGCGGCGCTGCTGCTTGCCTCCGGTTGCGCGGGCCGTGTCGAGCCGAAGCCGCAGGGCGAAAGCCTGCACGAAAGGCTGCTCGTGCTAGACAGCCATCTCGATACGCCCGTCCATTTCGGGCGCGCGGGATGGAGCATCGCCGATCGCCACAGCTTCCCCGAAGATCTCAGCCAGGTCGATCTGCCGCGTATGCGCGACGGCGGGCTCGATGGCGGCTTCTTCGTCATCTACACGCCGCAAGGCCCGCTGACCCCTGCCGGCTTTGCCGATGCGCGCCTTTACGCGCTGAAGCGCGCGGCCGAGATCAGGGCGGTGGTGCAGGCCAATCCGGGCAGCATGACGCTGGCGCTCACGCCCGACGATGCGCGGCGCATCGCCGATGCCGGCCGCCGCGTCGTCTTCGAAAGCATGGAGAACAGCTATCCGCTGGGCGAGGGCGTCGCCGCGCTCGCCGATTTCTACGATCGCGGCGTGCGGATGGCCAGCCCGGTCCATTTCCTCAACAACCAGTTCGCCGATTCGGCGACCGATACCCCCAAATGGCACGGCCTCAGCCCGCTGGGGCGGCAATGGGTCGCCGAGATGAACCGGCTGGGGATGCTCATCGACGCCAGCCACGCGTCGGACGAGGCGTTCGATCAGATGCTCGCGCTGTCGAAGGCGCCGATCATCCTTTCGCATTCGGGGCCGAAGGCGGTGTTCGATCATCCGCGCAACATCGACGATGCGCGGCTGCGCGCGCTCGCGGCGAAGGGCGGCGTCATCCAGATCAACAGCGTCTATCTGGTGCCGCGCAATCCTTCGCCGGCTTGGGGCAAGCTGCTCGACGAGCGCGACGAAATCTACGATCTCACGCCCGATCAGCAGAAGGACCTTGCCCGCCGCACCGCCGAGGAACAGGCGCGCAATCCCTATACGACTGCGACATTCGACCTGTTCATGGCCAGCTTGCTCCATGCGCTGAAGGTCGTCGGCCCCGATCATGTCGGCATCGGCGCCGATTGGGACGGCGGCGGCGGCGTGATCGGCATGGAGGATGTCGCCTCGCTGCCCAAGGTCACCGCGCGGCTGAAGGCGGCGGGCTATTCGGATGCCGACATCGGCAAGGTTTGGTCGGGCAACCTGCTGCGCGCGCTGCAGGCAGCGGAAGACGGGGCGGGCAAATAGCGCCCGCAGCCACGCTTAGGCACAATATTTCTTTTTAGAAAATCTCTTCTCCAAAATGAGAAGGTGCGCTAGAGCCTCCTGACAGGTAAGTGGGGGATGGCGTGGCCAAGGCGCATATTGTCGTGATCGGAAGCGGGATTGCGGGGGCCTCGATCGCTGCTGCCATCGCGCCGCATGCCGATGTCACACTTCTCGAATCGGAAAATGCGGCGGGCTATCACACCACCGGGCGTTCGGCGGCGATGTACTTGCCAAGCTATGGCAATGATGTCGTCCGCGCGCTGACGCGGGCGAGTGCCGGCTTCCTCCACGTGCCGCCGCCCGAGGCAGAGGGGCATGATCTGCTGCGCCGTCGCGGGCTGCTCACCGTCGCCGATGCCGCGCACGAAGCCGCGCTCGATGCGCCCGTCTATGCGGGGCACCGCCGGCTTTCGGTCGACATGGCGACGATGCTGGTCCCGGCGCTGCGCCGCGAGGTGGTCGTCGGCGCGCGCTACGATCCCGAGGCGGCGGATATCGACGTCGATCTGCTCCACCAGAGCTATTTGCGCATGGCGCGCGCGCGCGGCGCCCGGACCTTGTTCGATTGCCGGGTGATCGGCGCGGATCGCGTCGCCGGGCTCTGGCAGGTCGCCTGCTCGGATGGGTCGAGGATCGAGGCCGAATGGGTGGTCGACGCCGCCGGCGCGTGGGGCGACGAAGTCGCCGCGCTGTTCGGCGCGCGCCCGGTCGGGCTGAAGCCGCTGCGTCGCACGATGCTGCTCGTCGATCCGCCCGAGGGGATGGCGACCGCCGATTGGCCCTTCGTGATGACCGTGCAGGAGAGCCTCTACTTCCGCCCCGAGGCCGGCAAGCTGCTCGTCTCGCCCGCCGACGAAACCGAGGATGTTCCCTCCGACGCGCAGCCGGAGGAGCTCGACATCGCGATCGGCGTCGATCGGTTCGAAACGCTCGTCGACATTCCGGTGCGGCGGATTTCGCATAGCTGGGCGGGACTGCGCACCTTCGCGCCCGATCGCGCGCCGGTGATCGGCGCGGATCCCGATGCGCCGGGCTTCTTCTGGTTCGCGGGGCAGGGCGGCTATGGCATCCAGATGGCGCCCGCCGCCGCTGCGCTCGGCGCGGCCCTGCTCTTCGATCTGCCGATCCCTGACGATCTTTTGGCCGAAGGCGTCGAAGCGCGGGCGGTCAGCCCGGCGCGCTTTCATGCGGAGGCAGTCCTATGAAGCGCGAATGGATCAACCGGCTGCTGCTCCCCGGCCTTGCCTTCAAGGCCGTGGTGATCGGCGGCGGTTATGCGACGGGGCGCGAGCTTGTCGAATTCTTCCTGCCCAGCGGCGCGGTCGGCGGCGTCGGCGCGATGCTGCTTGCGGCGGCGATCTGGAGCGGCATCTGCGCGCTGACCTTCCTCTTCGCGCAGGCGGTGCGCGCGGGCACCTATCAGGCGTTCTTCCGCGCGCTGCTCGGCCGCTTCGCCTTCTCTTTCGAAGCGCTGCTCATCCTCTACACTGTCGTTACCCTCTCGGTATTCGGCGCAGCGGCAGGGGCGATCGGCGCTGCGCTGTTCGGCTGGCCGGCGATAGGCGGCACGCTACTTCTCGTCGTCGGCATCTTGATCGTCACCGCGCAGGGCAATGGCTGGGTCGAAGGGCTGTTCAAATATGTCTCGGTGTTGCTCTACGGCACCTATGCGATCTTCCTGCTGCTGTGCCTGATGCGTTTCGGCGGGAAGATCGGCGATGCCTTTACGCACTCCGGCCCCGCGACCGGCTGGGTGACGGGCGGCATCACCTATGCCAGTTACAATGTGATCGGCGCGGTGCTCGTCCTCCCCGCGCTCCGGCACCAGAGCACGCGGCGCGAGGCGGTGATCTCGGGGCTGATCTCCGGCCCGCTCGCGATGCTGCCGGCGCTGGTCTTCTTCATCTGCCTGTCGGCCTATGGCACGCAGGTCGCCGATCAGGCGCTGCCGTCGGATTTCCTCCTGCGCCAGCTCGATTTCCCGATCTTCCACTGGATCTTCCAGGCGATGATCTTCGCCGCGCTCCTCGAATGCAGCGTCGGCAACGTCCATGCGATCAACGAACGCGTCGTGGCGCATCGCAAGGGACGCGGCGGGCTCGATACGCCGCGCCTGCGCTTCATCGTCACCATATTGCTGCTCGCCTTCTCGATGGGCGTGGCGCAGGCGGTCGGCCTCGTCGAGCTGATCGCGAAGGGCTACCGGCTGCTCGCCTATCTCGTTCTCGCCATCTTCATCCTGCCGCTGATCACGATCGGCGTCGGGCGGCTGCTGCGCCGCCCCGCCGAAACCGAAAATAGGGAGTCGCACGCATGATCAAGTCCCTGCTGATGGCCGGCGCCGCGCTGGCGGGCATCGTCGCGGTCGCGCCGGTCGCCGACGCGCAGACCAGCGCCCCCGACTATGATCTGGTGATCCGCAACGGGCGCGTGCTCGACGGCGCAGGCAATCCCTGGGTGCGTGCCGACGTTGCGGTGAAGAATGGCCGCATCGCCGCAATCGGCAAGATCACCGGCCGGGGAGCGCGCGAGATCGACGCCACCGGCGACTATGTGTCGCCCGGCTGGATCGACATGATGGACCAGTCGAACGATGTGCTGCTCAAGAACGGCCTCGCGGAAAGCAAGTTGCGTCAGGGGCTGACGACCGTGATCGACGGGGAAGGGGGCACTTCCGTTCCCGCCAACCAGATTGTCGACTATTTCAAGCGCCTCGAGACACAGGGCATCGCGGTCAATTTCGCGACTTACTACAGCGCGTCGCAATCGCGCGTCGAAGTGATGGGCGACAAGGCGGGCACGCCGACCTCGGCGCAGATCGCGGCGATGCAGGACAAGATCCGCACCGCGATGAACGCCGGCGCGATCGGCGTCACGTCCGCGCTCATCTATCCGCCTGATTCCTTCCAGACGACGCAGGACCTGATCCAGGTCGTCGGTGCTTCAGCGCCGTGCAACGGCATCTATGCCACGCATATGCGCGACGAGAGCGGCAAGCTGCTCGATGCGATCCGCGAGGCGATCGAGATCGGCGAGAAAGCGCATGTGAAGGTGGAGATATTCCATCTGAAGGCGGCCTATGCGCCGGAGTGGGGCAAGCTGATGCCGCAGGCGCTGAAGCTGATCCAGGATGCGCGCGACCGCGGCGTCGACGTCGCAGCCGATCTCTATCCCTATGTCGGTGCGGGAACCGGGCTCAGCATCACCGTGCCCAACTGGGTCTATGAGGATGGCGAGGCGAAGGCGATCGAACGGCTGAAGGATCCCGCGATCCGCGCCCGGCTGAAGCAGGAAGTGAAGGCGGGGTCGCAGCCCGGCTGGTCGAACCTCGTCGAGGCATCGGGCGGCTGGGATCATATCATCCTCGCCAACGCCTACAGCCCGAAATGGGACCAGTATCAGTATAAGTCGATCCAGGCGATCGCCGACACGCTGCACCGCGATCCCGTCGATGTCGCTTATGATATCGTGATCGACGCGATGCCCCACCGCGCGATGTCGCTGTTCATGATGATGGACGAGCGCGACGTGACGGCGGCGATCAAGGAGCCGTGGGTCGGGATCGGCAGCGATTCCGCCGCATCGGTCAAGCTCGGCGAGATGGAGGAGCTGGGCCTGGTCCATCCGCGCGCCTACGGCACCTTCCCGCGCATCATCGCCGAATATGTGAAGCGCCGCCACGTGCTGACGCTCGAGGATGCGGTGCGCAAGCTGACTTCCTGGCCCGCCAACCGGCTGGGGATCAGTGATCGCGGCGTGCTGCGCACCGGCCTCGTCGCCGATATCACCGTCTTCAACTACGACCGGCTCGACGACAAGGCGACGTGGGATCATCCCTTCGTTCCCGCCGAAGGCGTCGACTATGTGATCGTCAACGGCAAGGTCGTGCTCGATCAGGGCAAGCCCACCGCTGAGCGCCCGGGCCGGGTCCTGCGCGGCATGTGCGCGAAGGCCTCGTCATGAGCCGGCTGTCGCTTCACGTCGCGATCGAGGCATGGCCGCTGGCCAAGCCCTTCCGCATCGCGGGCAATGTCTTCGCCGAATCGCGCGGCGTGTTCGTGACGATCGACGACGGCGAACATCGCGGGCGCGGCGAGGCGCAGGGCGTCTATTATCGCAGCGAGACCGCCGAGAGCATGGCGGCGCAGATCGAGGCCGTCCGCGATGCGATCGAGGCCGGCGCGGAACGCGGCGACCTGCAGACGCTGCTCCCGGCAGGCGGCGCGCGCAACGCGCTCGACTGCGCCTATTGGGAGCTCGAATCGCACCGTGCAGGCGTGCCCGTGTGGAAGCTTGCGGGGCTGGCTACGCCGCGCCCGTTGCTCAGCACCTGGACGATCGGCGGCGACACGCCCGAGGTGATGGCGCGCGATGCCGTCGGCTATACCGGCGCGCGCTCGCTGAAGATCAAGCTGATCGGCGACGGGCTGGATGCCGATCGCGTCCGCGCCGTGCGCGCGGTGCGGCCCGATGCGTGGATCGGCGTCGACGCCAATCAGGGGCTCGACCGGCAGAAGCTGATCGATCTCTTGCCGGCGCTGGTCGAGGCCGGCGTCGCGCTGATCGAGCAGCCGGTGCCGGTGGGCGCCGATGCGTCGCTTGCCGGGCTGGGCTCGCCCATTCCGATCGCGGCCGACGAAAGCGTGCAGACGCTCGACGATCTCGCCGCCCTCAAGGGGCGCTATGACGTCGTCAATATCAAGCTCGACAAGTGCGGCGGGCTGACGGAGGGGCTGGCGATGGCCAATGCCGCGCGTGACATGGATCTGCGCGTGATGGTCGGCAACATGGTCGGCACCTCGCTTGCCATGGCGCCGTCCTTCGTCGTCGGCCAGCTTTGCGACGTCGTCGATCTCGACGGGCCGCTGCTGCTCGCGCGCGATCGCGAACCCTCCGTCCGCTACAGCGACGGTCTTATCGATTGCCCCGACGCGGTCTGGGGCTCCACTCTGATGCAAGGAGCGGCCCTCTGATGCCGATCGAACTGCCCCAGCCCTATCTTCTCTTCATCGGCGACGTCGCGGACCCGACTTATGCCAAGACGGCCTTCGGCCTGCGCGACTGGGCGCCCGAACAATGCGTGGGCGAACTGGCGCTTCCCGGCGCGACGGTGACGACGGGCCTCCAGCAGATGTCGCCCGCCGAAGCCGCCAAGGCCGGCGCGCGCTCGATCATCATCGGCGTGGTCAACAGCGGCGGCTTCATCCCCGACGCCTGGGTTCCGTCGCTCGTCGCCGCGCTGGAGGCCGGGCTCGACATCGTCAGCGGGATGCATCGCCGGCTTGGCGATGTGCCCGTGCTCAAGGCCGCGGCCGATCGGCTCGGCCGGCGGCTGATCGATATCCGCATCCCGCCCGCCGACCTGCCCGTCGGCACCGGCGAACGGCGCAGCGGCCGCCGCCTGCTGACCGTCGGCACCGATTGCGCGCTCGGCAAGAAATATACCGCGCTCTCGCTGGCGCGCGGCTTCGCCAATCGCGGCATCGACGCGACCTATCGTGCCACCGGGCAGACCGGGATCATGATCAGCGGCAGCGGCATTCCGATCGACGCGGTGGTCAGCGATTTCATCTCGGGCGCGGCGGAGCAGCTTTCGCCGGCGGCGGCGCCCGATCACTGGGATCTCGTCGAAGGGCAGGGATCGCTGCTTCACCCCTCGTTCGCGGCGGTAACGCTAGGCCTGCTCCACGGCAGCCAGCCCGATGTGATCGTACTGTGCCACGATCCGCGCCGGACCGAGATTCGCGGGCTCAAGGGCTTCCCCATTCCGCCGCTGCCCGAAGTCATCGCGCTCTATCTGTCGCTGGCGCGGCTGACCAATCCGAATGTGCGCTGTGCGGGGATCAGCCTCAACACCGCAGGCATGAGCCTGAGCGAGGCGGACGAGGCACTGGCCGCCGCCGAGAAGCAGACCGGCCTGCCCGCGGCCGATCCCTTCCGCGTCGCGGCGGGGTTCGAAAGGCTGATCGACGCCTGTCTGGCTTAAGCCTGATCCAGCAAAGCTGGATCGGGCGCCGCTTTCACATCAGGCGTGACACGCCGGTCAGGACAGCGCCTGCTCCGCGATGCGGCCTTCGGCCTCGGCGATCAGATGCTGCTGCAGATTTTCGTCGGCCGACGCACAGACCGACAGGATGGTCGCCTGCTCGAAGCCGGGGGCGACGACATAGGCATGGCCCATATTGCTGTCGATATAGACGCCTTCGCCCTTGTTGAGCGTGACGGGCGCATAGAATTCCGAATGGAAGACGACCGCGCCTTCGACGACGAAGGCGAATTCCTCGCCGCCGTGACGGACAAGGTCGCCGAACTCGTCGAGCGACTTGGCGGTGACCTTCACGTGGATGGGGATCATCCGCCGTTTGCGCAGGTCGCTGCACAAATAATTATAGACATAGTTGCGCGTCTCGACGCGCACCGACTCGTCGAGGCGCGCGATACTGCGGCGCGCGGTGACGACGGCGTCATTCTGCTCGCCTTCGGAGAAAAGCTCGGCAAGCCCTATTCCTAGCGAACGACTGAGCTGCTGCAGCCGATCGTAAGTGAGAGTGAGCTTGTCATTCTCGATCTTCGAGAGGGTGGAGAGAGGGATACCGCAAACGTCGCTCATTTCCGCGAGCGTCCATTGCCGGTCCCTGCGGATGCGCTTCACGATCGCGCCCAGGCTCATATTCGCTGACATCCGATATTTCCTAGCACATTTGCCGTGCGGCGAAAAAGCTCCTGATGAGCGCATTTTTTGACAGATTCATGTTGCGCTGCAAATATGTTTCCATATAGAGAAATTAATGCGGCATGGAAAATGATCCGGTCGCCAAAGAGGGGGGGTGTTGGCCATATGTCAAGACTCGGGGCCGGACTGGCTTTGGCGGCATTATTCGCCGCTTCGTCCGTTGCCGCGCAACCGGCGCAGCTTCCAGCCGCCGTTCCTGCCCGGCCGGTGGCGGCTTCGGTGCAGCAGGCGGTGTCAGCGCAGATTCTCACTTTGGAAAAACAGATCCAAGGTCGCGTGGGCGTGGCCTTCCGTCTCGTCGAGACGGGTGAGAGCGGCGCGGTCGCGGGGGGCGAGCGCTTCCCGATGGCAAGCACCTACAAGGTCGCCATTGCCGGTACGCTGCTGACGCGGGTCGACAAGGGGCAGGTGAGCCTCGACCAGATGGTCAGCGTCACCCAGCGCGATTTCGACCAGACCGGCGAAGTCGCCGATCACCTCATCCATCCCGGCATCACCCTCTCGGTCGCCAACCTGATGGAATTGATGCTCACCCAGAGCAACAATACCGCGACCGACAAGATGCTCACGCTCGCCGGCGGACCGGCGGCGGTGACGGCTTGGCTGCGTGCGAGCGGCATTGCCGATATGCAGGTCGATCGCAGCGTCAACGACGTGCTCAACGACTTTTACGGGACGCCCGAAGGCTCGCCCTTCGCCAGGCAGTTCATGGCGCGCGGGCTGAGCGACGCCGACATCGAGAAAGTCGCCTATTCGGCCAGCGCCGCTTTCGAGAAAGACCCGCGCGACACGAGCGCGCCGACCGCAATGGTCGATCTGCTCGCCAAGCTGCTCGCCGGGCCATTGCTCAAGCCCGAAAGCCGCACCTTCCTGATCGGCGTGATGGAACGCTGCGAGACGGGGCAGGCGCGGCTGAAGGGGCTTTTGCCGCAGGGAACAATCGTCGCGCACAAGACCGGAACACTCGGCGGTGCGCTCAATGACGTCGGCATGATCACATTGCCCGGCGGGCGCGGCCATCTGCTGATCGCGGTCTATACCAAGAGCAGCAGCCTGCCCGGCCCGCAGCGCGAACGCGCGATCGCGGAGATCAGCCGAAGCCTGTTCGATTATTTTGCGACGCGGTGATCGGACCGCAAAAAACTCACGATACCATATCGATAAAGGGGCAAGCATCATGGCAAGTGCATATCGGGAAGCGCGGTTCCTCCGCCGTATGCGTAACAATCTCTGTTCGACGACAGTCCATGCCCGTTCGGGCCAGGCGATGCTCGCGGTCGCGCTTGCGGCGCTTGTCGGCGTTTCGCCGCTGCATGCGCAGCAGACGGCGCCCGCCGACAATAATGGCAACCCCGGCGAGGGCGGCGACATCATCGTCACCGGATCGCAGATTGCGCGCCCGGGCTTCGTCTCGGCGACCCCGATTACCAACGTGACCTCGGCCGACATATTGCGCGTCGGCGCGGTCAACGTCGCCGATGCGCTCAACCAGCTGCCGGCGCTGAAGCCCAGCATTACGCCGTCCTCGGTCAGCAACCTCTCCAAGCTCGCCGGCGGCAACTACATGGATCTGCGCGGCCTCGGCTATCTGCGCACGCTGACCGTGATCGACGGCAAGCGCTATGTGCCGACCACGCCCGAAGGCGTCATCAACACCAACCTCATTCCCCAGGCGCTGATCGGCAGCGTCGACGTGGTGACCGGCGGCGCATCCGCCGCCTATGGTTCGGACGCCGTGGCGGGCGTGGTCAACTTCAAGCTCGACAACACGTTCAACGGGCTGCGCGGCAGCATCCAGGGCGGCATCACCGATCATAACGACAACCGCAATTACCTCGCTTCCTTCGCCTTCGGCACCAAGTTCGCCGAAGGCCGCGGCCATTTGCTCGTCGGCGTCGAATCGGCGCAGAACAGCGGCATCAAGGACGCCAGCAAGCGCAAATGGGCGGGCAACCGGTCGCTGATCATCAATCCCGCGAACGAGACCGATCCGTCACAGCCGTTTCTCGTCCACGTCAACGATGCGCGGGCTTCCTATGCCGCGCCCGGCGGCGTCATCACCTCGGGTGTGCTGAGCGGAATCCAGTTCGGCGCCAACGGGTCGCCGATGCCTTTCCGCTATGGCGCCTATCTGACCGAAGACAACACGATGGACGGTGGCGACGGCGACGAACTCGCCTCGCCCTATGTGCTCGTCGCGCCGACCAAGCGGCAGAGCGCCTATGCCGGCGTCAACTATGAGCTGACTGATGCGCTGACCGCCTATGCGAGCTTCACCTATGCCCGTTCAAGGCTCAACGAGCGCTCGATCCCGGCCGATGACGTGTTCACGATCAAGGCCGACAACGCCTATCTGCCTGCATCGCTGCGCTCCGCGCTGGCGGCTGCGGGAGAAAGCAGCTTCACCTTCGGCCGCAGCCTCGAGGATTATGGTGTCGGCCGCATCAAGCAGAAGGCGCATACTTGGCAGGCGATGGGCGGCCTGAAGGGCGGGATTGTCGATAGCTGGACCTTCGACGCTTCCGTCTCCTATGGCAAGACGCGCACGCTGACGCTGTTCACGGACGACGTGATCAAGGCCAATCGCCTGCTCGCGATCGATGCCGTGGTCAATCCCGCGACGGGCAGCGTCGTTTGCCGCTCGACGCTTACCGATCCGACCAATGGCTGCGTCCCCCTCAACCTGTTCGGCGTAGGGTCGCCCTCTTCGCAGGCGATCGACTATATCACCGGCACCTCAGTGCGTGACTGGCGTCAGGCGCAGACGGTAGCGGACCTCGTGGTTCGCGGCGAGCCGTTCTCCACCTGGGCCGGCCCTGTCTCGGTCGCGTTCGGCGGCGAATATCGTCGCCTCAACGTCGACGTGACGTCCGATCCCATCTCGGCCACCCCCAACAAGAGCCTGTTTCGCGTCGGCAACGTCAAACCCTATTCGGCGCACGAAGTCGTCAAGGAAGGTTTCGCGGAAGTCGTCGTCCCGCTCGCCAAGGATGAGAGCTGGGCGAAGAATCTCGAAATCGATCTCGGCGGCCGCGTCACTGATTATCGCACCTCGGGCACCGTCGAGACGTGGAAGGCAGGCGTCAACTACACGCTCAACGACAGCATCCGTTTCCGCGCCACCCGGTCGCGCGACATCCGCGCGCCTAACATCAACGAGCTGTTCGCGGCTGGCCAGACGCTGATCGGCGGCATCACGGATACCAAGACCAACGCCACCTACACGGTCAGCCAGACGACCGGCGGCAATCCCTATCTGAAGCCCGAAAAGGCCGACACGCTGACCGCTGGCGTCGTCCTCACCCCGTCCTTCGCCCCGCGCCTCAGCATTTCGATCGACTATTACGACATCAAGGTGAAGGGCGCGATCGCCTCGCTCACCGCGCAGACGATCGTCACGCGGTGCAATGGGGGCGACGCGGCGAGCTGCCTGCTAGTCCAGCGCGGTTCGGACGGCCGCATCTCGAACATCCTGCTCGCGCCGGTCAACTTCCAGAAGATCATCACCAACGGCATCGACGTGGAAGTCGCCTATCGCCTGCCGATCGGCAACGGCATGCTCGATTTCCGCGGGCTGACCAGCTACGTCAACAAGCTCAACCTGGTCGGCCAGAATGGCGACGTCACCAAGTTCGCGGGCAATACCGATCAGCCCGTGCTCGACGGCCCTGGCGGTACGCCGCACTGGCGCGCCAATGTCAGCGTGAACTATTCGACCGACAACTATCGTTTCGGCGTGACCGGTCGTTATGTCGGCGGCGGCGTGATCACGCGGGACGACGTGACGCTCGACTGGAATAATGTCAGCGGGCGCTTCTATGTCGATCTGTCGGGTGAATTCACGCTGTTCAAGACGACGAGCGGCGGAAAGGTCGCGCTCTTCGGAACGATCCTCAACGCCTTCGACAAGGATCCTCCCTTCACCGGCTATCAGTTCCAGACCGCGCGTCAGCTCTACGACGTCATCGGTCGCCAATATACGGCGGGCGTCCGCTTCAACTTCTGAACCAGCCAGAAAAATGTGAAGCCTGCGTCGGTATTCTCCCGAACGGAGATGCCGGCGCAGGTCGAGGGGATGCCTTGCTGAAGCTCCAGTCCATAAGTGAGATGCGTATCGGGGCCGGCGACAAGGGCCTGCCATCCCGGTCCGAAGGCATGAAGCTGGGCGACATCGCGGGCGCGGGCTGGCGCCTGCACAGCGATCTCCAGCTGCCGGCGGCGGTACTGCGCCGCTCTGTCATCGAGAATAATGCTGCGTGGATGCAGCGCTTCGCGGAACGCTTCGGCGTGGCGCTGTGCCCGCATGGCAAGACGACGATGGCCCCCCAGATCTTCGATCGCCAGCTCCGCGACGGCGCCTGGGGGCTGTCGTGCGCGACCATGGCGCATCTCCGCCTCTATCGCCGTTTCGGCGTGCCGCGCATCATCTTCTCCAACCAGATCGCCTCGGCCGAAGCCGCGGCCTGGCTGGCGCGGGAGATGGAAGCGGATCCGGATTTCGAGGTCATCCTCTTCATCGATTCGCTCGCCGGGGCGGAACTGCTGGCCGACGCCGCGCAGCTTGCCGGGCTCGGCCGCCCGATCCCGGTGCTCGTCGAGATCGGCGTCGCGGGTGGTCGCACCGGCGTGCGCGGCGCGGATACGGCGCTTGCGCTGGCGCGTGCGGCGGCGCGGCGCAGCGAGCTCAGCATCGTCGGCGTCGCGACCTTCGAGGGGATCGTGGCGGGCGGCACCGATGCCGGCATGGAACCCAATGTCGATGCGCTGCTTCTCGAAACCGTGCGCGCGGCCGAGATGATCGCGGCCGAAAAGCTGTTCGATCCCACCCGTCCGGTCATGCTGACGGCGGGCGGATCGCGCTTCTTCGATATGGTCGCGCGTCGCTTCAAGGCCGCCCGGATCGGCTCCGATCCGCTCGTGGTGCTGCGCAGCGGCTGCTACATCAGCCATGATTCCATCCAGTATGAGCTGGCTTTCGAACGCCTCCTCGAACGCAATGGCGAGGGCGGGATCGAAGGCCGGCTGCACAATGCGCTCGAGGTCTGGGCCGAAATCCAGTCCTGGCCCGAGCCCGGCTGGATGTTCGCCAATCTGGGCAAGCGCGATATTTCCTACGATGCGCACATGCCCGAGATCATCCTGGCGCGGCCACGCCTGAGCGGCGCGATCGAACGCGTCGCGTCCGGCACCTTCGCGGTCGAACGGCTGTCCGATCAGCATGCGCATGTCGCGGTGCGCGGTGCGACGTCGCTCGGTATCGGCGATCAGGTTGGTTTCGGCGTATCGCACCCTTGCACGACCTTCGACAAATGGCGGACGCTGTTCGAGGTCGACGACGACGGACTCGTCGTCGATGCGATCGCCACTTTCTTCTGAAGGACTGGATTTGCGATGACTCGCCGGCTCTATCTCGCTTCGCTCTTCCTGATCGGGCTGATCCTCGCGGTCCCCGCAGCAGCGGCGCCGGCTCCGCCGGCCGATGCCATTGCGGGCGCGGCGAAATGGGAAATCGAGAATGAGAAGATTCCCTCGATCGCGATCGCGCTGGTCGACAAGGGCGGCGTCGTCTGGTCGGGCGCGTGGGGGTTTGCCGATGCCGGGCGCAGCCAGCCCGCCGGACCCGATACCGTCTACCGCGCCGGATCGGTTTCAAAACTGCTGACCGACACCGCGATCATGCGGCTGGTCGAGGCCGGCAAGCTCGATCTCGATGCGCCGGTGACGCGCTATCTGCCCAGCTTCCATCCGCATAATCCGTTCGGCGGCGAGATCACGCTCCGCCAGCTGATGACGCATCGCAGCGGGCTGGTGCGCGAGCCGCCGCGCGGCCATTATTTCGATGCCGACGCCAAGGGGCAGGCCGATACCGTCCTCAGCCTCAACGACACGACTCTGGTCGCTAAGCCGGGCACGCTGACCAAATATTCGAACGCTGGGTTGGCCGTGGTGGGCGAGGTGCTCGCAGCGGTGACGGGCAAGCCTTACGAGCAGGCGCTGAACGAGCTGATCCTCGTGCCGCTCGGCATGAAGGCGAGCAGCATGACGCTGCCCCCGGTGAAAGACCGGCTGGCGTATAGCGAAATGGCGTCGTTCGATGGGCCGCGCTTTCCCGCGCCGCCCTTCGATCTCGGCACGCCTGCCGCCGGCAATCTCTACACCACCACCGGCGATCTCGGCCGCTTCGCCGTCGCGATGCTCGATCATGGCCAGGCGCTGCTCAAGCCCGCGACGGTCGAGGAGATGTGGCGCGTCCAATATCCGACCAATAATGGCCCGCGCAGCTTCGGCCTCGGCTTCATCGTCACCGATCTCGACGGTCAGCGCATGGTCGGCCATTCGGGCGCGGTCTATGGTTTCTCGACCGAGCTGAGGCTGCTGCCCGATGCGGGCATCGGCGTGGTCGTGTTCAGCACCGTCGATTCGGGCGTCACCGCCGGCAAGCTTGCTCGTTATGCGCTGAAGGCCTGGGCCGCCGCGCGCGGAGGCGCGGCGATCCCGGCTTATGCGCGCAGCACGCCCGTTACAGGCGATGAGGCGAAGCGGCTTTCGGGCTGGTACAGCAACGGCAAGGCCAGCGTCGGCGCGCGCATCTATCAGGCGCAGCTGGCGGTCGACGGCCCCGAGATTGCGGGCATGATCCGTAAGCAGGGCGACAAATATCTGATCGAGGACGCCCAGACGCTCGACGATCGCATCGCCTTCGCGCCCGATGGTAGCTGGATCGATCTTGCCGGCGTCCGCTACACGCGCGCCGTGCAGGCGGAACCGCCGCTGCCCGCGCCCGATTTCGCCGCCCTCGTCGGCGAATATGGCTGGCCGTACAATGTTCTGCGCATCTACGAGCGCGACGGCCGGCCTTTCATCCGCATCGAATGGGTCGATTACCGTCCGCTCGATCGCATCGACGCGGATGATTACGCCTTCCCCAAGGACCGCGGTCTCTATCCGCTCGAAAGCCTTCATTTCGAGCGCGATGCGAGTGGCCGGGCCACGGCCGTTTCGTTCAACGGCATCGTCTGGCCGCGCCGCGATTTCGGGGCGGAGGCACAGGCCCTCGTCCGGCAGGGCGTCAATGGCGACATCAGCACGCTGCGCAAGACAGCGCTTGCCGCCAGCCCGCCGGCCGAGGCGCCCAAGCCGCGCAAGTCGGATCTCGTCGCGCTCGATGTGCTCGATCCCTCGATCAAGCTCGAGATACGCTATGCGATGGATACCAATTTCCTCGGCGTCCCCGTTTATGAAAGCTCGGGTGCCTTCATGCAGAAGCCGGCGGCGGAGTCCGTCGCCAGGGCGAGCGCCGCGCTCCACGCCCGCGGCTACGGCCTGCTGATCCACGACGCTTACCGGCCGTGGTACGTCACAAAGATCTTCTGGGATGCGACGCCGCCCGATCGCCATCAGTTCGTCGCCGATCCGTCGCAGGGATCGCGCCACAATCGCGGCGCGGCGGTCGATCTGACGCTCTATGCGCTGGCGACGGGCAAGGCCGTGGAGATGACCGGGCGCTACGACGAATTCTCCGATCGCTCCTATTCCAACTATGTCGGCGGCACCGATCACGAGCGCTGGCTGCGCGAGGTGCTGCGCTCGGCGATGGAGGGCAACGGCTTCGCCGTCTATCCCGAGGAATGGTGGCACTTCGATTTCGGATCCTGGGCCGATTATCCGATCGGCAATGCGACCTTCGAACAATTGCGAGGCAAGGCGAAATGAAGATCGCGACGGTGATGCGCGCGCTGATGCTGCTGGGCGCTGCCTCGGTCGCCGGGGCGGCGGCGGCGCAGGACCCCTTCGCGCCGACCGCCGGGGCCGACCCCACGCTGTTCGTCAAGCAGTGGAGCGAGGCGAGCAAGGCGTTCGACGCGCCGCGCAAGGCGCTGCTCGCGACGATGGACAAGGAGATCAAGGCCGGGCCGTTCCGCGGCGATTATGAATCGCTCAACGGTTACGAGATTCCGCAATGGTTCAAGGATGCCAAGTTCGGCATCTTCATCCATTGGGGTGTCTATGCTGTGCCCGCCTATGGCAACACCTGGTACCCCCGGCAGATGTATGTGCAGGGGACCGACATCTTCAAACATCATGTCGAGACCTACGGCACGCAGGACAAGTTCGGCTACAAGGACTTCGTCCCGATGTTCAAGGCCGAGCGCTTCGATGCGAAGGCATGGGCGCATCTCTTCAAGCAGGCCGGCGCGCAATATGTCGTCCCGGTATTGGAGCATCATGACGGCTTCGCCATGTATGACAGCGCGCTTTCGGACTGGACCGTGGTCAAGAAGGGGCCGAAGCGCGACACGGGCGGCGAGCTGGCGGCGGCAGTGCGCGCTGAAGGTATGCATTTCGGCGCCTCCACTCACCGCATCGAGCATAATTTCTTCATGGGCGGCGGGCGCCAGTTCCGCTCTGATGTGAACGATCCGGCCAATGCCGAGCTTTACGGCCCGGCCCATGCCTGGCTGGAGGCCGAGACCGATGACTCGGTCTATAACGATTTCACCTATGTCTCGAAGGCGTTCGCCGACGACTGGCTGGCGCGATCGGTCGAGATCGTCGAGAAGTACAAGCCTGAGATCATGTATTTCGACTGGTGGAACGGTCAACCCAGCCTGCGCGACGACGTCGCCCGCTTCGCCGCTTATTATTATAATCGCACGCTCGAAAAGGGCGGCGGGATCGGCATCATCAATTACAAATATCACGCGATGAGCCCGCATTCGGCGGTGCTCGATCTGGAGCGCGGCCAGCTTGGCGAGATCAGGCCGCTGCATTGGCAGACCGATACCTCGATCAGCAACAAGTCGTGGGGCTATCTCGCGAAGGACGAATATAAATCCCCCGATTTCATCGTCCACCAGCTCGTCGATATCGTCAGCAAGAACGGCAATCTGCTGCTCAATGTCGGCCCGCGCGCCGACGGCACGATCCCCGACGAAGTGCAGCAGATCCTGCTCTCGGTCGGCGGCTGGCTCAAGGTCAATGGCGAGGCGATCTACGGATCGACGCCCTGGCTGGTCTATGGCGAAGGGCCGAACAACGTCGTCGGCGGATCGTTCAACGATACCAAGGCGACCGAGTGGAGCACCGGGGATTTCCGCTTCACCGCGAAGGACGGCGTCCTCTACGCGATCCAGATGAAACCCTCGGCGGGCGGCGAGGCGGTGATCCGCTCGCTTGGCGCCAGATCGGGGCTGGTGGTGCGCGGCGTCTCGATCCTCGGCGAAGCCCCGGTGACCGGCTTTACGCAGGCGAGCGACGGGCTGCATGTGCGGATCGGCGCCAAACCCGCCGGCCAATATGCGCTGGTCTACCGGATCGCGCTGGAGCCTGTGCGCCACTGAGCGGTCTGTTATTGTCCGGTTGCCGCGACTGCCGGCCGCTTCTAGGCGGACCGGCCAGCGACTCGAATTAAGTGCAAGGAGAATCCGGCATGGTCCGGACGGTAGGGAATGAAGGGCTGGCCGCGGCGACGGCCGTCGAAATGCTCGACGCGCGGCTGCGCTGGCTGTCCGCATGGACGATCCACAACGCCAATCACCTCCGCGAAAGCCGCGACGGGCTGAAGGTCGGCGGGCACCAGGCATCGTGCGCGTCGATGTCGACGATCATGGCGGCGCTCTATTTCACCGCGCTCCGCCCGCAGGACAAGGTGGCGGTGAAGCCGCATGCCGGGCCGTTGCTCCACGCCATCCACTATATGCTCGGCCAGCAGACCCTCGATCAGCTCCGGCGCTTTCGCGGGCTGGGCGGGATGCAAAGCTATCCCAGCCGCACCAAGGACTATATTCCCGTCGATTTCTCCACGGGTTCGGTCGGCCTCGGCGTCGCGATCACGGCCTTCGCCAGCCTCGTGCAGGATTATCTCATCGCGCATGGCCGTCTTTCGGAAGGCGAGGCGGGGCGGATGATCGCGCTGCTCGGCGATGCCGAGCTCGACGAAGGCAATATCTACGAATGCCTGATCGAGGCCTATAAGCACGACATCCGCAATTGCTGGTGGATCGTCGACTATAACCGCCAGAGCCTCGACGCGACGACGGCGGACCGCATGTTCCGTCGCTTCGACGATATTTTCGAGACCTGCGGCTGGCGCGTCGTCACGCTCAAATATGGCAAGCGCCAGATGGCCGCCTTCGCGCGCCCCGGCGGCGTCGCGCTGCGCGACTGGATCGACAATTGCCCCAATGCCGAATTCGCCGCGCTCACCTATCAGGGCGGGGCGGCCTGGCGCGCGCGCCTGCACCGCGATTTCGCGCAGGACGCCCGCGCCCGCGCGCTGATCGACGATTATGACGATGCCGCGCTCGCGCAGCTGATGACCAATCTCGGCGGCCATTGCCCCGAGACGCTGATCGAGGCCTTCGCGGCGGCGCAGGACGAACGGCCGACGCTGTTCATCGCCTATACCGTCAAGGGGCACGGCCTCGCGCTCGCCGGGCATAAGGACAATCATGCCGGGTTGATGACCGAGACCCAGATCGAGGGTCTCCGCGACAGCATGGGCATCGCCCCCGGCGCGGAATGGGAGCCTTATGGCGGGCTCGGCGCCAATGCCGCCGCCCAGCTGAAGGCCTTTGCAGAGGATGCGCCCTTCGCGCGCAAGCCCGCCGAGCCCCGCGTGCCGGCAACGCCGATTCCCGCGATCGCCGCGCCGTCGGGGCGCGAGCAATCGACGCAGATGGCGTTCGGCAAGATCCTGCTGGAGCTCGCCAAGTCCGGCCACCCGCTCGCCGAGCAGATCGTGACGACGTCGCCCGACGTCACCGTCTCCACCAATCTCGGCCCCTGGGTAAACCAGCGCGGCCTGTTCCGCCGGCAGGAGCTGGCCGACGTCTTCCAGGCCGCAAAGATTCCCTCGGTGCAGAAATGGGGCGCGCACGGCGCGGGCCAGCATGTCGAGCTCGGCATCGCCGAGAGCAATCTCTTCCTCATGCTGGCGGCGATGGGCCTGTCGGCGCCGCTCTTCGGGTCACGGTTGCTGCCGATCGGCACTGTCTATGACCCCTTCATCGCGCGCGGCCTCGATGCGCTCAACTATGGCTGCTATCAGGATGCGCGCTTCCTGCTCGTCGCGACGCCGTCGGGGCTGACGCTGGGGCCGGAAGGCGGCGCACACCAGTCGATCAACACGCCGCTGATCGGCATGGGCCAGCCGGGGCTGACGGCGTTCGAGCCCGCCACCGCCGATGAGCTTGCGCTCTGCATGGAATGGGCTTTCGGCCACATGCAGGCCGATGACGGCGGATCGGTCTATCTGCGGCTTTCGACACGCAGCGTCGCGGCGCCCGAACGGCGCGGGGAGGCATGGAAGGCCGAGGCGCTGAAAGGCGGCTATTGGCTGAGGGAGCCGAAGGGGACGCAGGCCATCGCCTATATGGGCGCGATCATGCCCGAGGCGATCGAGGCGTGGACGGCGCTCGGCGAGGATCATCCCGGCCTCGGTCTGCTGGCGATCACCTCGCCCGACCTGCTCCACCGCGAATGGAGCCAGGCGCAGCATGCCCGCATCCGGGGCGAGACGCCGGCCGAGCCGCATGTCGAAACGCTGCTGCGCCCGCTGGGGCGCGACGGCCGGGTGGTGACGGTACTCGATGGATCGCCCTCGGCGCTGTCCTGGCTGGGCGGCGTGCTCGGCCAGCGCATCCATCCGCTCGGCATCGACCGTTTCGGCCAGACCGGCGACCTCGTCGATCTCTACCGGAGCTACGATCTCGATGCGCGCGCCATCGCCACGACCGCCCGGTTCGCCTTCCGCCGATAGGCACGATTGCGCCGGGTAGCGGCTTCGCGCTAATCCCGGCGCATGGTTCCCTTTTCGTTCGCAGGGCATGATTTGGCCGCGCTGCCGCAGGGCGCGCTTTACTGGCCCGCGCGGCGTGCCTTGCTCGTCGCCGATCTGCATCTCGAAAAGGCGAGCTGGTTTGCGCGCTTCGGGCAAATGCTGCCGCCCTATGATTCGATCGCGACGCTCGCCGATCTCGAGGCGCTGGCAGCGGCCACCGATGCGCGCGAAATCTGGTGCCTCGGCGACAGCTTCCACGATTCGGGCGGCAGCGCGCGCTTGCCCGGTGCGGCGCGCGATCTGCTTGGCCGGTTGACGGCGCGGCTGCGCTTCGTCTGGATCACTGGCAATCATGATGCGGCGCTGGCCGACGATTGCGGCGGCGAGATCATGGTGGAGGCCATGGTCGACGGGCTGGTGCTGCGCCACGAGGCCGAGCCGGGCGAGGCGCGGCCCGAGCTGTCAGGCCATTTCCATCCCAAGCTGCGCATCAATCATCGCGGTCGCAACGTCGCGCGGCGCTGCTTCGTCGCGACACCTGCCAAGCTGATCCTGCCGGCCTTCGGCGCGCTGACCGGCGGGCTCGATGCAGGGCATCCCGAAATTATTCGTGCTGTAGGCGTCGGTGCGGAGGCACTGGTACCGCTTTCCGACCGGCTGCTGCGCTTTCCGATCGCCGTATGAGCGATCGGCCGACAGGCGATGGAACGCGCTCCCGGCCGATCGATGCGTAGGGTAGTTCAACGATAGACGACCGGGCCGATCGGGCGCGGTCCGGGACCGAAAGGTCCAGGCCCGAAGGGACGAGGGCCGGGGCCGAAATGCGGGCCGGGTCCGAAAGGTCCGGGCCCATAGTGCGGGCCGGGTCCGAAGGGGCCGGGTCCATAATGCGGCCCGGGGATGTATGGTCCCGGCCCATAGGGAAAGAAGGGGCCGGGGCCGAAGCCCGCATTGAAGCCGATCGCGATCGAGGTGTGGGCCGATGCAGGCGTGGCCGCCATGCCCCCGCCCAGAACCGCCCCGATCAGGGCTACCGCTGCAAAACGCTTGGAGATCTTCATCATCTTCTTCGCTCCTGTCAGGCGGTGAAGAGGAAAGGCTCCGGATCGCCGCTGTCGAAAATGCTTATGCCTGAGTCGTTCTGAACCGGGCGAGAATGCCATGTTAACGCTACCGTCAGAGAGATTAACGGCGTCGCTGGGGCGGCCTCGCGGCATTTTGCACACCCCCGGAATCGCGCGGGCCGGAGATGCTTGTTTGCATCTCCGGCCCGCATGCCGCCTTTGGCGAGGGATTGGCGCC